>NZ_JBFBMD010000037.1:0-35325 GCF_040686915.1 Rhodococcus sp. NPDC077669 | reverse complement strand
GGCGACTGCGATCGCGAGGATGGCGACCATGTCAAATTACTGAGCCGGGCGTGCCGTCATCACGGACCACAGGGCGGCCGTCTTCGTGCCACGCCTTCATTCCGCCCGACAGATTGTGCGCCGTGCGACCGGCATCGGTGAGGGCCGCGACAGCTTTGCTCGACCGAGCGCCCGAGCGGCACACCACGACCAATTTCTGCTCGGGAGGATAGGCAGCAGGATCGAGATCGCCGAGGCGTACGTGGACGGCGTCCGGGGCGTGGCCGGCTGCCCATTCGTCGTCCTCGCGGACATCGATCAGGATGGCTCCCGATTCGGCGATCAGTGCGTGTGCGGCGGCCGGATCGGCTTCCGGTGGTGCTTCAGTCATGAAGAACGCTCCTTCGATCAGTGGGTGCTTACAGGGCGTGCAGCGGCGTGGCCGGCACGAAGCGATAGCCGTCGCTCGGTGAGAACGTGGCCGAGACGGTGAACCGATCTCCTCGAATCACTGTGTGCCGCAACTCCACCGGCCGGGAATTCATGCAACCCAAGCGGCGGATCGACAGCGCGGCGGTCTTCGAGTCGAGTTCGAGTGCTGCCGCAGCCTCCGGATCCGGGACGACGGCAGTGACGTCCTCGCGGCCACCGGTCAGGCGGATGCCGCAGCGTTTCTCGAGCTCGATGTAGAGAGCCGTGTGAGTGAAGTCCGCATCCAGGAGGTCGCGTGCCAGATCCCCCGGCAACCAGGCATGGTCGAGCGCCAACGGCACGGTCCCTGCCATACGGATGCGCTCCAGGTAGAGCAGCGGAGCCTTGGGACCGACCTGCAAGGTAGCGGCCACCGCGGGGTCGGTCCGCAGTTCGAGTGCACGCACCACGCTGTGCTGGGCAACACCCGTGGCTTCCACGGCAGCGAAAAGACTGTAGAGCGCACCGAGTGGCTGCTCGATCACCGGCGGAGCCGCCAACCGAGAGGGCCGGCCACGCTCTGCAATCAAGATTCCTTCGTTCCGCAGGTGCCGCAGGGCCTCGCGGGTGGTGTGACGGCTCACTCCGTAGCTCGTCGTCAACGCATGCTCACCCGGGAACTCGGATCCGGCGAATTCGTCGTCGCCGATTCGGCGGACCAGATCGGCATGCAGTTGCGCCCACAGCGGCATCGCACTGGAACGGTCGAGCACGGCACTACGATCGGGTTCAACCATCAGAGGCCCTCCTGTCGATCTGTGTCGGAATCCGAATTCGAGCCGCCGGCTGCTGACCCTTGGGGCTACTGTACAACAAATGTACGTACATCCGTACAGACGGGAGTGATGCTCTCTCCGCGTCGAAGCGATGTCAACCGAGGATCTCGGGGCCGTCAGCTCTCCCGTCCCCGACGGACCATCCGTCGGCATCGTCGGCACGCAACGAGACGACCCTCGCATCGAGAAAGTCGTTGCCGAGCACGAACGAGCTCCTGTGGGAGTCAGACCTGTCGCCCGGGTCTGCTCCCCCCGGGGTTTGCTCTACCGTCGGTGGCGCGGCGAGCCGACAGGGCGAGCGCAGGGCCGAATCGGGGGCGGACTGCACCACCGCCTCCGATTCGGGCGTGTTCGATCAGACTGTTTCGAGGTTGCGCGCGGCCCAGGCGGCGTAGCTGCCCTCGAGTTCGACAACTCGGTAGCCGGCGCGGCGCAGGGCGCTGGCTGCGACCGCGTTACGGACGCCGCTCTGGCAGTAGGTCACGATCGGACCGCCAGTGGGCAGTCCGTCGAGGTTCCACAGCAATCGGCCACCGCTGAGCTGTTCGGAGCCAGGTATGTGGCCGTCGGCGTGTTCGGTTTTGTTGCGCACGTCCAGCACCATTGCCGGGTCGAACGAATCCAGCTCGTCCGCACCGATCGTCTCGGGTGTCGTCATGGGGAGCCCTCGTAGACTCGTGACGTACCCGGTCACCGTATCGATGCCGACCCGCAGCAGGTGATCACGTAGCTCGTCGGCGACGGCGTGGTCCTCGGCGAGCACCACCAGTGGAGTGTCCTCTCGTTCGGGGTCGTAGACCCAGGCACCGAACGAGGCTGCCTTGCCGATGCCGGGGATGTTGAGCGCTCCGGGGACAGCGCCGGCGTGCACCTCATCTTGGCCGCGGGTGTCGAGGAGGACGACCTCGTCGGAGTCAAGGGCGCGTGCCAATTCTGCGGAGTCGTACTCGCGCAAGGAAGACAGCGGCCCGAGAACGACCGGGCCCTGCTTGTTCTGACGCTTCATCCGGCCGAAGTAGGCGTGTGCATCCGGTTGACCGTCGAGCATCTCATCGACGAAGCCCTGCTCGTCGTCGCGCTCGACATACCCGGCCCACCAAGCGAAACGGCGTTCGTAGCCGACGCTGGTCGACGGCAACGCGCCGAGAGCTTTTCCGCAGGCACTGCCCGAACCGTGACCCGGAAAGACCTGGACATGATCCGGCTGCGTGACGAACGACCGCTTCAGACTGCGGAAGATCTGCTTGGCACCCTCGAAACGGGTGTCGACACCGTCTGCAGCTTCGTCGAGTAGGTCCGGGCGGCCGAGATCGCCGGCGAAGACGAAGTCGCCCGTCAACATGTATCCCGGAGCATCGGCGAAAGCACCGTCGGTCACCAGGAACGAGAGGTGCTCCGGGGTATGACCGGGCGTGTGAACAGCTTGCACGGTGATGTTCCCCAGGGCCAGCGTGTCGCCATCGTGGAGGCGTTCGGCCTCGAAGCCGTACTGCCAGTCGTCGCCGCCCTCTCCTGAGACGTAGGTGGTCGCGCCGGTGGCCTTGGCCAGCTCGCGAGTGCCGGACAGGTAGTCGGCATGGATGTGGGTCTCGGTCACGGCGGTGATGGTCATGCCATGCCGATCGGCCAGGTCCAGATACACACCGATGTCGCGGCGGGCGTCGACCACCACTGCCTCTCCCTTGGCCTGGCAGCCGATGAAGTATCCGGCTTGGGCGAGGTCTTCGTCGTAGATGCGTTCGAGAAGCATCGAAATCTCCTTGTCGATCGTGGTGGCGTCCGTACAGGTCTCAAAATTCATGGTACCCCGTGGGGTATTTTCAGGAGGTTCTGTGCGCCGCGGCGCACGGAACCGATCTCACGGGGCGGAGGTGGAGTGGGTCGAAATACCGACGCACACCCAGGGGCGCGGGAACCGGCCGATCCAGCGAGGCGCAACGACTCACAGCGACATCGCAGTGGTTGCCGATCATCACGTCCTCCTCAGCCGTCCGGCACTCGCCGACTCGGGGCGGACGAGGAAATTTCATTCGTCCCGAGTGTGGCGTTTGTCGGTATTGGCGACTAACCTCTTCCATAATGTACGTACATCCGTACGATCAATCAAGGAGAGGGCGACGTACACCTCGGCACGTGTCCTTGCACCACCTGCTCGAACGCCGGAATGACCTTCCAGCACGACTGCTGTGGATGCAGTGCACCTGGCTTCAATGACCACCAATGTTGTGACCACACGGCTCGCGCCCACACCGACGTCGAGCTGAACCACCCGGCATCAACCGAAATCGAGACAGCGCTCACCGAGCTCGTGTCTCGAACAGGAGGACCACATGTCCGCGCACACCATCGACCACAAAGTCGCGATCATCGGCGGAGGCAACGCCGGTATTTCGCTCGCGGCACGTTTGCGGCGAGCAGGAATGACCGACATCGGCATCATCGAGCCGGCAGAGACCCACTATTACCAACCTTTGTGGACGCTCGTCGGTGGAGGCCGCGCCCCGGCCTCGGAGAGTGCGCGCAGCGAGGCGTCGGTGATGCCCCAGGGCGTCGGCTGGATCAAGGATCGCGCCGAGGGGGTCGACCCCGATGCCCAGACGGTCAGCACCTCCTCGGGAACTACGATCCATTACGACCACCTGGTGGTGTGCCCCGGCATCCAGCTCGACTGGGATTCGGTGTCCGGCATGGCCGAATCGATCGACACCCCGCAGGTCTCGAGCAATTACCGCTACGATCTCGCACCCAAGACGTGGCAGATGATTCAAAAGATGCGGTCGGGCACCGCCGTGTTCACGATGCCCTCCGGCCCCATCAAATGCGCGGGTGCCCCGCAGAAGATCGCGTACCTCGCGGCCGACTACTGGCGCGAGCAGGGCGTGCTCGATGCCATCCGAGTTGTCCTCGTCCTGCCCACACCCGGAATGTTCGGGGTACCGGTGTTCGCCGAGGAGCTCGAACGAGTCGTGGCGCGTTACGGCATCGAGGTGCGCAAGAACAGCGAAGTCACCGCTGTCGATCCGGACGGCCGGTCGGTGACGATCACCGACAACAGTGCAGGTACCACCGACGAGCTACCCTACGATCTGCTCCACGTCGTACCGCGCCAATCTGCACCGGACTGGATCAAGGCCAGCCCCATAGCGGACCCCGAGAATCCAGCCGGATACGTCCAGATCGACAAGAACACACTGCGTCACAACAGATTCGACAACGTCTTCGCCCTCGGTGACGCCGGATCGTCACCGAATTCCAAGACCGGTGCCGCCATCCGCAAGCAAGCACCCGTGGTCGCCGAGAACCTGCAGGCGAGCATCGCCGGCCGTCCACTGACCGCACAGTACGGCGGGTACGCCTCCTGCCCCTTGACCACCTCTCGTAAGACGATGCTTCTGGCCGAGTTCGACTACACGATGCAGCCGGCTCCCTCGATACCGCTGATCGACACCACCCGCGAACGCCGCGACATGTGGTTCCTCAAGAGACGCGGACTGCCGGCGTTGTACTGGAATGCCATTCTCACCGGCCGAGCGTGAACGGTCGACCGCCGCACAGTTACGACCGCGAGGGCGACCTGAGCCACTATCGGTCGGTGTTCGAGGCCATCGAACGACGCGTGATACCGGAGGTGGTGATCACCCGGGTCACCCCGTATCTGCTCGTTCTGGTGTCGGCGGCCGTGCTCGGAGTGGTGCTTCCGCACACCGGCGGCGCACACGGGTACGACGTTCTTCTGCGCACCGAAAGCGCCGACGCGGAATCAGCGGGTGTGTTGGCGACACTGTTCACCGCATTCACTCTCACGTTCACCGTCGTAGCGGCCTCGATCGCGCGTCTGGTTCGGCGTTTTCGGTGGGCCGCTCTGGCTTTGGCGGGCAACGGTGTCACCACGGTGTTCGGTGTGCTCGCGATCTGGGCTCGGCAGTCACTGGCACCGACCGCGACGGTGGCGGGTCCATCGATCGGCCTGTATCTGGGGGCGGTGGCAGCCCTGCTGTCCACCGTTCTCTGGGCTCGTGTGGTGTTCACCCGCCCACCCGAGCATCCCGGTCCAGCGCGCAGGAGCTGACACGTCGCGGGCCCGAGCACCCCATCTCGAACCGGCTGTCCTGCCTCGGTCCGATCACCCCCGTGCATCGATGCGGGGGTGATCGGACCGTTGTCAGGCGAGGGCGAGAAAGAGCTTCTCGAGCTCCGCTTCGCTCATCTTCTCCCCTGTTTCCGCCCCGGTGATGCACTCACGGAGTCCGGTGGCGACGATCTTGAAGCCTGCCCGGTCGAGAGCCTTCGACACCGCGGCCAGCTGGGTGACGACGTCCTTGCAGTCACGGCCGCTCTCGATCATCGAGATAACCCCGGCGAGCTGACCCTGCGCACGCCGCAGACGGTTCAATACCAACGCGATGCTTTCGGCGTCACCGGTCATGTCGTTCAGTCCTTCGTTCGATGAAACTCCAGGTTACCCCTAGGGGTAACGATGGTCGTGGTGGCCGACGCCGGACGGTGTCGGCCACCACTATGCTGAGCATTTCGACGGTGCGAGCGTCTCAGCTGTGCGAGAAGCCGATCTTGGGTAGTGCCGCTCGCAGCCACGTCGGTGACCACCATGCGGCGTGGCCGGTCAGGCGCAGCAGCACCGGTAGCAGGACCAGTCGAATGAGTACGGCATCGAGCAGTACGGCGACGCCGAGGATGATGCCCATCTCCTTGGGTGGCAGTGGTTCGGCGAGCGCGAACGAGAAGAACACCGCGATCATCACCGCTGCCGCCGCGAAGATCACCCGACCCGAATGCGCCATTCCGTCGACCTGAGAACCGTGCGGATCACCGGTGTTCTCGTAGTGTTCCTTGACGCTCGACAGCAGAAACACCGTGTAGTCCATCGCGATTGCGAAGATCATCGCGAAGAAGAACACCGGGCCCCAACCGTTCAGGAATCCCTGCGGGGTGAATCCGAGCAGCGACGCCCCGTGACCGTCTTGGAAGATCAGCTTCGCCACACCGAATGCTGCGCCGGTGGACAGCAGGCTGACCACGGTCCCCAGCAGGGCGATCAGCGGTGCCTGGAGCGCGATCAGCAGCAGCAGGAATCCGAGCACGAGGATCACCGACACCACGATCGGCAGGTACTCGTTCAACGCGGTCTGTAGGTCCAGGTTCTCCGCGGGTGCACCGCCGACGATCGCTCCCTCGGGCAGCTCGGCGCGCAAGGCGTCGAGTGTGGTCTCGAGTGCGGGGTCCGACGGGTCCACGTTCGGGATGGCCTGCAGCATGACGTAATCGGATCCGTCCATGGCGGGCATGGGCGGCGTCACCATCGATACGCCGTCGACGCTCGCTGCGATCTGTGCGGTCTGCTCTGCCTCCGCTGTGGGGGCGATGATCTGCAGCATGCCTGGTGCGCCTTCGCCCATCTGTGCCTGCACCAGTTCGTAGCCTTGGCGGACCGGAGCGTCCTCGGGGACAACCGAAATGGACGGCATGGCGACCTTGAGACCCAGTGCCGGAATCGACAGCGCCACCAGAATCAGCAGGGAGCCGATGGCGAACGGCCACGGATGCTTGTGCAGCAACTGACCCCAGGTCGCGAATTTCGGCGAGCGGTGCACCTGTCGCTTCGCGTACGGGAGGGAGCCGGCATTGACCTTCGGTCCGAGCTTGCCCAGAACTGCGGGGAGCAGTGTGAGGGTGGCCGCGAGAACGAACACCACCGCGAGCATGATGCCCACGGCCATCGTGCGTACCGCAGGTGCAGGTACCAGAAGCACGGCGGACAGGCTGATCAGCACGGTCAGGCCGGACAGCAGGACTGCTTTGCCTGCCGTGTCCATCGTTTCTGCCACTGCACGCTGGGGGTCGATCCGTCCGGCGTCGATGGTCTTGCGGAGCGCATCCCGGAATCGGACGACGAGGAAGAGCGCGTAGTCGATACCGAGCGCCAGCGCGAACATCATCGCAAAGTTCATCGCCCACACCGAGATCGGTGTGATTTCGTTGAGCAGAACCAGACCACCCGCGGATGCGACGAGGCCGGCCAGAGTCAACAGCAAGGGCAGACCTGCCGCGACGAGCGATCCGAACGCGAGCACCATGATCGCCAATGTGACGGGCCAGGAGATGATTTCGGCCTTGATCATCGCGTCGTGGTTGGCCTTGTTGAAGTCACTCCACAGTGCCGATGCTCCGGTCGGGTAGACCTCGATCGAGTCCGTGGAGGCTGCGGTCAGCTCACCTTTGAGATCGTCGACGGCCTTCACCATCTCGTCGGTGGTCCCGTTCGCTCCACCGATGAGGATCCCGGTGTGTCCGTCGGGGCTGATCGACATTCCCGGTTGCGGGGGGATCACCTCGGAAATCCGCGAATCGGCGGCCAGAATGTCGGTGACCTCGGAAATGACCGCCGCGACAGCGGGATCGGTCACCTGCTCGGTGTCCGAATGCACGACCACCTGGATCGCGGCCGAGGAGTTCCCGCCGAAGTGCTCCTGTGCGAGTTCGCGAACCTGGACCGACTCCGATCCGTTGGATTGCCACCCGGCACCGGCGAGGGATCCGAACACCGACGGGGCGAACGCTCCCAATCCGATGATGACCACGAGCCACGCGGTGACCACCCACTTGAAGTTGCCTGCCATGCGCGCACCGAAGCGCGCCAACGGCCCGCCGGTGATTCCTGGCGGCGAGTTGTCTGCAGAACTCTCGTCGGTTCGAACGTCGGTGGAACTCACATCGTGTCCTTACTGGTCGGGAAGATGGAGGAACCGTAACACAGTACCCCCAGGGGTATGCTGGTATCATCGTATCTACCCCCTAGGGTATGCACGGACGACCGCACCACACGCAGAGAAGCGAGGATCTACCGCATGTCATGCACCGACACCCTCACCGGCCCCGGCGGACCGAGTATCGAACGCGCAGTCCCCGCGCTGGCGGGCACCATGGTCCTTGCCAGCCTCGCCGCCGGTTCCCTTCACGACCGCCGCTGGCATGTCCTGACAGCATTCGTCGGCGGGAATCTGCTGCTGTATTCCGCAGTCGGATGGTGCCCGGCCAGCCTGTTGATGAAGCGGCTGGGGATGCGTCAGAGCACAGCGACCCCGACCCGGTGAACCGCAACAGGACCCGCCCTTTGCCGTGGCAGTGGGTCGGCTACGCCTTCGGCCGCACTCTGCCCTCGACCATGACGGACTGGGTGGCCAACGATCTGACGGGCAATCACGCCGTGGTTCGGCACCTGATCCGCGGCCAGGTTCCGTTTCTTCCCATCTACGCCGTGTTCATGTTCTTTCCGGGTGAACTGTGGTTGAGTGGCTCCATGGTGCTTCTGGCGGTCCTGCTCTCGCTGTTCTTCACCGCCTCGTACATGGAAGAGAATCGGCAACGCCGCCTCGTGCGACACATGCTGCCCCGCGATCTCACGAACTCCCGTAAAGCGCAGGAATCGGAGCTGGTCAAGAAGCGTTATCTGGCGGCGCACCCCGAGTCCGAGGCCTCACGCACCGCCGCGGCACCCATCGCTCCCGGCCGGGAGCACTGAGCGATGGTCGGCGATTCGACGCACCGTCTCGCCCGATGGCAACGATTCTGGGACAAGCAAGCGGCCGGTTACGACAAGCACATGACCTTCCTCGACCGAGTCCTTTTCCGCGACACCAGATCCTGGATCTGCAGTCGCGCCCGAGGCCAGGTTCTCGAGGTCGCAGTGGGAACGGGACTCAATCTCGAGCACTACCCGGCGGGGACATCGTTGACCGGAATCGAGCTGAGTCCGGACATGCTCGCGCAGGCACACTTTCGCGCCGCCGACGTCAGACCGGATGCGCACCTGACGCTCGGGGACGCTCATGCTCTCGACTTTCCCGATGCATCCTTCGACACCGTGGTGTGCACGTTCTCACTCTGCGCCATCCCCGCCACGGACATCGCGCTCGCGGAAATGTCGCGGGTGCTGCGTCCGGGTGGAACGTTGCTCCTCGCCGATCACGTCGCCTCGTCGATCCGGCCGGTTCGATGGATCCAACGCGCCCTGGAACTGGTGAGCGTCCCGATCGGCGGCGAGCACTTTCTGCGCCGGCCCTCGCTCGTGATCACCGGTGACGAGAGCTTCTCCATCGAGGACATCGACCGGTTCACTCTCGGTCTCGTCGAGCGTCTTCACGCCACGAAAGTGGCCTGAACGGGAGCAAGGACCACCATCCTCGCGGCACGAACTACCGGCCACGCCCGGCTATCTCGGTCTCGACGAACTCGAGAAGTTGCTTCTCTGCCATCCACCCACACTTGTCGCGCACCCACGGCGAACAACCCAGGATGTAGGGGCGACGAGATCAGCCCACCGAGACTTCGCAACGACGCCGAGGCTCCGACGCTGAACCCATTTCACCCCCGCACCGAGAGTCGGTACGGGGGTGAAGATGGGGTTCGATGGAGAAATCAGGCCAGATCGTAGCGATCGAGCATCATGACCTTGTCCCAGGCCGCGACGAAGTCGCGGACGAACTTGTCCTTGGCGTCGTCGCAGGCGTACACCTCTGCGATGGCGCGCAACTCGGAGTTCGAGCCGAAGACCAGATCGTTGCGAGTTCCGGTCCACTTCTTCTCACCGGTAGCGGCATCCTTGGCCTCGTAGATGCCCTCCTCGGCGGCGGGAACCCATTCGGTGCCCATGTCGAGGAGGTTGACGAAGAAGTCGTTGGTCAGAGTGCCGACCTTGTCGGTCAGAACGCCGTGCGTCGACCCCTTGTAGTTCGCGCCGAGTACACGCAGACCACCGACGAGCACGGTCATCTCGGGTGCACTGAGCGAGAGCAGGTTCGCGCGGTCGACCAGGTTGAACTCGGCCGGCAGCTTCTGGCCCTTGCCCAGGAAGTTACGGAAACCGTCCACCTTGGGCTCCAGATCGGAGAACGAGTCGACGTCCGTCTTCTCCTGCGTGGCATCCATACGGCCCGGAGTGAACGGGACCGTGATGTCGACGCCGGCGTTCTTGGCGGCCTGCTCGACGGCTGCGACGCCACCGAGTACCACGAGGTCGGCGAAGGACACAGTTCCGGAGAACGACTGCTGGATTCCTTCGAGAACGCGGATGACCTGTGCGAGCTCGTCGGGCTCGTTGACCTCCCAGCCTGCCTGCGGCTGCAGACGCAGACGGCCACCGTTGGCACCGCCGCGCTTGTCACTGACGCGGAACGACGACGCCGCCGCCCACGCAGCCGAGATCAACTGCTCCTGAGTCAATTCGGATCCGAGGATGGCCTGCTTGAGCTCGGCGATCTGTGCGTCACCGATCAGCTCGTGATCGACGGCCGGGATCGGGTCCTGCCAGAGCAGGGGCTCCGCCGGGATCTCGGGGCCGAGGTAGCGCGTGACCGGTCCCATGTCGCGGTGGGTGAGCTTGAACCATGCCTTCTGGAATTCCTCTGCGAGCTCCTCTGGATGGTCGAGCCACCGCCGGGTGATCTGCTCGTAGATCGGGTCGACGCGCATCGCGATGTCGGAGGTGAGCATCGACGGGTGGCGACGCTTGGAGGGATCGGCGGGGTCGGGAACGAGGTCCGCGCCCTCGCCGTTCTTCGGGCGCCACTGGTGTGCACCGGCTGGGCTCTTGTAGAGCTCCCACTCGAACCCGTACAGGGTCTCGAGGAACGAGTTGTCCCACTGGGTGGGCGTGGGGGTCCAGATGACCTCGAGGCCACTGGTGATCGCGTCCGCGCCGACGCCGCTCTGGTAGCTGTTCTTCCAGCCGAGGCCCATCTGTTCGAGGGGAGCGCCTTCCGGCTCGGCACCGATGTGCACCTCGGGATCGGCAGCGCCGTGCGTCTTGCCGAAGGTGTGTCCGCCGATGGCCAACGCGGCGGTCTCGATGTCGTTCATGGCCATGCGGCCGAAGGTCTCGCGAATGTCCAGTGCGGACTGCACCGGATCCGGGTTACCGTTCGGGCCTTCGGGATTGACGTAGATCAGACCCATCTGCACTGCGGCCAGCGGGCCCTCGAGGCTGGTGCGGTCACCGTAGTAGCGCTCGTCGCCCAACCAGGTCTGCTCCGGGCCCCAGTAGATGTCCTCGTCCGGCTCCCAGGCGTCGACGCGTCCGCCGGCGTAGCCGTAGGTCGGCAGGCCCATGGACTCGATGGCGACGTTGCCGGTGAGCACGATCAGGTCGGCCCAGGAGAGCTTGCGGCCGTATTTCTGCTTGATCGGCCAGATCAGCCTGCGGGCCTTGTCCAGGCTCGCGTTGTCGGGCCAGCTGTTCAGCGGCGCGAAGCGCTGCATGCCCGCTCCGGCACCGCCGCGTCCGTCCTGCTTGCGGTACGTGCCCGCTGCGTGCCACGCCATGCGAATGAAGAACGGGCCGTAGTGACCGAAGTCCGCGGGCCACCAGGGCTGCGAGTTCGTCATCAGGGCTTCGATGTCGCGCTTGACCTCGGCGAGATCGAGAGAGTTGAACTCGGCTGCGTAGTCGAAGTCCGGGCCCATGGGGTCGCCGACTGCCGGGTTCTTCTTGAGGATCTTCAGATTCAGGGACTTGGGCCACCACTCGCGGTTGCTTCCGCCTTCGACGGGTGCCGGCATCGAGTCGTGCATGACCGGACACTTGCCACCCGACTCCTGTGGCTGGTCCTGGTTCATTTCTTTTTCGCGTGTTGTGTGGTCCTCGGACACGAGTTTTCCCTCCAGAAGATGGTGAATGATCTGATTCCCGCGGCGCTCCCGCGCCGCGACATCAGGGGCTGACGCTGGTGGAGCAGTTCTCGCACAGGCCCCAGTAGATGACCTCTGCCTCGTCGACGACGAAACCAGGGGCCTCCGACGGAGTGAGGCACGGAGCCTCACCGACGGCGCACTCCACATCGGCGATCGCGCCGCACTTGCGGCACACGAGATGGTGGTGATTGTCGCCGATCCTGCTCTCGTACCGGGAGACCGAACCGGACGGCTGAATTCGCCGGACCAGTCCCGCGGTGGTCAGAGCGCGGAGCACGTCGTACACGGCCTGGCGGGAGACATCGGGCAGGGTGGCCCGAACGGCTCTGTGGACGGTGTCGGTGTCGACGTGCGGATGTTCGTGCACCACGTCGAGCACCGCCAGACGGGGGCGGGTGACTCGGAGCGCAGCACTACGCAGCATCTCCGGGTAGTTCGACGATGAGCTCACATCGACCAGTATGCACGACTTTTCTGGAATGAGTCCGGAAAACGAGCGACGGACCGATGCGGTGCGGCGAACGCAGAGCCAGCGCGTTCGGACTCGGATGTCGATCCGGGGTACGTCGTCAGCGTCCCGATCTCACTCGACCGCGGTCCAGCCGTTCGGGCGGCCACGCGACCGACACGCTGTCCGAGGCACCGCATCGAAACCTGCCCGTGTCCGTGACGACTCGGTCTCAGCGAGAGGCCCGCGCGATCGTGTTGCCCGCCGGATCGTCGATCACGATCGAGTGGATGTCCTCGACAGAAAGGGACGTTGCGCCGGTCACCGCTGCTGCTCGGCTCGCGGTGACCGACCATTGAGCTGCTTGTTGTCGAGTCCCGTCGTTGCCGACCACTTGCAGAGTGAGGATGCCTGCGCCGGGGAGTTGTTGAACGTCGACGTCGATCGATGTGCCCCAGGCTTTCGTGGTGAGCTCGAGGTCACCTGTGGCCCCGACGGTGCTCGACAGAACGAGCGGGCGGGCACCCGCATCGTTCACCGTTGTCGAATCGTCGGAGCGGGCGAGGGTACTGAGCGGGACGATCGCCGCAGCGACTCCCAGAACGAGGGTCGCCGACACCGCAGTCCACACTCGCCGCCGCCTCTTCTCGGAGGTCCGTTGATGCCTCATCGCGCTCAGCAGGTGGTCGAGTCGCTGGTCTGCACCGGCCGTCGAGTGCACCGGTGAGAGATCTGCTGGCTGCCTGCGACGTCGAAGCACTCCTGCGACGGGTGCCAGGACGTCGATTTCGGTTCGGCAGGCAAGGCAGTCGTCGAGGTGTCGTCGTACCGCTGCTCGGTCGTCGCGCTCGAGTCCGTCGAGTACGTACGCCCCGAGCAGTGGTCGGATCTCGTCGTGCGCTGAGCTCATGGAATCAATCCCAACTCGTCGAAGATCCGGCGTAGGGCACGCACAGCGTAATAGGAGCGGGACTTGACCGTGCCGACCGCGATATCGAGGTGCGCGGCCACTTCGGAGACGGTTCGACCCTCGTAGTAGATGAGCACGATGACTGCTCGATGCTCCTCGGACAACCGACGCAGCGACTCGTCTATGAGCCACCCGTCGAGGACCCCGCCCAATTCGTCGTCGATGCACTCGGCGGCGAGTGCGATCTGATCGTGGACGAGAGTCGGCCTGCTCGTGCTCGCCCGCCACTGATCGGTGAGTACGTTTCGCGCGATGGTCATGAGATAGGACCGCGTCGATGCTGCCGTCACATCGATGCGGTCGATCCCGCGCCACGCGCGCAACATCGTCTCCTGGACGATGTCCTCACACTGCTCGCGGGTCTGGGTGTAGCGGCTGACGAATCGAGTCACTGCGTGCTGGTGCTCGCGGAAGAGCGCCGACATGGCGACTTCGGACGCATCGACGAGCTGGTGGTTGTGCTGTGAGCCGGATTCGACACCGTCCACCTAACTGCCCGAGCCGGAAGCGGCATCGGTGAAACCGGTCGTGGCGGCGGCGACCATGTCGAGAACAGGATTGGTCGGCGAGATCGAATGCCGAGCGGCGAGTACACGGATATCGGGGTGAGCCACGTGAACGATCCCTTCGGCATCCTGCCACGCCACGTATCGGGCGGGTAGGTCGATCCCCATGGTCTGCTGCGCTCCGACCAGCGCAGTCGAGACCGCAGGATTACCGACGTAGGTGACCATGGTGGGCCTCAGAGGTGTCTCGGCAGCGGCGGACGCGAGATCGACGGTTGCGACTGTGGGCTGATTCTTGGCCGCGAACGCTGCCTCGTATCGGGCAATGGACGCTGCAACCGATGCATCACTGGTCTTCTCGACCAGGTATCCCGGCGCTGCGGACACATCGGTGCCCTCTGCGGCGGCCGCCGAGGATCCCGTCGCATCGGACGCGGTCGATGCCGAGCCGGCCCGGAGTCCGTCGAGGGCGTCGGACGAGACCGGGATGCCTGCGAGCGTCGCGATGTACTCGGCGGAGTTGTATGCCAGAAACACCGTTCCGTTGGCGGCCTGCCAGACCAGGTACTTCTGTGGAAGGTCGATCGCGGCCCGTTGGTCCGCGGCGATCAACGGCGACGCCGCTTTCGGATTCCCCCCGATCACCACGGTGGTCGGGCGGATCGTCTCACCTGCTCCCTGTGCCAACTTCTCGAAATCCACAGTGGCTGCCACAGCTCCCGCCGTCTCCAGCGCGCGCTGTACCCGAGAGACCGTGTCACTCACAGAGTAGTTACTGGCGTACACCACCAGTCCGGGTTCGGACGGTGCCACATCGGGTGTCGCAGCCTTCGCGTCCGCCGACGTGGACACCGGAGTGCTCGACACCGCCACCGAACCGGTGGGTTCGGTGGAACCGCACCCGGCGAGGGCGATCACCGCCGCCGACGCGAGCAGCGACGTTGCCATACGGAACCTTGAAGTGCTCATCACGTGTCCTGTCCTCGTGCCCACGCCAGCGGTGGGCTTCACTGTGGTGTACGCACACCGAGCCTGAGGGGTTCACCCGAACCGAAGTTCCCTCCGGCGATTGCTCCCGGAATGTCGGTGCACCGGAGGGCGACACAGTCGAGTTCACGCAAGCGGAGATCTGATCGATCGGTTCACCCCGGTCTCGTCGAGCGTCTCCACGCCACAGAAGCGGCCTGAACGGGTGCAGGGACCATCTTCGCGGCACGAACGGCCGACCTCACGGCGGCACTTCTGCCTCGACGAATTCGAGAAGCCGCTTCAACAGTGAATCCGCACGCTCTTCGACGTCGTCGAGCGTCGAATCGACGCCACCGAGTAGCTGGTGTGCGTCTCGGCGTGCCCGAGTCCCGTGTTCGTAGTAGCCGGGGTCGAGTAGCGAAGCCGAGGCGGGCTTGGGTACGAGATCTGTGCTCGGCTGCCGTGCCTGCACCGAATGGTGTCGGTGCACAGGTGCTCGTCCGTCCAGGTGCGCTCGAACGATGTCGGCGACCGCATGGGCGGTAAGTGCAGTCGCAGTCAGCGGGGTGTGACCCCACCGGTCGATTGCGGTCGACAGCGGCTGTCGACCGGCCGGATCGACGTACCGGTCGAATCCGCTGAGCCCGGTACCGCCCACGGCATCGAGAGCGTCGGCGAGCATTCGAGTGTTCGGGTACCGCGTGTGATGGCCCAGCACCTCCAACCAGCGCTGGAACACCGTCCGCGGCGAGATACCCGTCTCCATCAGTGCGAGAGGAGTGACGGTGCGAACGCCGCGGCCTGTGTCGATACGAAGGGCATCGATCCTCGGATCGGCGGTGACGTCGCAGGGCCGCAGGGCCGCGATCTGGGTGTACGGCAGACCGGTCGAGGCAAAGACCAGGACGAGGGCGTCTCGCCGCGCGAACAGTTCGGACGGCCAACCGGATTCGGGGAGGCGCGCGATGACGCCGCCGATCACGGCTGCCAGCTCGTGCAGGCGCGCCGTACGCGCCACGTCCAGCGCAGCCCGGACGACCTCCGCACGGCCCGGCTGGGGTAACAGGTGCCGGGAATGGGCGGCGTCGATCACCGCGATCCGGCGGCGCTGGGTCGTGGACGCCGCGGGGTGCGCCGAGAGGAACCGAGCAAGTGAATCCGGGGAGGCCGCCAGTGGTGTTTCGTCATGGGCGGTGCACCAGTCCTCGAACAGTGACCACGTGTGCCGATCCCGCTTCGGCACCGCCACGTTCGTGATATCCGCTGGTCGAATCGAACCGGTGCAGTCGTCGTGGTCAGCATCTACCCCGGTCGCCCTATCGGCGTTCACGGGTGAAGTCACACGCCCGGTCATAGACCGAGTTCGGTGACCGCGTTGCCGACCAGAGGGGCGTGCTCGCGGGCATATGTCTCGACCATTGCGGGTGTGGTGTGCCCGGTCTGGCGCATGATCGCATGTGCATCGGCACCGTTACGGAAGGCTTGGGTGACGAATCCTGCCCGCAGGGAATGGCCGCCGAGCTGCATGACAGTCTCGGGGTCGTACCCGGCGTGAGCTGCGCGGCGGCGGATCGCCGCATGGACCGCTGCCCCGGACAACACAGTGTCGGAGAGGTTGCCGTTCTTGCGGACAGACCGGAACAGCGGCGACCGTTTCTCGGCGGTCGGCAGGGTGCCGCGGCAGAGATGGGAGTCGAATTGTGCTGCGCGAGAAAGCAGTCGAATGACGGCGGCTCTGCCCCCGGTGTCGAACGCGGCGACGATCTGCAGCCATCGCACCCACGCGCAGACCGGGCAGGATTCGTGGCAGTCGGTGAACGGAAGCGCTTTCACCGTTCCGATGCCGGTTCCGTCCTGGTCGGTCTTCGATCTTCGGATCCGTACGTGCGCACCGTCGAGACGGTCGCGGCGCACATCGCGGCATTCCAGCGCTACGAGTTCGCTGCGTCGAAATGCGCCGGTGTATCCCATCAGCAGCAGCGCGGTGTCGCGGCGTTCGAGCACCTCCGACGCCCACCCCGCTGTAGTGCGTCGGGCGTGGTCGACGATCGTGGTGATGTCGGAGGTCAGCAGCGGTGCGCGCGGGTTGCGGGGCCGCTCCCCCGCCGACGCGTAGTCCCGCCGGATACCGGCGAGGGTGGCGCGCACCATCTCGTGCCCGCACGGGTTGTCGTGTCCGGTAGCGCGGTGGCGGTCGGCGATCGCCGCGATCCATTTGCTCAGCGTCGCCGGTGCGTACGCTCGCGTCCCGTCGACGGTGAGCGTGTCGGCCGCGGCGACGAGATAGGCCGCCACCGTTGCGGGATGCGCCGGCAACGCGTAGTGCCCGTGGAGAGTGCCCCAGGTCTCGAAGCGTCGCCACGCCGAGGTGTAGGCCCGGCGGGTACCGGTCGAGCGGGACGCGGCCATGGAACGCTCGATCCGAGCCGCAACCTCGGGCGGTAGATCGGGAAACAACGCCGCGCCACCCGGCACGACAGCCGGGATCGTGGTCGGGCCGTCTACGAGCTGGCGATCTGTCATGGCTGGACTGTAGCGGGCCCTCCCGACAGACTTCTCAGGCCGAAAGCACGCTGAGCAGGCGTTTCCGCGGAGACAGTGCGGGAAGGAAAATTCTCGGCGGTCACCGCACAAATACCGTTGGTGACTATGACCCCGGCGCGAAAACGGCCTTCTCGGCTGTCGTCGCGCGTGCATCGCGGACGACCCCGCTCCATCGGGCGATAGCTATGTCGGCGGATGTTGCAGCGGGATTCCGTGGTCGAGGAACAGTTGCACCGTCTCATCCAGCTCCGCTGCGGTGCGGCACCCCCAGCGCAGGAAGTTGTACAACGAACTGGCGGATGCGGGATCGACGCGCGCTGCCGCGATGGCGGCCTCAGCCGCAGCGTGCGCGTCAGCCCATAAATCGCGCTCAGGTGCGGGATAAGACGAGCGCGTCGGAGCTGTCCCAGGATCGACCGGCTCATACGGTCGTGGGCTCAGCAGAGATGCGTGCGCACCGCCGGCATCGATCTCACCGCTCTCGACCATCGCAATGCCGATCGCTGCAGCCTCGAGGACTGTCGCCTGCTCGTCCCAGTGCAGGTCCTCGAACGGAACCCACGCTGTCCGCAACGGGCGAGAACGACCGGCGGCCCTCCAGATCGCAACGAGCCTCGTGGCCCACCGTCCGGTGCGAACCAGTGGCGAGGACACCTCGTCGACGACGGTGCGCAGAAGCCGAAACCAGACTGCGGCATGTACCCGGCCTGGGCCGAGTTCCACCCATCCCGTCGTCAGAGCCTCGGTGCTGCGCCGATCGAGGTCCGTGACCGCTGAGGGAACCGAAACGGGCGAGACCCGTTCGTCCGAACCGAACCGGACCTGATCCCAGAAGATCGCATGACCAGGGAAAGCAGAGCAGGGTTCGAGTCGACAACGGTGGTCGAGGCAGCTGCTCAGCACCGGATATCGGTGCAGCAGAGTCATGTTGATATCAGCAGTGGATTCGAGGCTGTCGAGACATACCGGGCATGCCCGACTGCGCGGAGTGCTCGCCCACGGCAACCATGCGTCGCTCGTGGGTGTGCGGCGTCGTCGATCCTCCCTCGCGAGGTCGGCCGGTAGCAGGATCGAGAATTGGTGGACGTAGATGTCGAAGTCGCAGTCGGCGGGGTCGGTGCTGTCAAGCAGCCACGGTGTCCACCCCGCCAACGTCATCATCCGCACCCTCTCTACCGGGACTGCGCCGCGACCGGCCAGCTCGGCGAGTATCCGCTCCGGTGTGTAGCGGTCGAGATCCTCGACAGCACAATCGATATCGAGGTCTGCAAACAGATCAGAAGGCTTGATGTGCGGATACAGCTCGCATATCCGGGCCAACCAGGACGAGAGGACCTCACCTGGCAGTGGCGGCGGGTGCAGCGGCCACGGGCGAACGTACGCATCATCGGGCATCGCCGCGAGCCGCGCGTTCACGCGAGGTGGCGCTCGAACTGGCGGCGTCGCTCCGTGGGACCGACGTACGGAGTGCGCATGAGCACCGATGAGGTGATCGCTTCCTCTCCACTGTCGACGGCGGTCACTGCTGCGGCAGTGAGCAGCGTTGTCAGTTCACCGATGGTGCCCTCGCAGCGAGTGAGGAGGTAGTCGGTCATCTCCGGTGATGTCAGGTGCGAGGGTTTACGGAGGGGGAAGCTCGTGGTGAAGCTGGCCAGCAGTGATCTGGTGTCGGCAGTGTTGGTCCAGACCGGCAAAGTCATGGGGTGGAATCGGTTCTCCAGCTGCGGATCGGTCCGGATGGCGAGGTAGGCATCGCGGGTTCCGACAGCGACAAGAGGAATGCGTAGTTCATTGCCCAGGAACCGCAGCACGTTCAAGAATTCGCGGCGGACGTTGTCGCGGCCGGCGAGAACATTGTGGAGCTCGTCAATGATCAACATCCGTACGCCGGTGGCGCGGAGCAGCATCAATGCTTGCTGTTCGAGTTCGTGGACCCGATTGCGGGGCCTGGTCGGTGTTCCCAACGCTGTGAGCAGTACGAGGTAGAACCGGCCGGGTGACGGGTCCGGGGGCATCTGCATGCACAACACCGGTATCTGCTCGCGGTCGGACAAGCTGATCGGCGGATGAGTGCGCCGGAACTTTTCGATGATCATCGACTTGCCGTTGTTCGTCGGACCGAGCAACAGTAGGTTCGGCATACGCTGTCGGTCCGGCCACGACAACAACGACTCCAGATGGTCGATGACCGCACGGGCCTGCGAATACCCGATCCACCTCTCCGACCGGATCAACCGGATCCGCTCCGCGTCGTCGAGTGCGGTGAGCGGTCGAACCGACTCCCGCAGGTGCCCCAAATCCTCGCTCGACGACTCGGTGGGTTCGTCGCTGCTTCCTGTCGATGCGGTCATCGCCTCACCATTCCTCGATGTCGCTGAAGACAGGCGTTGCGGTGCCGCCGTCCGCTCGAGGCTCCACCGGCGGGTGGATCGCCGGGATCGGTGCACACGCGGCGTCGCCGGTGAGATGCGTGCGGCGGGCACGGTTGCGCCGGGCTTTGCGGGTGGCTTTCTGCGAGCGGTCGGTGACCTCGCGCATCTGCTCGATCATCGAAAACAGTGCGCTCTCATCAACGTTCGACCGACCTTGTTCGCGGAGACGGGAGATAGCAGCTCTGTGCTCCCACAGTGTCACCGCGGGATGTGACATCGTCCGGTACGGCACCTCGACATAGCCGGCACCGTCTGGTTCGAGGACCCAGATTCTGCTCAAATCGCGTGGGTCACGTCGTATCACGAACCGCCCCAAATCCTCTCGCCGCGCAACCCACGGTTTGAGCGCGTTCGAGAAGTAATGCACGTGATCGAGAACGAAGCCCGTACGCCTCAGACGTCGCCGGATGACGGGAAGAAAGTCCACAAGGAACGCAGTTTCGCCGAGCACCACACGAGGGGCGTGACCAACTGCGGCGACCTCGCCGGCCCACACGGCGGCCGGAGTGTTCCCAATCCCTGTGTGAACGCTCGCGTGATACGAGGCTATGGCCAGGACCAGCCAGCGCTCCAACTCACGCAATGTAAACGCCGCGTGCTTGTCCGAGTCGTAACTTCCTCGGTCCGCTGGGTTCGAGAAGGTGGTCCCAGGCAGCTCGTGCACCGCCGTCATCGCCGTTCCGATGATTCGTTCGACGATCCCGCCGTAGTGCGGTCGGCCCGGAGGGCGGTATTCGAGTGTGATGGCGTGCTGGGCGCATCCGCGGCGCAGCGCTTCGCTTTTGAACTCGGAGGCGTTGTCGAGATACAGCTGTTTCGGCTTCCCTGCCATCGGCCACTGCACCTGCTCCGCGAGCTCGCATGCCTCCAGCCATGTCTGCTTCTCGCAGCACACGCGGCCCAGGCACAACCCGACCGATATCGACGACGGCGGCTCCAGAGTGACGACGAACCCGAGTACGGAACGGCTGAAGACATCGATAGCGATCGTCAGGTAGGGGCGGCCGATCGGTTGCCGCTCGTACTCGTCAACGACCATCAGATCGACGACGGTGTGGTCGATCTGGACCTGATCGAGAATCCCCGAAACCGTCGGTGGACTGTCGCCGGCGGACTGACGTGGGCGGGCGGCATCGGGTCCTCCGCGTGACCTGGCCACCGATGCCGGATGGAGCGCGGCGATACGCGCGGTGACGGTATTTCTGGCCGGCACTGGCAGACCTGCGCGATGGCACGCCAGTGCTATACGTCTGTGCAGCGCAGCGACACTCAGCTTCTGGCGGTGAAGAAAATAGCGGGTGAGCTGATCGCTGATCACTTCCTCGACCTCAGCCGTCACTCGGCTGCGGCCACGCCCTCCCGACGAGACCTTCGTCAGAAGATCGGTGACTGTCCCCGTCCCGTTCCTGAGCCTGCCGATCAACGTGTAGACCTGCCGCCTGGACAATCCCAACCGTTGCGTGGCATCGTCGACCGCTTCCGAACGCACCGGATGCATCTCCAGCAAGGGAGCCAGGACAGCGAAACGGGCCTCAGCCTGAGACCACCGCTCCCCCGACGCTGTCAGCACACCGGTCTCCACGACGTCGAGCTTGTCGGGGTCCATCACAAGCCTCCCTGTCACCGAGAGCCGAGCGTGCGACCGTGCACCGCACTTCTGACATCAGAATGTCAGAAGACACGTGCACTCACCCTCGAAACGCCTGCAAAGAGTGCAGCCGTCTTCTGAAGTTGACACGAATTGTCAGTTTCAGAAGGCGGCTGCACGATGTCAGAAGTCCCCTGCACTAGCACTCCGCGTTCCTACGCCTACGTTTGGTTGTTGCCGAAGAGGGCTGCAGTAATCCCCGACTGATTGACGCACTATTAGCGTGGGGTTACTGATTTGTCTTGAGTTGTCGACTCCACTCTTTCGCGGGTGGTGATCGATACGTCGTGAAGACAGGCTGGAAATGCGGATTCACTTCCGGGCCAAGGGTACTGAGATCGAAGGATGCGGCACACGTTGTGGCAGCGCGGTCTTCGACGAAGCCTTACTGGTCGGCGTTGGGCTGCGAGTTGAGGATCGCGGCTGGCCACGTATGGCTGTTGTCGCGCGAAGTTCTTGATCCGGCACTTGTGGCATGGGCGGCGAGAAAGTCGTCGACGATTCGGATGCAGTCGTCTGCGTGGATGTGACGCAGACCTGTAAGGCGAGCGAACACTATCGGTCCGAGGAGCTGAATGAGGGCGAAGGTGGTATCGAGTTCGCCGAGCACAGCGCGGGCGTCAGGGGCCGTGAGAATCTGATCCAGGGACTTGCGGTATTGCTCTATGACACGAGCCCGAAGTGAGACCACCGCGCCAGGATCGAGATCGCGCCGGCTGGCGTCGCCGCTGTTGACGGGTCCCATTGCCAGCCACGCCAGCGTGGTCATCTGCACCGGAGCTTGGTCGATGAGGTCGGCTTGGGTGGTGAGCAACGAAATCAGACGTTCGCGTAGCGGACCGGTATCGATAGCAGTGTCGACTGGGGGTAGTAGTCGCTCGAAGGTTGCAGCGAGCAGGTCGGTGGTACTTCCGAAGTGGCGGTACAGCGTGGCACGTGCAACCTTCGATATGCGGGTGACCGCCTCCACGGTGACCGCCTCGACACCGCCGGTGGCCAGCAGCTGGCCCGCCGCTTCGAGTAACCGGTTACGTGAGCGCGCCAGCCGGGGGTCGGCCGGGCCCTCGGTTGCAACGGGAGGGTCGACCATGAACGGGCTCCGCTCCATTTGACTGACAAGACATGTCCTCGCTTGACCATTCTGTCACACCCGCAGAGTTATGATACTAATAGTCTCGTACCGAGACGATCAGTCTCGAACTGAGAGGCTGGCCGTTGAACGAACGTAGATCCGACTCTGCCAGCGTCGCTCGATGGAGCGGTGCCCAGTGGTGGATGTTGATTGTGTCGTGCATGGCGGTCGCGTTGGTGGTGGCCGCAATGGCGGCATTGTATTCAGCGTTGCCACAGATCGCGGTCGCGACAGGGGCAACGCAAGCTCAACTGACCTGGATAGTCGACGGTTATACGCTGGTACTGGCGTGCTTCGTTCTGCCTGCCGGAGCGATCGGTGACCGGTACGGTCGCCGCGGGGTGCTCGTGGCGGGGTTGGCGTTGTTCGCTTTCGCGTCGGCATTACCCTTGTTTCTCGCTGACCCGACGTGGCTGATCGCAGCTCGCGCGTTGGCTGGGGCGGGTGCGGCGCTGGTCATGCCCTCGACGCTGTCGATACTGACCGCGGGATTTCCACCGGCGCATCGCGGTCGCGCTGTAGGTGTGTGGGCCGGGGTTGCTGGATCCGGGGCGGTCCTGGGCATCCTCGGGGCTGGAGTGCTGCTCGAACAGTGGTCGTGGACCTCGGTGTTCGTCGGGTTGACCGTCGCCGGAGCGGTTCTGGCCGGGTTGGCATGCAGTATCGCGGAGTCCCGCCAACAGGAACATCCACCGGTCGATTGGGTGGGCGCTGTGACCGTAGTGGTCGCAGTCGGGGCGATCGTCTTCGCTGTGATCGAGGTTCCGGCCCGTGGCTGGACGGATTCGCTCGTCGCCATCAGCACTGCGGTGGGCTTGTTCGCGGTCGTGGTGTTCGTCGTCGTAGAACTACGTTCCTCGGCACCCCTACTCGATGTCCGGTTGTTCGCCCGCCGTGGCTTCGGTGCCGGCGCACTGTCTGTCTGTATCCAGTTTCTGGTGACCTTCGGGGTGTTCTTGCTGTTGGTGCAGTATCTGCAGTTGATTCTCGGTTATGGACCACTCACCGCCGCATTGGCGTTGACCCCTATGGTCGTGCCGCTCATCGCGATCTCGGTGATTGCACCCTGGCTGTCGAACATTGTTGGGCTGCGGGTGATGACCACTGTAGGTCTGCTCACCATCGCGGCGGGACTGGTGATGGTGAGCAGACTGACCGTCGCGGCGACTTACCCTGACCTGCTGTGGCCCTTGCTCATCATGAGCGCGGGTTTAGGGTTGTGTACCGCTCCTGCGACTTTCGCCATCGTCTCGGACACTCCTGAGGCCAAGCACGGGGTGGCTGCCGCGGTCAACGACGCAGCTCGCGAAATCGGTGCCGCGATTGGGATTGCGGTAGCCGGTAGCGTGCTCGCGGCCGGTTACGTTCAGCACATCCAGCCGGCTCTGCCCCAGCTACCCGAGCCTGCCCGTGGTCCGGTGGCCGATTCTCTGGCCGCCGCGTTGCAGGTCGCCGACCGCGCAGGACCAGCTGGCCAGCCGCTGGCCGAGTTCGCCAAAGCCGCATTCGTACACGGAAGTGGTCAGGCGACACTGGCGTTGGCGGCCCTGACCGCCGCAGGGGCACTCGTCCTCGCCGTCGTTGCACCAGGTAGACGCAGCCGTACGACAGCCACCGCGGGTGATGGACGTCGGTGAAGGTCGGCCAGGATGTCTATTCTTCGGTGTGATTCGTGTCTGTGGCCCGGAGTTGGGCTCGGGCTTGGGACTGCATGAAGTGTTCGACCTCGACAACCACGAACAGGGCAGTAGCGGTGGCTACCGAGCGGCCCTGCGCATCGTCCATCGTGGCCGTGAGATCCAGTTTGCGCCCATCACGAGACCGAACCGCAGCACGCAACACGTATGGAGTGCCGAGCAGAACCGGCGCTAGATAGTCGAGCTCGAGACGCCGCGTCACGGCGAGCTCACCCACTGTGTAGAGCAGGAAGCCGAACAGATCGTCGAGAACGGTCGCCACCGCGCCGCCGTGTGCTATCCCGGGTGCCCCGACATGACGCTGATCGAACACATGGTGAGCCACCACGCCGTTCTCGTCACGCTGGACCGACAGGGCGTGGCCGTGCGGGTTCTCCGGCCCACAACCAAGACAGTCGGGGTGGTGGGGCGGTAGATCAGGCGACTCGGAAGTCGTGCTCCAGAACGAGCGCGCCCAGTTCTCGATAGCGGGGCCGGCCGACCCGCTGACCTCGTCCGGAATTCTCTTCATGGTCGGACCTCTCTGTCGTGAAAAAAACTGTGCCGAGTCTGTCGCGTCTTCGCGCGCTCGGCCTGCACCGCTGTCAGTTTCAAAAGACAAACTGCACTATGTCAGAAGTCAACTGCACTAAAGGATCGACCAAGCCGACATAGCTTAAAGAGAGAAGTGATTTGCCGCGAGGATTTCGGACCTGGAGATGACTATTCTGAGGCCGCGTTTGCGGACTGCCCGTAACTGTAGTGGACATCGTTCGGGGTTCGGTATCCGAGCGACGAATGTCGTCTGCCATGAGCATGGGACCAGAGTGACCTGACCCCTGCCAGGGTGAGGTTGCCCTTGGCTGGGGCGTAAACACGAAATGCCCTGTGATGGTGTGAGAATAGTTCTTGTCTAGGGAACATTCCAGCCACCACGAAGGGCATCTCGCGAATGCAACTATCTCACACCCGACCTGCCTCGGCCGAATGCTTCGACGACCCCAATCTCTGCCGCTCCGCGGCCGCAGGCGAGGCCTGCGCGCCTCGCATCAAGATGACCGTGCTCTGAGGTCGATTTGTTGCGCCCAACGCTTGAAGGAGGGCGTCCAGCGCGATGTCCTCGTTATCGAATTCCAAGATTGCATGGAGGTCGTCGCGGAGTGCGCAGCGGGCGCAGAAACGGGCTCGGTAGCGTTCGCTTTTCGTGGTTGCAGGCGTTCGCAGCGCAGGTCGAGCGCGATGCCGGCGCACTCTTGGCGCTGATCGCGGAGTTGAACCGTCAGATCGGCGACCTCGAAGCCGAACTGACCCGCCATTTTGAAACACACCCGGACGCTGACACGCAACGCCGCCATCTACCTCTCCCTGCCAGGAATCGGTGTCATCCTCGCCGCCCGGGGCTCGGTGAATTCAGCGACGACGTCGACCGCTACACCAACGCCAAGTCTCGCAAGAATTACGCCGGTACGTCACCCCTGACAGTTGCGTCGGGCAAGAAGCGGGCCGTACTGGCTCGACATATCCGCAACCGGCGGCTCTACGATGCCATCGACCGGTGGGCGTTCTGCGCCCTCAGCCAGAGTCCGGCCGCTCGCGCGTTCTACGACCAACACCGTGCTACCGAAGACCTCCACCACCAAGCGCTCCGCGCACTCGCCAACAGACTTGTCGGGCTCCTGCACGGGTGCCTACGCCACCGCACCGAATACGACGAACACACCGCTTGGGCACACCGCACCGCGCAACAACCCGACGCAGCTTGACAAGTTACAATTCTGGGATATCTAGGATGATTCAGTCCATTTTGTGGCGGGACGCGAAACCGGGATGGCTGAATGGCAGACTGCGTGAGAAGGCCACGCCTACGGTTGCGGCCGCGCCGTCGATGATTCCCCATGTCGTCTCTGATAGGTGTGCGGCGAAGAACGTATCATCCACCCCTTGCTCACGACCGTTGTCGATCCACCACTGAGTCGCAGATAGACCAGAACCCAGAATGGACGCCACGGCCAAGGGAATGACCGAAGTATCTGCGTGAACACGCTGAAGACTTTCAGTGAACCGATCGGCGACGACCTCCATCACCGACCTCAGTTCGTCAGCAACTCCGCCATTTCCCGATCCGGAGTACTGAAACAAGTGATTCGCCATAAGGAATCTGACGACCGTGGGATACTGCCCGACGAGCGTGACGTAGCTCTGGACGGACGAGCGAAGCATGTCGTCAACCGAAAGATAATCTTGGTCGGCGAGAATAGTGACTTTCGCCGAATCCCACATCAACGCACCGAGTTTCGCCGCCACCGCCGCGTTCAAGCCCGCTTTGTCGCCAAAGTAGCGATACAGCTTTGGTTTAGATACACGGGCCTCCGCAGCGATGTCGTCCATGCTGACGCCTGCACCATACCGTTCGATGATCCGTATGGTCGCGTCGACCAGCTGCGCGCGTACCTCGACTCTATGCTCATCCCAGCGGGTGCTACGGGCATCGGCCACTCGACGCTGCACCTGAGATGGAGTAAATGAAACGCGGCGGACGAATGACATTATGGGGTTAACAATACCCGGAAGGGTCCTCTCAAGCGAGTCGGGCTGGAGAGCCGTTCGCTGAAACCTCTCGGTTCGCTCGCAGCGGTTCGGCACCCTCCCTCAAGCAGCCGATCGTCCGCCGGATCGCACCGTGTCGATCACATACACCGGCGGCACGACCGGAAAGCCGAAGGGAGCCATCGGAGGCTTCGGCAATGTTCACGATGACGCAGATTCAACTCTTCGGAGTGAGAATGGCCGGGTACCCCAAATTCTCGTTGTGCACCCCGCTGTCGCATGCTGGGGCCGCGTTCTTCGTGCCGACCCTGACGAAAGGCGGCCCGATGATGGTGCTGCCGAAATTTTTACCGCCGAGGTGCTGCGCACCATCGACGCAAAAAAGATCACCGTGGCGATGCCATCGATGCTGTACGCCTCGATGGACCCCTCCCAACTCGGACACGCGCGGCCTGTCGACGATCGTGGCCGTCTCACGAGCTCATGTGTGTCCGGTCGACGGTTCAAAAGCCATCGCCTACCGTGACTGCGTCCAATCGGGCCGCTGCTTCGTTGAAATAGTTTGGTGCCTCCATGTTGATCATGTGACCGATCTGTGGCAACGCCACGAACTCATGCAACCGGCGGCGCTGCTGCAGTCGGTCGGCGAGATCAATGGAATGAACCGCGGGTGTCAACTTGTCGGCCGAGCCCACGATCACGGTCGTCGGAACCGTAAGTGAGTCGATTCCTTTGCTTACATCGATGGTGGCCAGGACCCTGCCCCACATTCCCCGAACCTCAGGGGGGCACCGCAGTACTATGTCGGAACACTCAGCCACAACGTCTGCTGGCGCGTGTCGACCCATCGTCCCGTATTTCACCAACCGTCGGTTGAAGCGAGTGTCAAGCATCTCCGGTCCCGCGGTGGCGAGCCCGGCTGCGAATGCCCGCTCCAGTGAGGCGCGGAATCGACGTGGCGACCCAATTAGCGTCGATCTACTCACCAACTGCGAGGGGCCGGTACTCGCCAAGACGGCACCACGGGATAAGACGGGCACCGACTCCGGGTGCTCGGCAGCCCAACCCATGATGGACATCCCGCCCATACTGTGACCGGTCACCAATGCCTTACGATTAGACGTGACGACAGCGCGCAAGACAGCCTCGAGATCGTCGCCAAGCACCGACGAAGAGAAGGGCGCGCGACCCCGGTCGCTCCAGCCATGCCCTCGTTGGTCATACACCACCACACGGTGTGTGGTGGCGAAGTGCTCGATCTGAGGTCTCCAGAACCGACCTTGGCAAGCCCACCCGTGGCTGAACACCAGCAGCGGCGCATCATCACCGAGCCCGTACTCCTCGACAAACAGCCTCGTGCCGTCACTGGAGAGAACCTCCCGCGACCGCCGCGACAATAGGCCAGCTTTCGAGGAGTCAGAGGTCATCGAAACTCACCGTCACAGCGTCGGTGAGCGGAAGTGCCTGGCACGCGAGTCGCTCGCCGTCCTCAATGTCGTCGTCTACGAGGATGTTGTTCTGCACCATCTCGACATCGCCATCGATGAGCTTGCACACACACGCGCTGCATGCGCCCTCTCGGCACGAGTACGGGGCGTTGTGCCCTCGCGAGAGCAGCACATCGAGCAGAGGCGTGTTACGTGGCCACTCCGTGGTGATGCACTCTCCGTTCAGATAAACCGTGGCCGTAGCTACACCCTCGTCGTCACTGAGTCGACGCAGTGTTGCGGTGTCGAACGGGTCACCCGTCAGCGACTGGAATACCTCTCGATGTACATCCGAATGATCCACTCCGCATGCGGCGGCAGACCTTTCCACAAGATCCATGAAAGGGGAAGGCCCGCAGGTGAAAATCGCCGATCCCTTGTGTTCACGAATAATCTTTTCTACAGCCTCTGATGTGGGAATCCCGTTCTCCGACTCAAGCCAGTCAACCAAAGTGAACCGCTCGGCGAATTCAGATCTAATCTGCTCAAGCTGGCGCTCGTACATGATCGAATCGGAGTCACGGTTTGCGTAGAACAGGACAACTTCGCCACTGCCCGACACCAGGGCCGACTTCACCAGCGACAGAACCGGCGTGATGCCGCTTCCGCCAGCGAAGAAGAGCAAGTCGACGTCGAGGCTCTTAGCGGTAAACTTTCCCGATGGCGTGAGGACGGTCACCTCCATGCCGATGGAAACGTTGTCACACAACCAGTTCGACGCATACCCCCCAGCGGTGCGCTTCACCCCGATCTCGAGGCGGAAGTCATCGACATGAGGCGAACTGCTCAGCGAGTAGCATCGTGCGACGTGGCCCGTCTGGTCGGACGGGATCTTCAACGTAATGAACTGCCCGGGTAGATGCTTGAAATCGTCGACGATCTCGTCAGGCACTTCGAAGGCGATGCTCACGGAGTCCTTGGTCTCCTGCACGACCTCCGACACGGTCAGCGTTCGCGATCGCGCGGTGGTGCCCGGCCGATTCTCCTGTTCGAGGGTCATTTGATGATCCCCCGCTTACGAGCCAAGGCGTAGCCCGCGCGTGTGACAGGCGCAGAGATGTCCTGGTAGCGCGGACCGACAACGCGTGCGACAAAGTCGAAGCCACGTGCGTCTGCGCCGATCAGCACTCGGGGCTTCTTCTTGTCCATTCCCTTGAGGATGGCGCACGCAGCTTTCTCCGGAGTGGTCCTGGCGATGTTGTTGAACATCGAGGCAATGGTGGCGGTATCTGCCCCCATATCGGATACACCACGAGCGTTGTTGACGATATTAGTCTTGACGCCGCCGGGGTGAACGCATGTCACCGTGACCGGATGCCGACTGATTTTCATCTCTTGCCGAAGCGCTTCGGTGAAGCCACGCACACCGAACTTCGCGGCGTTGTAAGCGCTTTGACTGGGGATCCCGACCAGACCGAAGACGCTGGAGGTGTTTACCAGATGACCATCACCAGAGGCGATCAGATAAGGCAGGAACGCCTTGGTCCCGTTGACGACACCACCGAAGTTGATGCCCATCAGCCAGTCGAAATCCTCCCAGGACATGTCGACAACGTCGGCGCCGAGGGCGACGCCGGCATTGTTGAACACCATGTTGACGCGCCCGAAAGACGACTGCACGCTCTCTGCGTAAACCTGGAACGCAGCACGATCTGCCACGTCCAACACGGCGGTCTCGACGGTCGCCCGATGCGCGGTGCGGCACATGGCCGCCGTCTCCTCGAGATGCACTTCGTCGACGTCGGACAAGGCAAGGCTGGCCCCGCGTTCGGCCAGTTGGAGGGCAAGGGACCGCCCGATCCCTGAGGCGGCTCCCGTGACGACTGCGACCTGGGTCGCGTAATTGCCTGCTGTCGAACTACTCACTGTCGGATACTCACTTCTCGATGACCTACGGTTGGATTGTCAGGCGATCTCGTACTCGGCGGGCTCGAAGTCTTTCGTCGCTCGCCAGTACTGCCACGTGAACCCGGGCCACACCGTACGGTTGACACCTTGCGAGTCCAGATACCAGCTCGTACATCCGCCGTTGGTCCATACGCCCTTGGCGAGCTTGTGTTGGATGCTCTTGTTGAAGTGTTCTTGAACCTCAGCCCGCACATCAACGCGCTCCGCACCTCGACTGTCGACGGCGTCGATGGCCTTCATGATGTACTTGATCTGCTGCTCGATCATGAATACGACAGAGTTGTGCCCAAGACCCGTGTTAGGTCCGAGCAGGAAGAACAGGTTCGGGAAGCCCTCGGTGGTGATGCCGAGGTGGGTATTGATGCCCGTCCGGTGCCAGTGCGACGGCAAGTCCTCGCCCCGAGCGCCCTTGAGCGCGAGTTGATCGAACCCGTCCGTGACATGGAACCCTGTGGCGTAAATGATCACATCCACAGGGTGTGACACGCCGTCAGGGGTGACGATCGAATCGGCAGTGATCTTTTCGATCCGATCGCTGATCACTGTCGTGTTGGGGGCGGCGAGCGCAGGGTAGTAGTCGTTCGATCCCAGGATGCGCTTGCATCCGATGCGGTAGGACGGCATCAGCTTCCGGCGTAGCTCGGGGTCGGTGATAGAACGCTCGATGTTCCATTTCGCCACCTTTTCGATTGGTCGCATAAGGTTGGAGTGGCCGTTGAGCCCGAAGGCCAGGCTCTCTGCGCCCCAGTAGACCGACCACCGAGCGAGGCGGCGAGTAATGGGTATCTTGCTGAGCAGCGTCCGAAGTACCGGCGGCACCGCGAAGTTCTTGCGTGGAAGTACCCAAGCCGGGGTTCGCTGGAAGACCGTGAGTGTGCCGGCGTCCTTCTGCACGAACGGCACGAACTGAATCGCGCTGGCACCGGTGCCAATGACGGCCACCCGCTTGCCCTGGAGATCCACTGTGTGGTCCCACTGTGCCGAATGGAACGCCTGGCCGGCGAACTCGTCGATTCCGGGGATGTTCGGAAAATTCGGGATGTGCAGAGCGCCGACACCGGACACGACGTACTGCGCGACGTACTCCCGGCCCGACTCGGTATGCAGGTGCCACCGAGATTCGGACTCGCTCCAGTATCCGGAGACCAACTTCTGCCCGAAGTGGATCTTCTGAGTGACACCACGCTTGTTGGAGATATCTTTCAGGTACTGCTCGATTTCGGGCTGCGAGGACCACACCTTCGACCAGCTACCGCGACTCTCGAACGAGTAGGAGTACATCAGTGACGGTACGTCGCACGCGCATCCCGGATAGGTGTTGTCGCGCCACGTCCCACCGACGGAGTCGGCCTTTTCTAGAACGATGAAATCGCTGTACCCGCGTCGGCGGAGCTGGACGGCCATACCGAGGCCAGAGAAGCCGCTGCCGATGATGAGAACTTTGGTAGTTATGGGCTCGGTTATTCCCGGGTCTGTCGCCGGGGCGGCGGACTTGGCGTTGGAGGACGGCATTGTGAAAATCTCCTGATCGAATGCAGAAAACGGACCCGCACGGCGCGCCGTGACGCGTGGCAGGTGTGGGAATGTCATCCGCCCAAGCCCACGAACGGAGGAATCCGGTCGTGGGGTCGAGGAATGGACTGTGGGACGCGCGGACCGGGCCGGGCGTGTTAGCGCAGATCGTCGGGCAGGCTGCGCGTTGCGCGCCACATCGCCATCGTGAACTTCCCCTCCATCATTCCGGCCTCGTGGAAGAACCGGATCATTGGCTCGGACATGAACTGCAAGTTGACGCGATAGTTCGGGCTCGTCTGCTGCGCCCACAGGCCGCGCAGACGGCTGATTCCGACATCGGGATATACCTTCGGATTGATGAGCAACGGGTATGCAAAGTTCGCAATGGCCGCTAACGTGCCTCTATGCCAAGCGCGCGAGATGCGTCCGCGACGCTGCATCCCTTCCACCATTTCCAGCCGCGCGAACGTGATGTGACGGGCCTCTTCGAGAACGTGGATCTTCATGAGCTGGCGCAGCTGCGGCTGCATTTTCGGGTCATTCATCGCCTCGCGCTGAGCGCGGTCGAGGATCTCCTCGATGAGCAGAGTCGCGCCGGACACGGACGGGCCGAGAGGCACAAAGTGCAAGATCTTCGCGATGCTCAAGAACCCCTTCGGCAACTTGTACGGTGCCAGGCCCGTCTTGTTGATCAGTCGGGCGAACATCGTCGAGTGACGTGCCTCGTCGCCGATCTCGTTAAGGGCGTAGAGGGACCTTTGATCTGTTAGGGCGCCTTTGGCGGATGTTCGGAGCAGCGCCGAGCTGAGCAGATTCTCCGCGTAGATACCGAAGCTGAGGATGCTGACGATTTCGTGGCGCCCGAGTTCCGCCTTTTGCTCATCGCTCATTTTCTCCCACAGCTTGGTGCCGTAGAGCGAGACCCGATGCTCTGGCAGGAAGTACTTTCCTTCCTCCCAGGGTGAGTCCCAATCGATGTCGATCTCCGCGTCATAGAATTTTTCGGCCGCCGCCCGCAGCAGTCGGCCGGCAGATCTCTGCATGTCGACGGGCTTGCGGGCGCTGACACGCGCAGCGCCTTCCGTTGAGACGTCGGGCTTGGTCTCCACATTTTGAACGGTCATGTGACACCTCCGTTGCGTTCCGGGCCGAGCTGAGTCTCGACTTCATACCCGTACTCCAGGTACCAGATACTGATAGTGTCTGCGCCAGTGCGTTCTTTTGTCAATGTTTGATGTGAAGAAAGTGAGCCTTGCGTGTCTGACGACCACGATCTCGACTACTCCGGCGAGGGCACATTGGTGTGCCGTGGCAAGGAGATTGCTGTCGGGGTGAAGATCAAAGGCTATTTCCAGCCCCTCAACGGCTTATACACCTGGTACGGCAGGATCGACAAGAATGATGCGCTCCACGCCGCCCTCTCGGGAAGGCGCACGGTTGCCGTCTTTGCGACACCTGAGGGACGCGCCGAGTGCGTCGTGGGCGACCCTGATTTCTGGGACCGCTATCGCATCTCGGGCACGAGCAGACCGCCGTACCACATCCCCACCACGCTCGAGGAAGTTGACTCGATAGCAGAGAGTGAACATCAGGGTTGACCGACCCGCTTTGCGCCCTGGGGCGTTCCTCAGCATCCAGTCCGATAGCGCCCAGGCGGTGCAGCAACGCCACCAGACGGCGCGCCGTGTCAGTGAACCGTCCCGGGTTTCTTGCCGCTCCTACGCTTGCAACATCTCCGGGCGGAGAGCCGATTCTTGACTGTGGTAGACCTTCTCGAATTCGTCTGGTGTGAGGTAATCGAGGGTGCTGTGGGAGGCGGCGTTGGTTGAACCAGTCGACCCATCCCATCGTGGCGAACTCGACATCGTCGATGGTCTTGAGCGGGCCGTTCAGGAACGGGCTTCTCTTCGATACTGCCTCGGTCTTGAACAACCCAATTGTGCTCTCGGCCAACGCATTGTCGTACGCATCCCCGACGCTGCCGATAGATGCCGCCCCCTCGAGCGAAGAAGCTCCGCACCGGATTCATCACCGATGACGTCACCATCGGCTCGCGGCCAGACGAAGTCGCGGATCGCAAAACGCCAGGGCATTGGGAAGGAGGTCTGATCATCGGGCTGGGCAGGTCCGCAGTGGGCACGCTTGTCGAACGCACCAGCAGATTCACCACGTTGCTGCATCTGCCACGTAAGGATGGGTACGGGGATGCGCCCCCGGTGAAGAACGGGCCGGCGTTGTCCGGTTACCGTTCGGAGTCGGTCCGCGATGCACTCCAGGCTGCGATGACACCGCTGCCAAAGCACCTGCGCAGATCGGTGACCTGGGACCGCGGCAAGGAGCTTGCACGTCATGCGGAGTTGACCGCAGAAACCGGGATCCGTGTGTACTTCTGCGACCCGTACAGCCCCTGGCAGCGGGGAACGAACGAAAACACTAATGGATTGCTGCGACAATACTTTCCGAAGGGAACCGATCTCGCTCGATACCGTCGAAGTGACGTTCAGGCCGCGGCGGATGCACTCAACAACCGCCCGCGCAAAACACTTGGGTGGCGAACCCCAGCGGAAGTGCTTGCGGAGCAGATACACTCGGCTTCACGGCACTGTGTTGCGACGACAGGTTGAATCCGCCCTGACTGCCGGCATCGCTGTGATGGATGAGCCCTGAGCCGACGCGGTGTCCACCGTGATCTCGTCGCCGCAACGCCATCTTCAGCGCCGTGGTGACCATCGCTGTGTCTTTGACCGTCGGCACGGCGAGGAGGCCTGCAAAATCCCGACATTCCCGATTCTGTCGGTGTTCGACCACTCGCAAACTGATGTGTGCCCGTAATCTCGCCCGTGGGTTACTGGAGTTGGGATGGTGTTGTCGAGGCCCAGAGGGCTTCGTAGTGGTCGGGGCTGATGTTACCGATATAGCTGTGGACGCGGTCGGTGTTGTAGAAGGTGTCGATCCAGTTGGCCATCGCAACGACCAACTCGAACGTCGTTGCCCATCGCCTGGAGTTGAGAAGTTCAACCTGCATTCGTCCCCAGAACGCTTCGATGACCGCGTTATCAAAGCAGTCACCGACCGAACCCGAATGAGGGTGTCAGTCCCGACCGGCGTAGATTCTCACCCCAGCTCCAGGAGGTGAACTGCGCTCCGTGATCAGCATGCAGAATCGTCGCACCACAGAGGGATCGCTCCCGAGCGGCCATGTTCACCGCGTTGTTCACCAGTGCGGTATCTGCAACCGTGGAGAACGCCCGTCCGACGATCTTCCGGGAGAAGCAGTCGATCACCGCACAGCAATACGCTTTCCCGTCGCGCGCTGGATGCTCCGTAATGTCTGTACACCACAGTTCGTTCGGCGCGTCAGCGGTGAATTTGCGTTCGACGAGGTCAGCTGGGGTGGACAAGCCCACCAGGTTCGGTTTGCGGCGCTTCGGTGTCGGTAGCCCGACCAGGCCTCGCTCGCGCATCAACGCCCGAACGAGCTTGCGGTTGACGACCATGTCGTACTCGTTGAGCAGCGCAGCTCGGACCCGGAGAATGCCGTAGACACCGGCGGATCGGTGATAGATCTCAGCGATCGTGTCCCCGACGACCAGCCGGCGGATTTCCCGGTCGG
>NZ_JBFBMD010000036.1:0-36061 GCF_040686915.1 Rhodococcus sp. NPDC077669 | reverse complement strand
ACATCATCCGCTGCCTCAAGCGAGCCGTCGCCCGCGAAATGTTCCAACATCTCACCCAGAAAACTGCCACTTGACACTCATAGGAGCATCACATGGTTTACGCAACCAGGGAGCAACCCTCGGGCGTCTGCTGATTCTGGTTCTGCTGGGTGGCCGGGATGGTGTACTGGCCGCCTTCGAGGGCGAGTTCGATGCCGGAGTCGGTGACGGTCAGCGACGTCGGAGCCATGTCCAGCGGGTACGCCTGCAGGCTGTCGGTGAGCACGCCGACGACGGAATCGACCAGATCGGTGGGGATTCCCAGGCCCAGAATCGATGCGTCGACGGTTTGGACGTCGACCTTGCCGCCCGTGACCTGCGGCTTGACGGTCAGCTTCGCAAGCGCGCCGACGGCGAACTCCAGGGTGCCCGCCGACGCGTCGGACGTGACCCCGGAGACGATGGCACCGATGCCCTGGCTCTGCAGGGTGCGGGTGATGCCGTCGGTCGACCACGAGATGTCGGCACTCGAGCTACCGATGGTGCCGCCCGAGTCGGCGCTTTGGGTCAGGTTCAGATCGTTCGCCTCGGCGTGCACGACCATGCCCTCGGCCGGGCCGAATCGAGCATCGTCGCTGTCGACGGTCACCGACGAGACCTTCTTGTCGACCAAGGACAGCAAGACCGGCTTGAAGCCGAGACCCACCTCCACCTGGCTGCCCAGCTCGGACTCGAGCTGGCCGGCGAGGCAGGATTTGATCTGCTGCCGAACGAACAGTTCTCCGCCGATGACGGCGACGAGGAGGACGACAACAACGGAGACTGCGATCAGCGGTACTGTGCTGCGCCTGGCTGAGGATGTCATTCCCGGCAGTCTTCCCGAAGTTTCTGAGCAAGCTCTGTGAAACTCGCCGAGTCCGGGGATTCGATTCGAAAGTTTGTGATGTGTAACACATTCTGACGTACTCTTGCTGCATGAGCACGATAGGACCGAGTGTGCAGGAGCTGCACTCGCTCGCTACCCGGCAGGACGGCTACTTCACCGCCGAACAGGCCGGTGAACTCGGCTTCGACTCTGCGATGGTGCGCGTCAACCTGGCGACGGCCACGTGGACTCGCGTCGAGCGCAACCTGTTTCGGCTCGGGCAGTGGCCGCACAGCGAACTCGAAGTGTTCGCTATGTGGTGCGCGTGGTTCGGCGGCGAGGCAGTGATCTCACACCAGAGCGCCGCCGAATTGCACGGTTTCGGACACCTGCACCCGCAGTTCGTACATCTCTGCGCGTTCGGAGACCTACGACTCACCGACACTCGCCTGGCAGTGCATCGACTGCGGCTCGAGCCGCGTGACGTCGAATCGGCCGGCACGTTCAACATCACCACTCCCGTACGCACGGTCCTCGACCTCGCCGCAGGTGGCATCTCGCAGATCACCCTCGACGAGGTGGTGGGCGACGCCGTGGCTATCGGTCGCGTCGACCCGCAGGCGCTGTACTCCGAGGCCGGCAGCAGCACCGATCGAGTGGCCGAACGCGTCGAACTGGCGCTGTCCGCCTGTACGTAGCGCCAGATTCACGGTGCCGGGGCGACCGTCGACCAGGGTACTGTGAGCACGTTGTCTCGCATGCGGCGGCGGGGGAGTGCGACCGGGAGTCCTTGCTCTGCAAGCACTTTCAATGCCGCCCGCCAACGCAACCGGGGGCCGAACGGGGCCAGTGGTGCCGAGACCGACCACGCGCGGTCGGCGCGGCGCAGCACATCGTGGATCAGCTCGCCCTCGATGTTGCGGTGTATCAACACTTTCGGAAGCCGCTCCGCGATGTCCGACGGCATCTCGACATCGAACGGGTCCCAGGCCAGAGTCAGAGATCGTGGCCCATCGGCGTCGAGCAGCACCCACGCGCAGCGTCGACCGAGTTCGTCGCAGGTGCCGTCGACCAACAGGCCGCCGGGTGCCAGGCCCGACAGAATGCGGTGCCAGGCACCGGGAACCGCGTCCTCGGGATATTGCCGCAGCACGTTGAAGGCCCGCACCAGATTCGGTCGCAGTCCGGCCAACTCGAAGCCGCCACGGGCGAATTCGACGCCGCCGCTTCCTTCGACCACCCGCGCGGGATCGATTTCCAGACCGGTGACTCGGAGATCGGGCCTGACGGTGCGAAGTCGGCCCGCGAGTTCGAGAGTCGTGTTCGGCATCGCCCCGTACCCGAGGTCGACGACGAGGGGGTCCGGTGATTCGCGCAGGACGCGTCGGACATCGGGATCGTGCATCAACCACCGGTCGCTGCGACGCAACCGATTGATGCCGGTGGTGCCGCGGGTGATGACACCCTCAGGCTTGTTCAGGGCTAGGCGTTCTTCTCGAGCCAGTCGGCGGTCACTTCGCCCTCGCCGCGCCACAGGTCGATGAGGTTGACGAGCATCAGTTGCTCGAGTTTGCCGCCGATGAACGGCAGGAACACCTTGGCCTCGGAGGACGTGCGCAGCGTCGAGCCACCGTTGGTGGGGAACAGTGACGTGGTGCCCTTCAGTGAGCCGGGTCCGGCCGGAATCGACGCGTCGTAGTGCCCCGCAGTGGTTTCCCCGTACGCGTCGAAATGCACGTTGCGGGTGATGACCATGTCTTTCTTCATCACCGTCTGTGCGATGTCGGGCAGTTCGGTACGGGGGATGACGTGGTGCATCACGATGTCGATTCCGGCGTCGGACACCTCGAAGCTCTTCAGCTCGTTCTCCGAATACTTACGCATCTCCTCGATGCGCGCGTCCCAGTGCTCGCGACTGGACAGCGCTGCATAGACCTGCTGCGTCGAGTGGGTGAACCGGGCGGAGTAGTTCATTCGGCGAGCCATAGTGCGCCAGGTTACCCAGGAGCGGAGCCTGCGGAGCGACCAGGTTACCCAGGAGTGGAGCCTGCGGAACGACCAGGCTCAGCTGCTTGCTTGCGCGGCGATCCAGTTACCGGTGAAGTCCTGCTCGTTGTCGATGAGCGAGAGAACCTGCTCGCTGATCATCGCTTCGATCTTCCCGCCGAAGATGGGGACCTTGACCTCGGTGGTGCCGGCCAGAGCGACGGTGGTCGTCTCGCCCTTGCCGTCGAGGGTGGTGGTGCCGGTGATGCGCGCGGGTGCTCCTTCGACGGTGGCTCCGAAGGTGCCCGCGGCGTGGGTGCCGTCGAACTGTCCCCAGCTCTCGGTGCGTTCGATGATGAGGTCGCCCTTCTTGAAGGCGGTGACCGCGGACGGCAGCTCTTCCTCGGGGACCGACTGGGTCATGACGACGTCGATGGTGCCGTCTCCGACGGTGACGCTCTTCAAGCTGGCACCGGGGCCGCCGATCTGCTCGATGCGGTCCTTCCAGTACTGCTCGGACGTCAGCGCTGCGTGGACCTTGTCGGCGGAGGCGGGCACAGTCGAGCTGTGCTCAATAGGGCGAGGCATCCCCGCAGGTTACCGGGTGACTGAGGACGTTCGTGCGCGACCGGTAGCGTGAGAGTCCGTGCCTACTGCAATTTCCGAACTCACCACCATCCGGGTGGGCGGCCCAGCCCGTGAATTCACCGTCGCGACGAACGCTGACGAGTTGGTCTCCCTGGTGCGTGACGCGGACCGTGCAGGGACGGATGTGCTGGTCATCGGCGGCGGATCCAACCTGGTCGTCGGCGACGACGGGTTCGACGGCCGGGTGGTTCGGGTGACCGGCTCGCGGTTGGAGATCGACGGCGAGCGGGTGACCGTCGACGCCGGTGTCGAGTGGGATGCCGTCGTACAGGCGACTATCGATGCCGGGCTGTCCGGTATGGAAGCGCTGTCGGGGATCCCGGGCACCACCGGCGCGACGCCGATTCAGAACGTCGGGGCCTACGGTGCGTCGACGTCGGAATTGCTGCACAGCCTCACCGTCTACGACCGGCAGACGCAAGAGACGGCAGTGTGGACGCCGGAGCAGTGCGGATTCGGAACACATCGGTCGTCGGTGTTCAAGCGATCGTCGCGCTACGTGATTCTGGACGTGACGTTCGCGCTGAAGAAGACCACCGAATCGCTGCCGGTGCGCTACGCGGCGTTGTCCGAGCGGCTCGATGTGCAGATCGGCGACGTCGTTCCGGTGCCCGACGTCCGCGCAGCAGTGCTCGCGCTGCGCGGTGAGCGTGGGATGGTGCTCGACGCGGCCGATCACGACACGTGGAGCGTGGGGTCCTTCTTCCTCAACCCGGTGTTGCCGGAGGTGCCGGAGCAGGCAACCCACGCGCCGAGCTTTCCCGACCCGGCCGGCACGAAGATTCCGGCCGCCTGGCTCATTCAAAACTCGGGATTCCCGCGGGGCTACGGCACCGAGTTCGGCCGCGGTACCGCGGCCCTGTCGACCAAACATGTACTCGCGATCACCAACCGGGGTGGGGCCACCGCGTCGGACATCATGGCTCTTGCCGCGCACGTCCGAGACGGTGTGCGAGAGAAGTTCGGGGTCACGCTGACCCCCGAGTGTGACCTCGTCAACTGCGCTCTGGGTTAGGGACGCTCGAAACGGCGCATACGATGGAGATTCGAGAGTTCGGCTCGTAGGAGGTAAGTCAGTGCAGGTCACCAGCGTGGGGCACGCGGGATTCCATATTCGGACCGAGGCGGGGAGCATCCTGTGCGATCCGTGGGTGAACCCGTCCTTCTACGCGTCGTGGTTCCCTTTCCCCGACAACTCGGGCCTGGACTGGGACGAGTTGGGTGATTGCGATTACCTCTACGTCTCGCACCTGCACAAGGACCACTTCGATCCGAAGAACCTGGCCGAACACGTCAACAAGGACGCGACGGTGTTGCTGCCGGACTACCCGGTGCTCGATCTCAAGCACGAGCTGGAGAAGCTCGGCTTCCACAAGTTCTACGAGACCACCGACTCGGTCAAGCACACGCTGACCGGGCCCAAGGGCGATCTCGACATCATGATCATCGCGCTTCGCGCGCCTGCCGACGGCCCGATCGGCGACTCCGGCCTGGTGGTGTCCGACGGGAAGACCGTCGCGTTCAACATGAACGACGCGCGGCCGGTGGACCTGGACATGATGACCGAGCAGTTCGGTCCCGTCGACGTCCACATGCTGCAGTATTCGGGCGCGATCTGGTACCCGATGGTCTACGACATGGTCTCGCGTGCGAAGCGAAACTTCGGTATCCAGAAGCGTCAGCGACAGATGGATCGTGCGCGTCAGTACATCGAGCAGGTCGGCTCCACGTGGGTCATTCCGTCGGCGGGCCCGCCGTGTTTCCTCGACGACGAACTGCGCTCGCTCAACGACGTCTACGGCGACCCGGCCAACGTGTTCCCGGACCAGATGGTGTTTCTCGAGCAGATGCGCCTGCACGGTCACGACAAGGGTCTGCTGATGATTCCGGGCACGACGGCCACGTTCGAGGGTTCGGATCTGAAGTCCCACGAGCATCCCATCCCCACGGCCGACGCCGAAGCCATCTTCACCACCGGCAAAGCCGACTACATCGAGGCCTACGCCCAGCGTCAGGCGTCGGTCATCGCAGCCGAGAAGGCAGGCTGGGCACCGGCCGAGGGCGAGCCGCTGCTCGAGCCGCTGCGCGGACTGTTCGAGCCGATCATGGCGCAGACGGATCTGATCTGTGATGGCATCGGCTACCCCGTCGGCATCACGATGGGTGACGAGACGGTTGTGCTGGACTTCCCGAAAAGGATTGTCCGAGAGCCTATCTCGAACGAGAAGTTCCGATACAGCTTCACGATCCCGCCGGAACTCGTACGCACCGCAGTGCGTGATCAGGAGCCGGACTGGGTCAACTCGATCTTCCTGTCCACCCGGTTCCGGGCCCGACGCGTCGGCGGGTACAACGAGTTCCTCTACACGTTCTTCAAGTGCCTCACGGACGAACGCATCGCCTACGCGGACGGTTGGTTCTCCGAGGCGCACGACGACACCGCCACCATCACGATGGGCGGCTACGAAATTCAACGTCGCTGCCCGCACCTGAAGGCGGACCTGACGAAGTTCGGCATCGTCGAGGGCAACAAGCTCACCTGCAACCTGCACGGCTGGGACTGGAACCTGGACTCGGGCCGCTGCCTGACGTCGAAGGGACACGAGCTGCGCTCGCAGAAGCTCTGACTCGTCGTCGACGGTTCGCTGTGAGACTGCCCCCAAAAACAGTGGGAAATGTGGGGTAGTTCGCAGACGCAGGTACGTTGGACAACGTGCATGAGCAGGTAGAACAGACAAAACGGACGCGCATGGTGTGGTTGGTCACCGTGCTCGTCGCACTGGTTGCGTTAGTAGCCGGCTGCACCGTCGGATCGGGCGACAAGAGCCCCGGTGCTTCGGCACCGACGACCGAGGCAGCGCCCGTCGCGCAGATCACGCAGAACCCGGCCGAAGGTGCCACCGACGTCAGCCCGGTGGCACCGATCTCGGTGTCGGTGACGAACGGAACGCTCACCCAGGTCGAGTTGACGAACCCGGACGGCAAGATCGTTCAGGGTGCGCTGGCACCCGACAAGGCGTCCTACGCCGTCACCGAGCCACTCGGGTACGGGGTGAAATACACGTGGTCCGGTTCCGCCGTCGGCGCGGACAACAAGACCGTGCCGATCGAGGGCAGCTTCACCACCGTCGAACCGGACAGCCGCACCTCGGTGAGCACCAACATCGGCGACGGCCAGGAAGTCGGCATCGCAGCGACGATCATCCTGCAGTTCGACTCGGCGATCGAGGACAAGGCAGCCGTCGAGAAGGCGCTGACCGTCACCACCAACCCGCCGACGCCCGGTGCCTGGGCGTGGTTCCCCGACGACAACGGCTCGCGCATCCACTGGCGTCCCACCAACTACTGGACGCCCGGCACGACGGTCTCGGTGAACGCCAAGCTCTACGGCGTGAACTACGGCGACGGTGCCTACGGGGCCGACGACGTCACCCTCAACTTCAGCATCGGACGCAGCCAGGTCGTCGTCGCCGACGCCACCAGCCACCGCATGCAGGTGGTGCGTGACGGCGCGACGATCATGGACATTCCCGTCAGCTACGGCGAGGGCAACGAGGATCGCAACGTCACCCGCAGCGGCATCCACGTCGTCACCGAGAAGCACGAGGACTTCCTGATGTCGAACCCGCCGTTCTACGAGAACGTGCGCGAACGCTGGGCGGTGCGCATCTCCAACAATGGCGAGTTCATTCACGCCAACCCGCTGACCACCGGCGTGCAGGGCGCATCGAACGTCACGAACGGATGTATCAACCTCTCGACGGAGGACGCGCAGCAGTACTTCGGCACGGCGATGTACGGCGATCCGGTGGAGGTCACCGGCACCCGCATCGACCTCTCCGCAGCGGACGGTGACCTGTACGACTGGGCCATCGACTGGCCGACGTGGGAGTCGATGTCGGCGCTCCCTGCCGGCGGGGCGCCAGCGACGACGACGCCTGCGACAACGGCACCCGCGACGACAACGGCACCTGCGCCCGCGGGGTAGAGCGCTGCGCGCATGTGAGTGGAACCTCGTAGCCCACTACGAAGTTCCACTCACATGGGTTACTTACGGGAGAAGCGCCCCGGACCGGCCTGATCGCGTGGCTTGATGATGATCTGATCGAGATTGACGTGCGACGGGCGGGAGGCGACGAAGCCGATCACCTCGGCGATGTCGCTTGCGACCAACGGCGTGATGCCCTGGTAGACCGCGTCGGCCTTGGCCGCGTCACCGTCGAAGCGGACGAGTGAGAATTCGGTTTCCACGGCACCCGGTGCAACCTCGGTCAACCGCACCGGTTTGCCGAGCAGCTCGCCGCGCAGCGTCCGATGCAGTACGGCCTGAGCATGTTTGGCGGAGGTGTAACCCGAGCCGTTGTCGTACGCCTCGAATGCCGCGACGGAGGTGATGGTGACGATCAGGCCGTCGCCGGAATCGATCAGCTTGGGCAGCAACGCTTTCGTGACGCGCAGTGTGCCGAGAACGTTGGTCTCCCACATCCAGCGCCAGTCGTCGAGGTCGGCGTCGATCACCGGGGCCAATCCCTTTGCGCCACCGGCATTGTTGATCAGGACGTCGACGCGGGGGATGACGGCGGTGAAGGCGGCCACCGAATCCTCGTCCGTCACATCGAGTTCCAGGGCGGTGCCGCCGATCTCCGAGGCCAGTTCTTCGAGTCGGTCGAGCCTGCGTGCGCCGATGACGACGTGGAATCCGTCGGCGGCGAGTTGGCGCGCAGCGGCCGCGCCGATGCCGGAACTCGCTCCGGTGACGACGGCGATGCGGGTATCGGGTGCGAAGTGTTCGGGCGAGGTCATGGAGAAATTCTAGTTCGGGAGAAACAGCGCATCCGGACGGGCCCGATTGGACAATCGGGCTTCGAGTGCTAATTTTGGTTTCATGTCCGCCAGCGAGACCACCGCGATGCGGGTCACCTATGTGACCGCGTCCCTCGGGTCTCGCCTCCCGCTTCCTCGGGAATTGTGTTGTCTCGGCCAAGGAACCTGTCTCTAGCCTTCTCGCGCTACGGGCAGTCGATTCGCGTGACGTGGACCTCCCCGGTCTGCCTCACCCCTTGACCTGCACCACTTCGCTCTTTCGTCGACGTTGCTTTTCACGAGACGAGAGTTTTCCACTGCTGAGGAACACGACGGATGTCCGTATCCACGCTGCACCACCACTCTCGCCCCACCGCGCTGCGCTCGCCGGCGCGGTCCACCTCCCACGCCCCGCTGCGATCGCGGGTTCAGCTCGTCGCGCCCGATCTTCGGATTGCCGACAGTCCCGCGGCGTCGGTACTGCGGGTAGCATGCGTCGAGGGCCCGATCTCGCGTGACAGTGCCGCCCGCACAACGGGTTTGAGCATTGCCACGGTCAATCGTCAGGTGTCTGCTCTGCTCGGCGTCGGATTGCTGCGCGAGCGCGCGGACCTCACGGCCGCCGGTGCGATCGGACGACCCCGCGTGCCGTTCGAGGTCAATCACGAGCCGTTCTCGACCATCGGGATCCATATCGGTGCCGTCGTCACCGGGATCATCGTCAGCGATCCGCGCGGAAAGATCCTGGGGGCTGTGGAGATTCCCACGCCGAGCGGGTCCGCCGATGCGGCGCTCGCTTCGATCACCCGCAGCGCCGGGGCCTTCGCCGGCAGATGGCATCGGCGCACCCCACTGTGGGTGGGGGTTGCCCTCGGCGGCCGTGTCGACACGACGACCGGCACCGTCGATCATCCGCGTCTGGGCTGGGAGAACGCCCAGGTGGCGGGTGTCATCGGCGGTGGGTTGGGGCTACCGATCTCTGTTTCCGGCCACGTCGAAGCGATGGCGGCGTCGGAACTTCTGCTCGCGCCCCGCGTATCGGACGCCGCTGCTCCGCCGAGCACCACCGGCACCTCGCTCTACTTCTATGCACGCGAAAGCGCAGGTATGGCGCTGACGATCGACGGCCGCGTGCACACTCCGTCCAGCGGACCCGGGTCGATCGCTCACCTGCCCACCGGCTCGTCGGTGCTGTGCAGCTGCGGCAACCGGGGCTGCCTCGAAGCGGCCGTCAGCGATCGCGCGATCGTGACCGCGGCGATCGACCGCAAAATTTTCGCGAGCGTAGCCCGCGGAGCCCGGCCGACTATCTCCGCCGTGTACCGAGCCGCGACCGACGGCTCGGAGGCGGCCAGGGACTTGCTCGTCGAACGGGCCGTCACGTTGGGTCGGACGGTCGCCCTGTTACGCGACATGTTCAATCCGGATCGAGTGGTACTCGGTGGCCAGGCGTTCACGGCGTACCCCGCCGGGATTCCGCACGTGGGGGAGGCCTTCGCCGCCAATTCGACATTGCCGCGCAGGGACATTCGGGTCACCGGATTCGGCGACAGGGTGCAGGAATTCGCCGCAACGGTGGTCTCGCTCAGTTCCCTGTACTCGGATCCACTGGCCTCGATGCGCCGAGCAGCCGCGTAAGTTGACCCCACATGAGCACCCCTGCAGCAGGACCGGTTCGGCAGGCCACCGGCATCGACGGAACGAACATCGTCTATCGCGTCACCGGTGACCCGGCGGCGAGACCCCTGGTTCTGCTGCACGGGTGGGCGCAGAGTTCGTCGTGTTGGGGCGACGGGCTGCTGGCCGATCTTTCGTCGCGCTACCGCGTCGTCGCCGTCGACCTGCGTGGCCACGGTTACTCCGATGCCCCCGAGGCCGGATACGACGACTCGAAGATCTGGGCCGGGGACGTGGCCGCGGTGCTGGACGCCGAGAACATCACGGCGGGCGCAGTGCTGCTGGGGTGGTCGTACGGCGGGCTGGTGATCTGCGATTATCTCGCGACTCACGGCTCGGACGCGATCGCGGGCATCGTGCTCGTGGGCGCGATCACGAGTATCGGCAGAGGCGAGGCAGGCGGACGGGTGGGCACGGCCATGCGGGCGGCGATCCCCGGGGCGATGGCGGAAGAACCGCGTATCGCGATCAAGGCACTGGGTAGTTTCGGCAACGCGTTGACGGGTCCTGTGGAAGGAAAAGGCACCGAAGCGCAGGCCCTGTTCGGGTTGACCCTGTCCACCCGGCCGCGGGTTCGCGCCGCGTTGTTCGATCGCGCCGTCGGCCACGACGAGCTGCTACGCAACCTCGATGTCCCCGCCTTCGTGCTGCACGGAACCGACGACACCGTCGTCGATGTCTCGGCCGGTCGGCACGCCGCGGACCTCATTCCCGGAGCCGGCGCGTCGTACTGGGACGGCGTCGACCACGGCCCGTTCGTCGCCGATCCCGAGCGCTTCCTCGGCGAGGTGAGCGAATTCGTCGACGGTCTGGACGGGTGAGCAAAAGCGCAGGCCGTGCGAAGCGGCAGACGTGGCGACGTAATGTGGAGCCGTGCACGCTGAAGAAGTGACTGGACGCCGGCTGAACAGGGTCGCTGTGTTGTCCTTGCATACCTCCCCGCTGGCGCAGCCCGGAACGGGCGATGCCGGGGGAATGAACGTCTACGTACTGCAGAGCGCCAAGCAGTTGGCCGAACGCGGCGTCGAGGTCGAGATATTCACCCGCGCGACGTCGTCGAGCGACGCGCCGGTCGTCGAGGCCGCTCCCGGGGTGCTGGTACGCAACATCGTCGCGGGGCCGTTCGAGGGTCTGGACAAACACGACCTGCCCACTCAACTGTGTGCTTTCGCGGCCGGGGTGCTCCGCGAGGAAGCTCGGCACGAGCCCGGCTACTACGACCTGGTTCATTCGCACTACTGGCTGTCGGGTCAGGTGGGGTGGTTGGCGCGTGATCGCTGGGGAGTGCCGTTGGTGCACACGGCGCACACCCTCGCCGCCGTCAAGAACGCGTCCCTGGCTCAGGGCGATGCACCCGAGCCCGCGGCCCGTCAGATCGGTGAGCAGCAGGTGGTCGCCGAGGCCGATCGATTGATCGCCAACACCACCGAGGAAGCGAAATCGCTCGTCGAGATCTACGGGGCTCGGCAGGAGTCGATCGACGTGGTTGCCCCGGGAGCCGATCTGGCGCAATACAACCCGGGAGACAAGCGGGCCGCACGTGCCGCGCTCGGACTCTCGCAGGACGAGGCCGTCGTCGCGTTCGTCGGGCGGATCCAACCTCTCAAGGCCCCCGACGTTCTGGTCGCAGCGGCTGCCGAAGTGCTGCAACGACATCCGAGCATGCCGCTGCGGATCCTGATCGTCGGCGGGCCGTCCGGCAGCGGGTTGGACCGACCCGACAGTCTGATCGATCTGGCCGATACGCTCGGGATCACCCCGCACGTGACGTTCATGCCGCCGCAGCCGTCCGCTCGCCTGGCGCAGGTGTACCGAGCCGCCGACCTCGTGGCGGTGCCGAGCTACAACGAATCGTTCGGTCTGGTGGCGATCGAAGCCCAGGCCTGTGGAACACCGGTTCTCGCAGCAGATGTCGGCGGGCTCGGTGTCGCGGTGCGATCCGGTGAAACCGGGCGACTGGTGCAGGGACACCGCATCGCGGACTGGGCCGACGCGTTGGCGTCGATGCTCGTCGATCGAGCGGCGTTGTCCGAGATGGCAATTGCCGCACCGCTCCATGCGCGAAACTTCTCGTGGGAACACACCGCGGACGGCCTGATCGAGAGCTACCGGCAGGCCCGATTCCACTTCGATCGAGGCGAGGCACCGAGTGAATTCTCGCCGCGACGAGTCCGAGGATTGTCGAAATTGCGCAGATCGGGAGCAGTGACTGCATGAGCGAAACCGCCGAACTGATCGACCGGGTCCTGAAGGATCGCGAACTGGATTACACGCGGCGCGGCGAGGTGTTCACCGTCGAACTGCCCGGGGAACGCAAACTGAAGACGACGACGATGGTGACCGTCGGACACCACGGGGTGCGCATCGAGGCATTCGTCTGCCGCAAGCCCGACGAGAACTTCGAGGGCGTCTACAAATACCTGCTGCGTCGCAACCGTCGGCTGTACGGAGTGCATTACACGATCGACAAGGTCGGCGACATCTACCTGGTGGGCCGAATGTCGTTGCGCGCCGTCGACGGTGACGAACTCGATCGGATCTTCGGTCAGACCCTCGAGGCGGCCGACGGCGATTTCAACGTGCTGCTCGAGCTGGGATTCGCGGAGTCGATCAAGCGCGAATGGGCCTGGCGCGTGTCACGCGGTGAATCGCTCGCGAATCTGAAGGCGTTCGAGCACCTGGTGGCCAGTGGCAGCAGCGACGAGCCGGAACATCCGTAACTCGCCGGAAACGGCTGGGTATTGCCCTCGGTAACGTCCGGTTCCTAGCCTGAGGTCATGACCAGGCCCGAGGACACTCGCCCGCCGCTGCTGCAGATGTTCGGCTACGGCATGCAGCACATTCTGTCCATGTTCGGCGGTGTCATCGCCGTCCCGATCATCGTGGGCGGAGCAGCCGGCCTGTCCGGGGCCGATCAAGCGCTGCTCATCTCGTGCGCGCTGTTCGTCAGTGGCGTCGCGACCGTGCTGCAGACCGTCGGAGTGCCCTTCTTCGGCTCGCAACTGCCGCTGGTGCAAGGCATCTCGTTTGCATCGGTGTCGACGGTGCTGACCATCATCGGCAGCGCCGAGGACGGTAGAACCGGGCTCCGCACGGTCCTCGGGGCCGTCCTGGTGGCCGCGCTGATCGGTTTGGCCATCGCCCCGTTCTTCTCGAAGATCGTCCGCTTCTTCCCACCCCTGGTGACCGGAAGCATCATCACCGTCATCGGGCTGTCGCTGATGCCGGTGGCCGCACGCTGGATCACCGGCCAGGAGATGGTGGGCGGTGCGCCGAACCCCGAGTACCTGGACCCCGGCAACATCGGACTGGCGATGTTCACCCTGCTCGCGGTGCTGGTGATGACCAAGATCAAGGTGCTCTCGCGCCTGTCCATCCTGCTCGGACTCGTCGTCGGGACGATCGCAGCACTGATCGTGGGCAAGACGGACTTCGGCGGCGTCGGGGACGCCGCGGTGGTCGCGGTGCCCACCCCGTTCGCCTTCGGCTCGCCGATCTTCGCCGTCGGCGCGATCGTGTCGATGACGATCGTGATCCTGGTGGTGATGGTCGAGACCACGGCCGACATCCTGGCCGTCGGGGAGGTCGTCGGAACCGACGTCGACTCCCGACGTGTCGGCGACGGTTTGCGCGCAGACATGGTCTCCTCGGCCGTCGCCCCCATCTTCAACACGTTCCCGGCCACGGCGTTCGCACAGAACGTGGGACTGGTTGCGATGACCGGCATCAAGAGCCGCTTCGTCGTCGCCCTGGGCGGCGGCGTGCTTGCGCTGCTGGGTCTTTCGCCGGTTCTCGCGGCGGTGGTCGGCGTGGTTCCGCTGCCCGTGCTCGGCGGTGCCGGAATCGCCCTGTTCGGAACCGTCGCCGCCAGTGGAATCCGCACCCTCGGCAAGGTGAACTACGACAACAACGCCAACGTCGTCATCGTGGCGGTGACCTTGGCTTTCGGTCTCATTCCTGTTGTTGCCGGCGACTTCTGGGACGAGTTCCCGAACTGGTTCGTCACGGTGTTCCATTCCGGAATCAGTGCCGCAAGCATTGTCGCAGTGGTGCTCAACGTATTCTTCAACGTATTCAAGCCCGGTACGCCGTCGAATCCATCGGTGGTCGCCGCGGGCCCGGCAGTGATGGTGCGCGAGGACGAAGCACGGGTACTCGGCAAAGGCGGAACCTTGCCCGGCAAGGTCGCGCCCGAAACCGATACCTGAGTGAAATCCTGCGCACCCAGGTTCGCGCGAGTACCGTCCCGAAACAGACGAAACACACATCGATATTGGAGGACATCTTGTCATTCGTTACCCGCACGAGTACGCGGAAGGCAGCACTCGGCGGCGTCGCGTCGCTCGGTGCCATCGCCCTGATCGCAGGCTGTGGATCCGCACCCGAGAACGAAGGATCCGGCGGGGGCGGCTCGAGTGACTTCCTGCCCTGCATGGTCTCCGACAGTGGCGGATTCGACGACAAGTCGTTCAACCAGCTCGGTTTCGAAGGACTCACCGAGGCAGCAGGCGAGCTCAGCGTCGAGCCGCGCACCGTCGAGTCCACGTCGCCCACCGACTACGCCCCCAACATCAACAACCTCGTCGATCAGGGCTGCAACCTGATCGTCACCGTCGGATTCGACCTGGCCGACGCCACCAAGGTCGCGGCCGAGGCCAACACCGACATCGATTTCGCGATCATCGACGACTCCTCGATCGATCTGCCGAACGTCAAGCCGCTGACCTACGACGCGTCGCAGTCGGCATTCCTGGCCGGTTACGCCGCCGCCAGCTACAGCAAGACCGGAGTCGTCGGCACCTTCGGCGGCTCGCAGCTGCCGACCGTCACCATCTTCATGGACGGTTTCGCCGACGGTGTGAACTACTTCAACGAGCAGAAGGGCAAGGCAGTCCGCGTCATCGGATGGGACGTGCCTTCCCAGAACGGCTCGTTCACCGGCGGATTCACCGCCAACGAGGTCGCCAAGAACACCGCCCAGGGCCTGATCGACCAGAACGCCGACGTCATCTTCCCGGTCGGTGGACCCATCTATCAGAGTGCGGCGCAGGCCATTCGGGACTCCTCTCGTCCGGTTGCGCTGATCGGTGCGGATGCCGACGTCTTCGAGTCGGACCCGTCGGTCGGCGACCTGCTGCTCACCTCGGTGACCAAGGGCCTCAAGACCAGTGTCGACGAGGTAGTGGCCAACTCCGGTGCAGACAAGTTCGACAACAGCCCGTACGTGGGCACGCTCGAGAACGACGGCGTCGGCATCGCGCCGTTCCACGACTTCGAGTCCCAGGTCGACCCCGCACTGCAGGGCGAACTGGACACGATCAAGGCCGGCATCGTCGACGGGTCCATCACCGTCGAATCGCCGTCGGCACCCAAGTAGCCTCGGTCGTAAAGGGATATGAAGCTCGAACTTCGCGGTATAACCAAACGATTCGGCTCGTTGATCGCCAACGATCACATCGATCTGACGGTCGAATCCGGCGAGATCCACTGCCTCCTCGGTGAGAACGGTGCAGGCAAGTCCACGTTGATGAACGTGCTCAGCGGCCTGTACCGCGCCGAGGAAGGCCAGATCCTGCTCGACGACGTCGAGCAGAACTTCGCCGGACCGGGCGAGGCGATGACTGCAGGAATCGGCATGGTGCATCAGCACTTCATGCTGATTCCGGTGTTCACCGTGGCCGAGAACATCGTGCTCGGCAACGAAACCACCTCGCTCGGTGGACGACTCGACCTCGTGGCAGCACGAAAGCTGGTACGAGAGATATCCGCGAGGTTCGGCTTCGACCTCGACCCCGATGCTCTCGTCGACGATCTCCCCGTCGGCGTGCAGCAGCGGGTCGAGATCGTCAAGGCGCTCTCTCGAGAAGCCAAGGTGCTCGTGTTCGACGAGCCGACGGCCGTGCTGACGCCGCAGGAAACCGACGATCTGATGCGGATCATGCGGGAACTTGCGGCGTCGGGCACCACCATCGTGTTCATCACCCACAAGCTCCGTGAAGTACGCGAAGTAGCAGACAAGATCACCGTCATCCGGCTCGGCAAGGTCGTCGGCGAAGCGAAGCCGACGGCAGGCAACACCGAACTCGCCGCGTTGATGGTGGGACGTGATGTGCAGCTGACCGTTTCGAAGGAACCGGCCGTGCCGGGTGCTGCAGCATTGGTCGTCGAGAACCTGTCGGTGTTCGACGCCCAGGGCAACAAGACCGTCGACGACATCAGTCTCGAGGTCGCCGCGGGAGAAATCCTCGCCATTGCCGGCGTGCAGGGCAACGGGCAGACCGAATTCGTCGAGGCGCTACTCGGCTTGCAGGAGAACGTATCCGGAAAGATCGCCCTCGACGGTCGCTCTCTCGTCGGGGCGACAGTTCAGCAGGTGCTCGACGCCGGCGTCGGGTTCGTGCCCGAGGACCGGACCGTCGACGGCCTGGTGGGGGAGTTCTCGATTGCCGAGAACCTGATGCTCGACCGCTCCATCAGCGAGCCGTTCGTGCGGCGCGGAGCGGTACAGCGGGAGTATCTCGACACGTTCGCGTCGGAGAAACTGACCGAATTCGACGTGCGGGCACCGGGAATCGGAACCGCCGTCGGACGCCTGTCCGGTGGTAACCAGCAGAAGGTGGTACTCGCACGCGAACTGAGCCGCGATCTGCGACTGTTCGTCGCCGCGCAGCCCACTCGCGGAATCGACGTGGGATCAATCGAATTCGTACACAAGCGCATCGTCGCCACCCGGGATTCGGGGATCCCGGTCATCGTGGTGTCGAGCGAACTGGACGAGGTCGCCGCACTGGCCGACCGCATAGCCGTCATGTATCGAGGAGCAATCGTGGGAATCGTCCCCGGGGATACGTCCCGCGAAACACTCGGATTGATGATGGGCGGCGAGCGCGGTGAGTGAGACCGAGCAGCCGTCGAAAGCTCATGTCGTACTTCGGCAGATCTTCACCGGCAGTGCCATCATCTCGGTTCTCGCGGTCCTGCTTGCGCTGATCGTCGGTGCCGTCCTCATTGCCGCGACCAACTCCGGCGTCCAGGAATCGGCAGGCTACTTCTTCTCCCGTCCGTCGGACATGCTGACGGCGATCTGGGATTCGGTGTCCGGCGCGTATTCGTCGCTGTTCCAGGGGTCGGTGTACAACTTCCGTCGTCCGGGGTTCGAGAACGGCATCCGGCCGTTGACCGAGACGTTGACGTTCGCGACACCGCTCATCGTCGCCGGACTCGGTGTGGCCCTTGCCTTTCGAGTCGGTATGTTCAACATCGGTGGTCGTGGCCAGATGCTCATCGCCGCCGCGTGTGCGGGCTGGGTCGGTTTCGGGGTGAGCCTGCCCGCCGGCATTCATCTGCTGGTGGCCGTCGTCGCAGGCGTTGTCGGCGGCGCGGTCTGGGGCGGCATCGCCGGATTTCTCAAGGCCCGCACCGGTGCTCACGAGGTGATCGTCACGATCATGCTCAATTACGTTGCGTTCTATCTCATCTCGTACCTGCTGCGTACTCCCGGTGCGCTGCAGGCTCCGGGATCGAACAATCCGAAGACGGCCCCCATCGAATCGACGGCCGTGTTCCCGAAGCTGTTCGGCGACAAGTACAACCTGCATCTCGGGTTCGTGCTGGTCATCCTCGTGACGGTCGCGGTGTGGTGGCTGCTCGAACGATCGAGCCTCGGATTCCGATTCCGTGCCGTCGGTGAGAACCCGCACGCGTCCCGCGTCGCCGGAATGAACGTCAACCGCATCTACCTCTACGCGATGATCCTGTCCGGAGCTCTCGTCGGCCTGGCCGGTGTAGCGCAGGTGCTCGGTACGGTCACCACCGGCTTCAGTGCCGACATCGACGCCGGTATCGGATTCGACGCCATCACCGTGGCCCTGCTCGGGCGATCCAAACCGTGGGGCGTCTTCTTCGCGGGAATCCTGTTCGGCGCGTTCAAAGCCGGCGGGTTCGCCATGCAGGCGGCCGAGGGCGTACCCATCGACATCGTGCTCGTCGTGCAGTCGGTGATCGTGCTGTTCATCGCCGCACCGCCGTTGGTGCGAGCGGTGTTCCGATTGCCCAAACCCGGTGAAGAGAAACTCGCCAAAGCCGAGACCGCGAAGGTGGGTGCACTGTGACCACCTCCGTCGACTCACCCGCAGAGACGGTCCTCGGTCGTAGTTGGAAGGTGCCCACGATCCTCGGGGTCGTGACACTGCTGGCGTTGGTGCTGTTCGTGGTCCGAAAAGGCTCGGGCACCAGTACATTCGCGCTGGCCTCCGAAGACGACTTCTTCGCACTGCCCGCCGTCGGCGTACCGTCGTACGGTGCCGGCCTGGTCGTGGTGGTACTACTGGCCGTCATCACCGGCTACACGGCGCTGTTGGCGTCGCGTTACCGGTCGACGCCGTTGTGGTTGCTCGCCGTGTTCGCAGTGCTGTTCGTGTTCGGATTCCTCGCGTGGGCCGCGGACGGGGAGACGATCCCCGTGCCCGGATTGCTCATCGGCGCGGTCGCTTTGAGCACACCGCTGATCTTCGGTGCGATGGGCGGAGTGATCTCCGAGCGTGTCGGCGTCATCAACATCGCCATCGAAGGGCAGCTGCTGGCAGGGGCTTTCGTCAGCGCCGTCGTCGCGTCGATCACCGGTTCGACCTACGTGGCGTTGCTCGCCGCTCTGGTCGCAGGCGCACTGACCGCGTCGCTGCTGGCGGTGTTCTCGATTCGCTACTTCGTCAATCAAGTCATCGTCGGTGTGGTGCTCAACGTGCTTGTCGTCGGACTGACGAGCTTCCTGTACTCGGTGGTGCTCACCAAGAACGCCGAGACGCTGAATTCGCCACCGCGCTTCGCGCGCATCGACATTCCGGTGCTCTCGCAGATTCCGATCCTCGGTCCGGTGCTGTTTCGACAGACACTGATCGTCTATTTGATGTACATCGCCGTGGCCCTGGTGTTCTTCGGTCTGTTCCACACCAAGTGGGGTCTGCGACTACGTGCCGTCGGTGAGCATCCGCAAGCCGCCGACACCGTCGGAATCAACGTGGCCCGAACGCGGTTCTGGAACGTCTGCCTCGCCGGTGCCATCGCCGGGCTCGGCGGTGCGTATTTCACGCTCGGGTCCGTCGGAGCCTTCGGCAAGGAGATGACCGCAGGTGCCGGCTACATCGCACTCGCCGCGGTCATCTTCGGCCGATGGGATCCGGTGCGTGCCACCCTGGCCGCATTGCTGTTCGGCTTCGCGTCGAATCTGCAGAACGTACTGGGCATCATCGGGTCCCCGGTGCCGAGCGAGTTCATGCTGATGCTGCCGTACGTGGTCACCATTTTCGCCGTCGCCGGCCTGGTGGGCCACGTGCGAGGACCGGCCGCAGCGGGCAAACCGTACGCGTCCAGGAGTTGACGGTTTCGCCATCTGACTCAGCGGTAGGGTCGCTGTCCGATGTGACCGCTTTCACTGTAAGGTTCGATCATTGTTGCCGCAGTTTTTCGAAGGAGAGCCATGAGCTTCCGCAGTCCCTTTCCCGACGTCGAGATCCCGAATCTGAGCGTCTACGACTTCCTGTTCGGGTCCATCGCCGAGTCCGATCTGGACAAGCCTGCGCTCATCGACGGCACGTCGGGTGACGTCACCACCTACAAGAGCCTGATCGGCCAGGTCGACGCGATCGCCGGGGCGCTCGCTGCCCGTGGGCTCGAGGTCGGCGACGTCGTCGGACTGCATTCGCCGAACGTCCCCGCATTCGCGTCGGTGCTGCACGGCATTCTGCGTGCCGGCGGAACTGCGACGACGATCAATGCGCTGTACACCGCCGAGGACATCGCCAAGCAGCTCACCGGCTCGGGCGCGAAGTTCCTGTTCACCGTCTCCCCGCTGTACCCGCAGGCCAAGGCCGCCGCGGACAAGGTGGGCATCGACGCCGATCACGTCATCGTGCTCGACGGCGCCGAGGGCCACCCGAGCCTGCGCGACCTGCTCACCCAGGGCGCACCTGCTCCCGAGGTCTCGTTCGATCCGGCCACGCACGTTGCCGTGCTGCCGTACTCGTCCGGCACGACGGGTGTGCCCAAGGGCGTCATCCTCACGCACCGCAACCTCGTCGCCAACGTGGCCCAGATGGAACCGCGCGTGGGCATCGACAGCAACGACGCGATCCTGGCGCTGCTGCCGTTCTTCCATATCTACGGCCTGACGGTGCTGCTCAACATCGCCCTCAAGCTGCGCGCGCACCTGGTGACGATGCCGAAGTTCGACCTCGTCGAGTTCCTTCGCATCATCCAGGACCAGAAGCTGACCTACCTGTTCATCGCCCCGCCGGTGGCCGTCGCGCTCGCCAAGCACCCGATGATCGATCAGTACGACCTCTCGAGCGTGCACACCATCTTCTCCGGCGCGGCCCCGTTGGACGAGGAGCTCGGCAAGGCCGTCGCCAAGCGCTTGAACACGCGGGTGCGTCAGGGCTACGGCATGAGCGAGCTCAGCCCGGTCAGCCACGCGATCCCGTTCGATCGCGACGACATGCCGCTCAGCTCGGTGGGCCAGCCACTGGCCAACACCGAGAACAAGCTCGTCGACCCGGGCACGCTCGAGGAAATCGAGCTGCCCACAGAGGGATTGAGCAAGCCGGGCGAGCTGTGGGTCAAGGGACCGAACGTGATGGCGGGATACCTGAACAATCCCTCCGCCACCGCGGAGACCCTCGACTCCGACGGTTACCTGCACACCGGCGACATCGCCGTCGCCGACAACGAGGGCGTCGTCTACATCGTCGACCGCCTCAAGGAACTGATCAAGTACAAGGGCTACCAGGTGCCCCCGGCGGAGCTCGAGGCGCTGCTGCTCACGCACGAGGAAATCGCCGACGCGGCCGTCATCGGTGTTCTCGACGACGAGGGCGAGGAAATCCCCAAGGCGTTCGTCGTCCGCCAGCAGGGTGCCACGATCGACGAAGAGGGCATCATCGCGTTCGTCGCCGAGCGCGTCTCCCCGCACAAGAAGGTTCGACGCGTCGAGTTCATCGACATCGTGCCGAAGTCTGCGGCCGGCAAGATTCTTCGTAAGGATCTGCGGGCAGCGGAGGCTGGAAAGTAAAACTCCGTTCCACGACAACACCCCGTCTCACACTCAGTGGGGCGGGGTGTTGTGTGGTGGCGCAGACGTTTCGATAGTGCACACCCATTTTTCCGACCGCGCGACCCTCCTCGGGCGCAAACATGGGCGCTCAGTCGGTAGCAGGGGTGTGAGGTTGTCGTGGAACCGCGCTCGAATCAGCCGGGTGCACTCATCGCCGGGCATCGGGTGAGGCGGTTGTATTCGTCCAGGGTGGTCAGTGGGGGACGGTCGACGAGAGACAACGGTGCCACGCTCATCGAGAGCTGAGTTCCGGTGGTGGAGAACGTGGTGAACCCGGCTCCGGAATCGCTCAGGCCCAGGCGCGAGAACATCGTGGCGATGATCTGCCGACTCATGACAGCCAACTCCGACGTCGGCCGATTTCGATGCCGTCGGGTTCCCAGTCCGACCTGGCCGATCGCGCCGATACCCAACCGGTCGCACGTATCGAGCAGTACACCGATCTCGACTCCGTAGCCGGGGGCGAACGGAAGTGCTTCCAGGAGGCGACGAGTCGCGGCGTATTCCCCGCCCAAGGGTTGGAAGACGCCGGCGAGTTCGGGCCGAAGCGCAGTCAGCAGAGGACGTACCGTCAGCTGCGTGACGCGGCCGCCGCCGTCCTCATCGGTGGTGTCACCGATCGTCAGCGGCCGACGGTAGAAGCCTTTGACCAACTCGACGTCGTCGGACATGACCAGTGGACCGACGAGGGAGGGAACGAAGTGCGAACCGGGATCGACCAGATCGGAGTCGACGAACACCACGAGGTCGCCCGAGGTGGCGGCCACTCCGCGCCACAGCGCTTCACCCTTGCCGCGAACCACGGGTGTGACGGGTAGGGCGTCCTCCCTGGAGACGACGGTGGCACCGGCGCAGCGGGCCCGCGCCGCGGTGCGGTCGGTCGATCCCGAATCCAGCACCACCAGCTCGTCGATCAGGCTGCCCAGATGGGGAGTCATCGAGGCGATGACGCCGGCGACGGTCTCTTCCTCGTCGAGAGCGGGCAGCACGACCGAGACGGTCCGGCCACGTTTGGCCCGGATGATGTCTGCCAGTGGCCACGGTGAGCGGGCCCAGGTGGCAGCCAGAGCCGGAGTGCCCGCAACGTCGGTTCGGTTCATCGCTTTTCCTTCGTCATCGCTCGAGGAGTGCACGGCTCAGGACGGGCCGGTCGGCAGCCCCAACGACGGTGCGATCACCGACCACGAATCGTGCAGATCCTGTTGCCAGTAGGCCCAGGAATGGGTCCCGTTGGGTCGGAAGTTGTAGGTGGCCTCGATGTTCAACTCCTGCAACCGTTTCTGCATCTGTTGCGAGCACACATCGGTCGTCGCTTCGATCACTGCGCCGACGGCGAGTTGTTGGGCGAGCTTGCCGTAATCGCTGCCGATACCGGGGCCGCCCGGCACGTCGAACGCACCGGGCGCTCCCGTTCCGGACGAGATGTAGACGGCCATGCCGCGCAGCCCCTCGGCATTGACGTAGGGGTCGTTGGCAATTCAGTCGGCGCTGCCCTGTGGTCCCCACATGTTGGCGGTCGACCCACCGCCGCGGGCCTCGACGACGGACCTGACGTACATGGCACCCACCGGGTCGCTGGTACGTGCGCATCCACTGAACGCGGCGACGGATCGATACACCGAGGGATGGGCGATGGCCAACTGCAGAACGGACGTGCCTGCCATCGATATACCGGCGACCGCATTGGCCCCGTTGCCGTCGAGCAGAGCATCCATCACCGGAGGAAGTTCGCGACCGAGGAAGGTGGACCACATGTTTCGGCCCAGTACCGGATCGTCGTGCAACCAGTCGGTGTAATAGCTCGCAGCGCCGCCCCGCGGAACCACCACGTTGACGTTCTTGTCTCCGAAGAAGCCGGCGATGTCGGTCTGGTCGAACCAGCTGCTTCCCCCGTCACCGCCCGCCGCTCCGTTGAGTAGATAGAGCGTGGGTGAACCGGGCTGCGCCGACCGAAACACGTCGAGCTGGATATCGCGGTCCATGGCTGCCGAATGCACCCACACGATGTCTCGTCGGTCGGCAACTCCCTCGACGCCGACCACCGACGAGACGGTGTCGGCGGAAGCCGACCCCGTCGTGATCGATAGGAGAACGACGACGGTGGCGAGCACACTCAGAGCCGACAAGGTCGCCTGACCGAGGCGAAATCGACTGGGCATCAACGGTTCCTGACATTGTGGGAGCCACGCACGACAAATCTCCGGCGAGCGCGATGTGCCTTTGGACGGTAATGCGAATCACTGGTGTCGACAACAATGTTGACGATCCTTCAGTTCTGACACAGATATCCCGCGAATCGTTGTCAATTTTCCAAAATGCTCGTCGACGGGGTTTCTCGGCCTCTGCCCGGGTGATGCACTGGCCCCTCCGACGCACCTCGCCGCGTCGAATCGCTCTGTCTCCTTCGAAAGGTTGTGTCGTGGTCGCATTCGGACTCATCGACGAGTGGAAGCCCGCTCCAGGACCGCTCACCACGTGGTCACCCACCGTCGCCTCACGAGCTGCTGCCGCGGCTGCGCCCGTTCACCCGGCACCGCCCTCGCACATCCAGCAGGCGTATCTCGAAGCCGCCTACCGCAACCGGGGATCGTCGTTCCGATTCTCCCGGCTGTGCCTGGTGACGTTCAAGATCGAAGGCGCACTGGACCGCACCGCGATGGGACGAGCATTCAACACGTTCGTCACCCGACACGATTCGTTCCGCAGCTGGTTCTCGACGACGGCCGAGGGTTCGACGCGCCACCTCGTCGACGTCGCCGACATCGCGCTCGAAGCGACCGATTTCGGAACGCCTGCGGACTCCGAGGCCATTCGGCGTCACGTGCAGGACAGCACACCCGGTCCCGAGAGCTGGGACTGCTTCTCGTTCGGAACGATCGAACACGACGATCACTTCGTGGTGTACGCCGCAGTCGATCACCTCGACACCGACGGCATCTCGCAGGCCCTGACCTACTACGAGCTGCGCCAGCTCTATCGCAACGCGGTGACGGGGGAGTCCGACGGCCTGTTCACCCCGGGCAGCTACCTCGAGTACTGCCAGCGCGAACGCCTCGAGAGCGACGCGACGACTCTCGAGAGCCCTGCGGTTCGGACCTGGATCGACTTGGTCACCGACAACGGGGGAGATCTGCCGACGTTCCCACTTCCGTTGGGACGCAACAGCGCCGACTACACGCGGACCTCGCACAGTTCGTTCCCGTTGTTCGACGGTGCCACCGCGCAGGCAGTCGACGAGGCGTGTGCAGCCGTGGGAGTCAAGTTCATCGGCGGGATCTTCGCCGCCGCAGCCCTGGCGGAGTACGAACTCGCCGGCCGGGGCAGCTACCTCGGTCTGACGCCCAAGAGCACTCGGGCGACCCCGGGCGAATTCGCGTCGATCGGGTGGTATTCGAGCCTGATTCCGGTGCAATTCGACCTCGGTGAGCAGCCGACGTTCCGTACCCTCGCAGTGCTCGCACAGGCAGCATTCGACTCCGGAAAGTTGCTGGCGAACACCTCGTACCACCGGGTGCTCGAGCTGGCCTTGCCGGAACACGGAATCACGACCCAGCCGGGATGGACCGCGCCGATGATCTCGTACGTCGACGTTCGCAAGTTGCCGGGCGAAGCCGAATTGGATGCGGCGGGAGCGGGTCTGTACGGCAACCGCGGCAGTTCCGAGGAAGTCTTCATGTGGATCAACCGTTTCGAGGACCACACCGGCGTCGAGTTCCTGTACCCGGGCACGGACGAGGCCGATCGTTCGATCGACCTGTACTTCTCCAAGATCTCCGAAATCTACGCCGCCGTGGTCGACAAGGGTGACTACATCCCACAACCACCCGAGGCTCACGTGTTGGCCCACGAGCTTCCGGACGTCAGCAGGGTATGACGCTCCCTCGCCGCGGGTCGTGGCTGACGCTGGGTGCCTGCCTGCTGGCCGTCACGATGCAGATGATCGACGTCACCGCCGTCACCGTGGCGTTGCCGACGATCGCGCGTGACCTCGACGCGTCGGGCACCCAGCAGGTCTGGATCCCGACGGCGTATCTGCTCGCCTTCGCCTGCGCGCTGCTCACGATGGCGCGCGCAGGTGAGGTGTTCGGGCGCAGAACGGTATTCGTCACGGGCACTGCACTGTTCGCCGTGACGTCGGTGCTCTGCGCCTATGGGCCCACCGTCGAACTGCTCGTCCTCGCCCGCGTGCTGCAGGGGCTCGCGGGAGCGGCGATGTCGGCGCAGACGGTGGCGATCGTGACAGCGGCCTACTCCGGCACGCGGCGCACCACCGCGTTCGCGCTGTACGGTGGCACCGCGGGGCTGGCCGGACTCGCCGGGCCGTCCATCGGCGCAGCGCTGCTGCACCTCGACATCCTCGGAACCGGTTGGCGAGCACTGTTTCTGATCAACGTCCCGATCGCGGCGGCGGCGATCGTTCTCGGCCGCAGGTTCGTGGCATCGGGTACCGAGCAGGTCCCTGCCGGACACGGCGGACGGTTCGACCCGGTCGGTGCCGTCCTGTGGTCGATCGGGGCCCTGCTGATCGTCTGTCCCGTCATGATCAGCTCGAGTGTCGCCGCAGCGTTGCCCGCGGTTGGGCTCGGTCTGACGACACTGGCCGGGTTCGCGATGTGGGAGCGTCGTCGACGTGCTGCAGGAGCACACGTCATGGTGAACATCGGCGTCTTCGGTGAGCGAGGATTCTCCGTGGGATGCGCGGTATCGGCTCTCGTGTACGGGACCTTCACCGGGTTCGTTCTGACGATGTCGGTGACACTGCAATCCGGACTGGGTGAGAGCGCGTCGACGGTGGGAGTGATCACTGTTCCCTTCGCTCTCGGGGCGGTGCTCGCTTCGGTGGCCGCGCCGATCTCGTTCCACCACTGGGATTCTCGCGTCGTTGCGGCCGGCGCGGCTGCCATGGGACTGGCTCTGCTCGTTCTCGGCGTCACCACCGAATATCTGGACCGTGCCGGCTTTCCCTGGTGGGCGGTCGTGCCGCTCGGGGTACTGGGAGCGGGTCTCGGGTCGGTGATCGCGCCGTTGCAGAGCACCATCGTCGCGGGGGTGGCCCCGCACGCCATCGGCTCGGCCTCGGGGATTCTGCCGACCGTCCAACAAGTGGGATCGGCTGTGGGAACCGCGGTGACCGGGGCCCTGTACTTCGGTCTGCTTCCTGCGGAGCCGGTTGCCGCGGACTATCTGGCGTCTCAGCGGACGGTGTTGTTCGGGCTGGCCGCGACCATGGTGGTGGCTACCGCACTCGCGGCCGCGCTGCCCCGCGGCGTCGTCGAACGCAGCTCGTCGATGGTCTCCCAGGGTGTGCCGTGAATATTCTTAAGTGATTGTCCCGCCACAGTATCCGACGATGTCTCACCCGGATCAGGAGTTCGGGCCGATCGAAATCGAGAAGAGTTACACCATGCTTCGCACCCTCGTGACCTCGACACTCGTCGTCGGGTTGATGTCGCTGTTGTTCGTATCTGCTCCCCATGCGTCGGCTGCGCCCGGTGATCCGGCCCCGGTACCCGGCACGTTGTATGCGGCGGCTGCGGACCTGAACGGGAAGAACAACGGCGATGTCGTTGCCAGTCGGCGGTTTTCGAGCCCCCTGTATCCCGGTGCCGACATCTGGCAGCTCCAGTACCGGTCGTCCGATTCCCGAGGCGACGCCATCGCCGCAGTGACAACCGTTCTGGCACCGACGAACCGCGCACCCGGTGGGCCTCTACTGTCGTATCAGCCGTTCGTCAACGCGCTCGGGTTGCAGTGCGCACCGTCGGAGTCCCTGTTCGGTGCCGACCCGACGACCGGTGTGCAGGAACGCGAATTCCTCAACCTCGCGCTGATGCGTGGATGGACCGTGGCGGTACCGGACCACCTCGGGCCGAAAAGCGCTTACGACGCAGCCAAGTTGGGCGGACAGATCACGCTCGACGGCGTCCGCGCCGCACAGCGCGTGCCGGAACTCGGTTTGGCAGCGAGCCCGGTAGGCATGGCCGGTTACTCCGGCGGCGGTATGGCGACGGCGTGGGCCGCGGCGCTCGCTCCCAGCTATGCACCCGAGCTGAACATCGTGGGTGCCGCAGCCGGAGGTGTGCCGGCGGATCTGGACAACATCGCTCGCGCCTTGGGTTTTCAGCCCCATCAGGCATTCGGTCTCGCGTTCGCGGCCGCCCTCGGACTCGAACGTGAATACCCGGATCGTTTGCCGATCACCGCGCAGCTCAATCCCACCGGTCTGGCGTTGAAGGATCAGGTGTCGAATGCGTGCACGCCGGTGATCCTTGCGACCGGAGCCTTCAAGAGCGCGCTGGCGGTCTCGACCACTACGTCGTTGGTGGACAGCCCCGAGGCGCAGCAGATCATCGACGAGAACAGTCTGGTCAAGTACGCCGGTGTGCCGACGGCACCCACACTTCTGTGGGGAAGCGACAACGATCCGCTCATTCCGATCGGTGCGTTGCGGGACACTGCTGCTCGGTACTGCGCGAGTGGTGCCACACTGCAGTTCGACGTCGTGCACGCACCGCAGCACATCCAGGCTGCGTTCGAGGGCCTTCCCGCGGCACTGACATTCCTGGACAACAGGTTCCGGGGTGTCGCGCCGCCGACGAACTGCCTCCGATGAGACGACTGGCAACCGTCGTCGCTGCTGTGACGACGGCTCTGGTCGGAGCTTCCACGCCCGGATATGCAGCGGATCTCCCGGTCCTGGCACCGCAGACGCTCGGCGACTTCTCGGTGCAGACTCGATACTTCGACGTCGCAGTGGGGCCCGAACACGATCAGCACTGCACTGTCGTCGGAGATGTCTACGTTCCTGTCGGGCTGGGACCGGACCACCGAGCTCCAGCCATTCTGACCAGCAACGGTTTCGGCGGATCCAAGGACGACCAGGCTGGTGCCGCTGCCAGATTCGCCACTCACGGCTACGTGGTTCTGACGTACTCGGCTCTGGGTTTCGGCGGCTCGACATGCAAGATCTACTTCGCCGATCCCGATTACGACGGCATGGCCGCATCGGCTCTGATCGGCTATCTCGCCGGTGAGAGCGGCGGGGTGTTCACCGATCCCGCACGGACGGTGGCCGCCCCGGCACTGGATGTGGTTCGACTCGACGCACCGGGTGACCCGCGCGTCGGCTACCTCGGCGGTTCCTATGCCGGCGCAACGGGATTGACGACGGCGGCGGTCGATCCACGATTGGACACCGTCGCGTCGATGATCACCTGGAACGATCTGGCGCGGTCGTTGGCACCGGACGGGGCCGGCCGCAGATCCGTCGGGCCGGTCAAGAGCGTGTTCGGTTCGGCATTTCTGGCCGCCGGTGCCGTTCTGACCGGACCGGGCGGATACGTCGTGGATCCGGCACGGGCACAGGGGTGCCCGAACTACGCCCAGTGGGTGTGCGACGCCGCGTCCGCCTTCACGGCCAATCGCGAACCCGACCCGGGAACTCTGGCGGCGATGCGTCATGTCTCACCGGTGGACTATCTCGATCGAGTCGATGTGCCGGTGTTGCTCACGCAGGGGCAGAAGGATTCGCTGTTCAGTCTCGACGAGGCCGCAGCCACATTCGAGGCCCTGCGGGCGCGGGGAGTGGAAACGTCCATGGTCTGGCACTCGTGGGGGCACAACGATCGCAAGGGTTATCCGGGTGAGTTCGACATCAAGGCCCCCGACCCGTTCACTCAGCACGAAGCGGCACTGGTGGGCAATTGGCTCGACCGACACCTCAAGGATCGTGACGTCGACCCAGGACCGGCTTTCACCTACTTCCGGGACTGGGTGCCCTACACCGGCGTCGCGTCGCCGGCCTACGTCGAATCCGAGACATTTCCCGTCGGTGCTCGCCGCACGTTCCGTTTGTCGAATGGATCACTGGCGGAGGGGGATTCGTCGAACGAAGTGTGGACGCAGACGATTCGGGGTGCAGGTGCGTCGATGCCCACCACGTTCGGACTGCCGAATCTCGCGGCCGAGTTGCCCGTGCCGCGGGTCTCGCTACCCGGCTCTGCCGCGAACTGGACGACGCCGCCACTGACCGAACCCATCGACGTCGTCGGCGCACCGGAACTGTCGATCGGTCCCACGGTGTCCGGTCCCGCGACCGTCTTCGTCACCGTGCTCGACGTAGCACCCGACGGTGCGCGAAGCCCGATTCACGGACTTCTCGCACCCGCCGTACTGACCGGATCCGGTGAACCGGTGACCATCTCGCTGCCCAGCATCGTCCATCGATTCGACCGCGGTCATCGCGTCGCCGTCGAGATCACCGCGTCGGATCCGTCCTTCGCAGGTGGGCCGGGCCCAGCGGACGTCACCGTGTCCTCGACGGATCCGATCAACCAGTTCTCTCTTCCCGTAGTTCCGTGATCTTCGATTTTGCTCACCCGAAAGGCTCGCTGTGATCCGAAAGTTCTTTACCCTGGGGTCCATCCTGGTGGCACTCTGCGCGTCCCTGTTCGCAGTGGGCACAACAGCTTCGGCGGCTCCCGCGCCGACGGCCCCGGATCCGGACGTCTTCTACGCGGCACCGGCCGACATCGCCGATCACGCGCCGGGTGACATCCTGGCCAGCCGACGGGCCGACGCCTGGATGTACCCCAACACCGACATCTGGCAACTCAAGTATCGGTCCACCAACTCCGCAGGTGCACCCGTCGCCGCGGTGACGACCGTGCTGATGCCGCGAGGCAAGGGCGCGGGAACCCCACTGGTGTCCTATCAAGCCGTCATCAATGCCCTGGGCGTCAAATGTGCTCCGTCGCATGGTCTTTTTACATACGAGATCGGTGAAGCGCCGAGCCTGTACGTCGGTATGGTCGCCCGCGGTTGGGCGGTTGCGGTGCCGGATTACCTCGGCCCGACCGGAGCCTACGGAGCCGCGGAGTACGAAGGTCGCTTGACGCTCGACGGTGTGCGGGCCGTGCAGAACTTCGAGCAGTTGCCGCTGAAAGACAGTCCCGTTGCTTTGTTGGGTTACTCGGGAGGTGCACTGGCGACCTCGTGGGCCGGTGCCATGGCACCCACCTACGCGCCGGAGCTGAACATCGTGGCCAGCGTGCACGGGGGAACCCCGGCCGACCTGGGATTGATCGCACAGAACCTGGGCTACAGCGCGATTCCGCACCCCGCCTTCGGAATGGCACTCGCGGCATCACTCGGACTCGAACGTGAATACCCGACCGAATTCCCCGTCTCGGAGAACCTGAATGCAGCGGGCCTGGCCCTGCGAGATCGCGTGAGCAACGAATGCAGGCGCCCCATCATCATCGGCGGAGCGTTCAAGAGCGCGAGAGATCTGTCGAACGTCGACATCGCGTCCCTGCCCTCTGCGCAGGCGGTACTGAAGAAGAACAGTCTCGTCGACTACGACGGCGTCCCCACGGCCCCGGTATACATCTGGCATGGAATCAACGACTTCATCACCCCCTACGCGCCGGTGAAGGAGACGGTCGACCGCTACTGCGCAGCCGGGGCAACCGTCCAGTTCCGGGCGTATCCACTCGCCGAGCACTTCAGCGGATCGATCGTCGGACTGCCCGAGGCCTACGCCTACGTGGACGCACGATTCCGAGGTGAGCCGGCACCGTCGAACTGCGGCTGATGTCCGCTCGGTGGTGACCTCACACCGCATTTGTCGACTGCGCGCCCTTGCTCCTGAGTGAGCGGGGCGCGCAGTCGGTAGTAGGTGTGTGAGGTTGCCGGGGAACCGAGTCAGGGCTCGCCGCGTCCAACCAGTTGTGAGAGCAACAGGGCGCTGGGTGACGGGTGTGGTCGGACTGATGATGCTGGTCGCCGGATGTGGTGAGTCGACGCCGAGTGCACCGAATGCTGCGTTGCCGACGTCGACCAGCGTTGCGCCGATCGCCACCGAGCCCTGGGACCCCTGCACCATCCCGGACAATGCCGTCGAGGCCGCGGGATTGGATGTGGGGAGCAAGACCACGAATTTGTTCGGAGACGCCCCGCTGTCCAACGACTGGAAGACGTGTATCTGGACAGACCCTGACCCTGGATCGTGGTACTTCCTGGGCGCGTTCTCGGGCTTCCACTCGCTGGACGATCTGGAGGCGAACGACCGCTTCAATCAATTCTCGAAAGTCGACGGTCTCGGCGGATACCAATTCCTCCGCGCCGATCGCCCCGCCGGACGAAGTTGTGGCATGGCATTCGAGGTGGAGAAGGGTCTGGTGTATTTCGTCCTCGACACTCGCGCGGCGAGCGAGCCAGCAAGAGATCCGTGTGTGGAAATCGAGAATATTGCGCGCACCACGCGCGCATCGCTCCCACCTATATCGAACTGAACTGGAGGGTATGACTGTGGGACAAGACCCCGGGGATCTGTTCGACTCGATGCAGAACTGGAGGCGCTTGTCGGATCAGGCCGCAGCCGGAATTTTGGATATACCGGAAGGTGTTGCGGCGCAGTGCGACGCTGCATGCGTCACGTACATCGCCCACCTGGAGGGCATGGTGCAGCAGACGGAGTTTCTCGTCGATCTCGACGCATTCGGCACGCTTCCTTCAGCTCGACAGCTGGGTCGCAAGTTCAAGCGACTGGCCGATGGTGAGGAACGGTCGGCGGCTGTTGCGATCAGGCAACACATCGAGGTCATCCAATTGATGCGCTCGGTGTTTCGTCGCTATTTCGTCGACACCGAAGAGGTTGATCAGAGCGTGGGAGCTCGGGTCGGCGAGCTCGGGGCGGCGCTGGGGGAGTAGTCCCGCAACCTCACACCCTTTCTCCGGACCTCTCACCCCCGCTATGCGCGGAACCCCGCCGCGCGGTCGTCACAAAGGGTGGGAGGTTCCGTGCATTGCCAACGCCATACCGTCGATCCTGCCCGAAATGTCCGTAAAGGCAACTACGGCAACGCAATCACGACAACATTCGCGAATCGGATGCCTTACTCTGCCTTCGTGAATCTTTCCACGGCCCGGCTGGTACAGATGCGTCCGCGCGATCCGAACGAACCGCATCGCGCGGCGAGTCCACTCGAATTGTTCTTCGACCTCGTGTTCGTCGTGGCCGTGAGTATCGCGGCGGTGCAACTCCATCACGCGCTCACCGAGAACCACGTCGCCGACGGTCTGCTCAGTTACGCGCTCGTGTTCTTCGCGATCTGGTGGGCGTGGATGAACTTCACGTGGTTCGCCACGTCCTTCGATACCGACGACTGGCTCTATCGAACGCTGACCGTCGTACAGATGGCCGGCGTGCTGGTGCTCGCCGCCGGAGTCGAATCGGCGTTCGTGGACAAGGATTTTGCGGTCGTAGTGCTCGGCTACGTCGTGATGCGCGTGGCGATGGTGACGCAATGGGTTCGAGCGTCTCGGACCGGTGACTACAAGAAGACCGCACTGACATACGCGACAGGCATTGCGGGCGTTCAAGTTCTGTGGATTCTCTGGCTGGTGCTGTTCGACGGCACAGCCGCCGTCGTCTTGTTCTTCGTGTTGGCAGCCGCGGAAATGGCGGTTCCGTTGATCGCCGAACGCAGCGGGTCGACGCCATGGCACCCGCATCACATCACCGAACGCTACGGGCTGTTCACGCTGATACTGCTCGGCGAGAGTCTGCTCGCATCGGCCAACGCCATCATCGAAGCGCTGCACGACGAGACGGCGCTGGCACCGTTGATCTCGATTTCCGTCCTCACCCTCGTCGTCACCGCGAGTCTGTGGTGGATCTACTTCTGGCCGCCGCATCACCGGGCCATCGGAAAGTTCGGCAACTCGCTGATCTACGGCTATACGCACTACTTCATCTTTGCGGCGGCGGGCGCGTTCTCGGCCGGCATCGAGGTCGAGATCGATGTGCTCACCGAACACAGCAAGCTCGGCGACGTCGCCGCGTCGTTCACCGTCACGGTGCCGATTGCGATATTCGTCCTCGGCGTCTGGCTGATCGCCATCCGCGCCCACGCGGATCGCGTCGTCAACATCGCAGTTCCGGTCGGTGCCGTGCTCGTGTTGTTCGACCCGATCATTCCCATCCCGATCACCCTCACCGCGGTCGTCATGATCGTCGTCGTCGGCGTGCTCGTCGCACGCGGGCCACGACCCCCAGCGTTAGGTCGTTCCGCAGGCTCCACTCCCCAGCGTCCCGCATGAGAAACTGACCACATGAGTATCGGAACCCTGATTCTGCTTCGTCACGGCGAGAGCGAATGGAACGCGTCCAACCAGTTCACCGGCTGGGTCGACGTGCGACTGACCGAGAAGGGCGAGGCCGAGGGCAAGCGCGCCGGCCAGCTCCTCGCCGAGGCGGGCGTACTGCCCGACCTGCTGTACACCTCGCTGCTGCGCCGCGCGATCAGCACCGCGAACCTCGCGCTCGACGCGGCCGAGCGGCATTGGATCCCCGTCGTGCGAGATTGGCGTCTGAACGAGCGGCACTACGGCGCACTGCAGGGCTTGAACAAGGCCGAGACCAAGGACAAGTACGGCAACGAGCAGTTCATGCTGTGGCGTCGTAGCTACGACACCCCGCCACCCGCCATCGAGGTCGGCAGCGAATTCAGCCAGGATGCCGATCCCCGTTACGCCGACCTGGACAGCGTTCCGCTGACCGAATGCCTCGCCGACGTCGTCGAACGGCTCATCCCGTACTTCGAGGAGACGATCGTCGCCGATCTGAAGGCCGGCAAGAATGTGCTCGTCGCCGCACACGGCAACTCCCTGCGTGCACTCGTGAAGTACCTCGACGAGATCTCCGACGCGGACATCGCCGAACTGAACATCCCCACCGGCATCCCACTGCAGTACGACCTCACCGAGGTCGACGGCAAGCTGAAGCCGACCAATCCGGGTGGCACCTACCTGGATCCGGAAGCAGCGGCTGCGGGTGCGGCTGCCGTGGCAAACCAGGGCGGCAAGTAACTCCGCCACGCACAAACCGGCAGTTTGTCGAAACTGCAGGTGAACGAACGAAGAACACTGCCGACGAGGGCTATGACGACCAGGGAAATGCCTGCACCCTGCGTATGTGAGCCGTCCATCGAACGTACGATTCCGGTGTGAGTGTTGCATCGGCCGTACTACTGGCAATTGCCGCGGCCTTCGTGGGATACCTCGTCGGCGGTGTTCTGATCCCGTACCTCAACACTCGACACTCGGAGCGCCGCCGCGCCACCTCCGGATTGACGATGTCGCAGGTACTGGACCTCATCGTGCTGGCGTCGGAGAGCGGTATCGCCGTCGTCGATCAATTTCACGACGTCGTGCTGTCGAATCCTCGGGCCGAGGAGCTCGGCCTGGTGCGTAACCGTTCCATCGACGAGCGGGCGTGGGCCGCGGCGACGAAAGTGCTGTCCGACGGCAATCCCGTCGAAGTCGATCTCAGTGCCAAGGCCCCCCGGCCCGGCCGCGACAAGATCGCCGTCCGGTGCGTCGCGCGACTGCTCAGCAAAGAGGACCGACGGTTCGTCGTTCTCTTCGCCGACGACGATTCCGAGCAGGTACGGATGGAGGCCACGCGTCGCGACTTCGTGGCCAACGTCAGTCACGAACTCAAGACGCCGGTCGGTGCGATGAGCCTGCTGGCCGAGGCGCTGCTCGAATCCGCCGACGATCCCGATTCCGTCCGGCACTTCGGCGGCAAGGTCGTCGCCGAATCCAAACGCCTGGGCAACATGGTGACCGAGCTGATCGCGCTGTCGCGTCTGCAGGGGGCCGAGAAACTGCCCGACCTGGAAGTGGTCGACGTGGACACCGTCGTCAACGAGGCGATGGACCGGTCCAAACTCGCTGCCGAGAACGCGGGCATCTCCGTCACCACCGACCACCCGAGCGGGCTCGAAGTACTCGGCGACCAGGCACTACTGGTGACGGCGCTGGCCAACCTCATCCAGAACGCGATCGCGTACTCCTCCGACGGTTCACCCGTCTCGGTCAGTAGGGCACTGCGCGGATCGAACGTGGCGTTCGCCGTCACCGACCGCGGACTCGGTATCGCCAAGGCGGACCAGGAACGCGTCTTCGAGAGATTCTTCCGCGTCGACAAAGCTCGGTCGCGGGCCACCGGCGGGACAGGCCTCGGCCTTGCCATCGCCAAACACGTCGCAGCCAACCACAACGGCAGCATCTCGCTGTGGAGCAAGCTGGGCACCGGATCCACCTTCACCCTCCAGATCCCCGCGTACTTCGAAGAAGAAGACGACGCCGCGGTTACAGAAAGAGAGAATCAGTGACCAACGTTCTGATCGTGGAAGACGAAGAGTCGTTGGCCGATCCACTGGCCTTCCTGCTCCGCAAAGAGGGGTTCGAGGCCACCGTCGTCGGCGACGGACCGTCGGCTCTGGCCGAATTCGATCGTGCCGGCGCGGACATCGTGCTGCTCGACCTGATGCTTCCCGGAATGAGCGGCACCGACGTGTGCAAGCAATTGCGTTCGCGCTCAGGCGTTCCGGTGATCATGGTGACCGCGCGCGACAGTGAGATCGACAAGGTCGTCGGGCTCGAACTCGGTGCCGACGACTACGTCACCAAGCCGTATTCGGCCCGTGAGCTGATCGCTCGTATCCGCGCCGTACTGCGCCGCGGCAGTGACGCCGAGGTCGATGGCGGCACCGACACCGGAGTGCTCGAAGCCGGTCCGGTGCGGATGGACGTCGAACGCCACGTGGTGATGGTCGGATCCGATCAGATCACGTTGCCGCTCAAGGAGTTCGACCTGCTCGAATACCTGCTGCGCAACTCCGGCCGGGTACTGACCAGGGGCCAGTTGATCGACCGAGTGTGGGGTGCGGACTACGTGGGCGACACGAAGACTCTCGACGTGCACGTCAAACGGCTGCGGTCGAAAATCGAGACCGACCCGGCCAAGCCGGAGCATCTCGTCACCGTGCGCGGTCTGGGCTACAAGCTCGAGGGGTAGAGCCTGCGGCATGTGAGTGGAAAAGCGTAGTGGGCTACGTGTGCTGTCTTGATACATGTGGGACACGGGTGTCTCGATACATGTGAGACACGATTCTAGGCTGCGGGGCGGTGGAGTTGTCCTTGGT
>NZ_JBFBMD010000035.1:0-36101 GCF_040686915.1 Rhodococcus sp. NPDC077669 | reverse complement strand
CCCGGTCCCATTCCGAACCCGGAAGCTAAGCCCTCCAGCGCCGATGGTACTGCACTCGACAGGGTGTGGGAGAGTAGGACACCGCCGAACACAACATCCCAGAATGCCCCTGACCACCCGTGGTCAGGGGCATTCTGCATTCGAAACCAACACCCACACAACACAATCGAAAGAACGCGTACGCACTGTGTACCGTGCTGGTTTCGTGTGGCACAGTCGTCTTCGATGAAACTTCCCGTCGACGGCCAGCGCGTCCGCAAGGTTCTCCTCGATTTCGACCTGACCGTCGAATTCGACAGCGGTGCCACTGTCGCGTTCAGTGAAGTCGTCGTCGACGATCTTGTGGTCGACGAAGACAATCAATTCGAGGGACTCAGGGCGTTCGCGGTGTTGCTCGGTGTCGTTTGCGATGAAGCCGAGTTCGACGAATCCGGTGTTCTTCGTCTGACGTTCGACGGACGGACTCGGGTTGTGGCCCATCCACGACAAGAGGTCGAGTCGTGGGAATTCTGTGCGGCCGACGGGTCGACCGTTCTGAGTGGTGCCGGGGGCACCGTCGAATCGTGGCCGGCACCGCCGCACCGAAGCGACGAAGAATCCACTCGGGAGGGTCTGCCCTCGATCGGTGCGACGGTTGTTCGCATCTCGACCGGCGACGATGCTTCCGTAGAATTCTCCGACGGAACTCGCCTGAATTTCGATCTACCGCTCGACGCGGGTTACTTGGTGCTGCGGGAGAGCGTTACTGCAAGTTCAGACGCGGGCGGGGACTGGGTCGTCGAGTTGTCGTCGGGGCACGTCATCTTCTACCGACCACGCACCACATAGGGCTTGCCGAACTGAGTTGCGACACCGTCCGAGTACAGCACCGAGTCGGGTGGTCGAGTACTGACCCCCGGAAGACCCGCAGCGGCAATCAATTGATCCGAGCAGTGGGTCAGTTCCGCGTCGACCAGGGCCCAATGTCGATGCACGTTCGGCACGTACAGCAGGTGCCCGCCCAGCGCGGTGTGCAGTCCCCACCGAGCGGTGAGGAAGACCGCCAGCGGGTCGTCGGACATGTCGCGTGTGCCCCGCACGATGCCGAAGTCCGTCGTCGCACCGCGTTTCGGCGGTGCCAGTCGCCGGCTTCGGTAGGAAATTGTTCGCTGGTCGTCATCGATATCGATCGATGCCCACCGGTAGGGGATTCTTGCGGCATTGGTGCCCACGACGACTGCGAGTCGGGTCGCCTCGAGGGAGCGAAAGACGACACCGCGTCGGCCTTCTGCGTCGATCGAGTACAGCCGTACATTGATCTCGCCGAAGGTCCCGAAGTACGGCACCGGGTGCCGATATCCGAGACCGGCACCGACCATGTGGAACCCGATGAGACCGACCCACGACGAACCGTCGAACTCGTCCGGTACGCACCCGTCCGGTAACAGCGGCGCTACGACCGAACTCGGTACTCGCCAGTGCAGGAAGACGAGTCGTTCCCACCGCTGGTCCATCAGAATCGGACGAGGCAACAGCGGTGGCCGGGGCCAGAGGCGTCGGGCATCGTCGCGGTTCATGATGTCGAGGGTAGGCGCACCACGTCAGGAGGCGGTGAACCTGGCGTGCACGCTGGCGGAGATCGTGATGTTCTCGGGCTTCAGGGCGAACGCGGCGGGCCCGGATCGTGCGGCAAGCATGCGGTGGGACGGCTCGGTGACGCCGTGTTCGGCAGACCCCGTCAGCAGTCCGGGATCGGCAACGGCCACAGCCTTCACATTCACCCTCCCCAGGCTCGACGCATAGGCCTCTGCCTTGGACACAGCGTCCTGCACTGCACGTTCGCGAACGTCATGGGTGTGGGCTTTCCTGCTCGGTTCGGTGAGGTCCCAATCGAAGTGGTCGATCGAGACCCCGTCGAGAGCGGATGCCGCGTACACGAAGGCATCCACCAGGTCGAGTTGGCTGAACTTCACTTCGACGGACGCCTCGGCCTGGTAGACGTACGGAAGTTGTTCGCCATCCTGGTTGAACGGGCGGTGACGGGAACGCCGAACCTGATCGATGGTCCATCGATCGATCGGCCCGTGTTCACTGTTGTAGAGGGGTTCGATGAGGCGAGTGAGCTCACGAACGAGTTGCCCCGCCGGCTCCGACGCGGACTCTGCGCTGCGGCCGTCGGTACGAATGGTCAGGGACAACGTGCATTGTTCGGGTGGGTAGGTCACCTCGCCGTGACCGACGACGGTGATGTCGAGTGCTTCCGAGCTCATGGCGTCCAGTCTGGCATCCGGGCACGGGGATTCATCGAATCTCAACACTGCTGGCCGACGCGTCAGGTACGGAGGACAATCGGGTCATGCTCCCTGTTCTCGATCTCGAGTCGTCCGAACACGACCCACAGACCTTCCGACGGGCTCTGCGCGAGGCCGCCCACGACTCGGGATTCTTCTACCTCGTCGGACACGGCATCGGCACCGACCGGGTGGCCGACGTGTTGCGTTCGGCGCGGGCATTCTTCGCGGTGCCCGACGCCGTCAAGGACGAGATCAGTCAACTGAAGAGCCCACACTTTCGCGGCTATTCGCGAGTGGGCGGCGAGCTGACCAACGGTCGGGTCGATTGGCGCGAGCAGATCGACATCGGTCCCGAGCGGCCGGCGATCGAGCACGCGCGGGGCTACTGGAATTTGCAGGGACCGAACCTGTGGCCGTCCGAACCCGAGGGCTTCCGCGAGACGTTCGAGCAGTGGGAGCGTTCGGTGTCGCAGATCGGACTCGCGCTGCTCCGACATTGGGCGGCCTCTCTCGGCGCGGACGAGCACGTGTTCGACGACGCGTTCGGCACTGCGCCGGCAACGTTGATGAAAGTGGTGCGCTACCCGGGGACGCCGGATCACTCGCAGGGCGTGGGTGCGCACAAGGATTCGGGGGTGTTGACCCTGCTCCTGGTCGAACCGGACTCGGTCGGTCTGCAGGTGGAGACGGCAGCGGATACCTGGGTAGATGTACCTCCTCTGGAGGGCGCGTTCATCGTCAACATCGGTGAGCTGTTGGAGGTGGCGACGGGCGGCTACCTCCGCGCGACACGGCATCGGGTGATTGCCCCCGGGCCGGGTACCGACCGGGTATCGGTGCCGTACTTCCTCAGTCCGGCACTCGATGCCGTCGTACCGATCATCACGCTGCCACCGGAACTGGCACGGCACTCACGTGGGGTCGAGGACGATCCCGACAACCCCATTTACGACACCTACGGGGAGAATGCGTGGAAATCCCGTACGCGCGCACATCCCGACGTGGCTCTGTTGCACCATGGCATCGTTCCGGCCGGGCACAGCTCCGCTCAGTGACGCCGGTTGCGACGTCCACTCGAGGCGCGCCACTGTGCCCAGGCACCGGTGCACCACAGCGCCCACACGATCAGAAGGGGTTGGAACAGCAGTCGGATGCCGCGTGCGGCATCGGAGTCGAGACCGAACGCGTCGGTGTGCGTGACGAATTGAGAGATGTTTCCCGGGAAGACGGCGACGAAGAAGGCGGCCACCACCCATCCCACGAGCGCTGAGCGAGCAGTCCAGAACAGGAGCGCAAGACCGAGAACGATCTCGACGACGCCCGAAGCCAGGACGACGACGTCGGTGTCGACGGGCATCCATGTCGGTACCTGGGCCGCGAAGGTGCTGCGTGCCCAGAACAGATGGCTCAGACCGGCGAAGACGAGAAATGCTCCCAGCACGATCCGGCCGATGGTCCGAGATATCGATTTCGTCATTGCGCCATGAGACACCACGGGCACACTGGTGACCATGACCGGGACCACCACGACCGAGCATGCGTCGACCGATGCCACTCGGCGGCGCTGGGTACTGCACGTCGATCTCGACCAATTCATCGCAGCGGTCGAGGTGCTGAGGAACCCCGAACTCGTGGGCAAAGCCGTGGTGGTCGGCGGCAGGGGAGATCCGACCGAGCGTGGGGTGGTGTCGACGGCGTCCTACGAGGCACGGGCGAAGGGCGTCGGATCCGGACTGCCGCTGCGGATCGCAGCGAAGAAGATTCCCGACGCCGTTTTTCTTCCCGTCGACAAGCCGGCATACGACGAGGCGTCGGCGACGGTGATGGACACGTTGCGTTCCCTCGGGGTGGTGGTGGAGGTGATCGGCTGGGACGAGGCCTTTCTGGGCGTCGAGACCGACGATCCGAGGACATTCGCCAGGACCGTGCACGACGCGGTGTTCGATGCGACCGGGCTGCATTGCTCGGTCGGGATCGGGGACAACAAGCTTCGAGCGAAGATCGCCACCGATTTCGACAAGCCTCAGGGTATCTACCAACTCACCCAGGACAATTGGTACGAGGTGATGGGAGAGCGCGGCACCGATGCGCTGTGGGGAATCGGCAAGAAGATCTCCACCCGGCTTGCTGCACTCGGTATCACCACCGTCCGTGAATTGGCCGATGCGGACGACGCAGACCTTGCCGCGGCGTTCGGGCCGAAGATCGGGCCGTGGCTCGGTACGAAGGGGCGGGGGATCGAGCTGTCTCCGGTGACGTCCGAACCGTGGGTCGCGCGATCACACAGTCGGGAAGTCACGTTCCAGACCAACGTCGCCGACTGGACCGTGATCAGGGACGAGGTCGCGAATTTGACGTCGAAGGTGCTCGCGGACATCGAAAGCGAGAATCGGCCTGCGGTCCGCGCGGCATTGAAGATCCGGTATGCCCCGTTCGAGACGCATACCGTCAGCGCCCCGATCGCGGGCCCGCCAACCTTCGATGCAGCGATTCTCACGTCGGCCGCGGTGGCGCTGGTGGATCGGCTCGACCACAGCCGAGAGGTTCGCTTGATCGGTGTGCGACTGGAAATGGTTCCGCCGCAACCGAAACCAGCGTCCTAGTTCACTTTCGGCCGGCAGCCCACTTCATTCCCCAGCCGTACTTCTTGTCGAGATCGGCTTGGCTGCCCTGGATGTACTCCACCTCGCGCGTCACGGTGATCCCGGCGGACGTGTTCTGCAGCAACGCGATCGAGCAGATCCGTGCCGAGTTCTCGGCCGAGTCCAGGCGAACCTCCACCTGTGGACCGCTGGTGGGGTACAGGGTCACCACGCCGTCGACCGCAGCCCAGTTGGGCGCGCCGTCGTAGATCATCGCGAAGATCAGAATGCGCGTGAATTTGTCGGGGTCGGCGAGATTGATATGCATGTTCTCGCCGCCGCTAACCGAACCCGACCGGTCGTCGCCGTCGAGCGCGATGAACGGCGCCTGCTGCAACGAACCGAAGCTGTTTCCCAGTGCCTGAACGACGCCCTTGGAACCGTCGCGCAGCTCGTAGAGGCAGCCGAGGTCGAGGTCCACCCCTCCGGTGCCGTACGACGCGGCGGCCAGCTTCGCCAGAAAGCCTTTCTTCTTCGGTTGCGCGGCAGGTGCCCCGCTCGACCAGTTGAGATTCACCCGCATCGACCCCTGCTTCTCACCGGACTTGGTCAAGCTGATGGTGGGCGACGCCTTGGACAGCGTCACCTTGCTCAGATTCACCGACGCGGCGGGCTGGGCGGGCTGAGAGGGCTTGCGGGTGTAGTCGATGGCCATCGTGGAGCCTTCCGAAACGGTCGAGTTCCGGATCGCGATGTCCGGTTTGGGCGGTCCGTCGAGAATAACCGCAACCGGGGTCGACGACGTGGGCCGGGAGTGCACTATGGAGTTCTCACGTTCGATATTGAAAGGAACCGATGAACCCGGTCGTAGAGGTCGCGCAAGGGAAACTCAGTGGTCGCACAGTTGCGGGGGTGAGCGCCTTCAAGGGAATCCCGTACGCGGCACCGCCCTTCGGTGCACACCGCTTCCAGGCACCACAGCAACCCGAGTCGTGGGAGGGCGTCCGGCAGGCCACCGAATTCGGCCCGACGGCTCCCAAGCCCGGATTTCCCAGCCCGATCGACCAGATTCTGTCCGAGGTGGCGATCGACGGAGACGATTGCCTGAACTTGAATGTCTGGACGCCCGACGTCGAGGCTGCGGGGTTGCCGGTACTGGTATGGATTCACGGTGGGTCGTTCACCAACGGCAGCGGCGCGGTACCCACGTACGACGGCACCGCCTTCGCCCGCGACGGAATCGTGTGCGTCACCATCAACTACCGATTGGGCGTCGACGGATTCCTGGCGATCGACGGAGCGCCCGCCAACCGCGGTCTGCTGGATCAGGTTGCGGCGCTCGAATGGGTGGCCGCCAACATTGCGGCGTTCGGCGGCGACCCCGCCCAGGTGACGGTTGCGGGGGAGTCGGCGGGCGCGATGAGTGTGGGCACGCTGCTGTCGATGCCTCGCGCGAAGGGGCTGTTCCGCCGCGCCATCCTGCAGAGCGGCGGCGGGCACCATGTGCTGACGGAGGAGACCGCGAAGAAGGTCACCGCGGCGTTGGCGTCGGACCTCGGTGTGGAACCCACCGTCGACGGTTTCGGTTCGGTGCCGGTGGTGGACTTGACGGCCGCGCAGACCGCGCTGTCGAATCGTATTGCCAAGCAACCCGATCCGCGTCTGTGGGGCGAGCTGGTCCTCAATGTCATGGCGTACGAGCCGCACATCGACGGGGACGTGGTGCCGGCCCGGCCGATCGATGCGATCGCCGCCGGCTCGACCGCAGACGTCGAGATCATGGTCGGATCCAACTCCGACGAACACGCGCTGTTCTTCGTACCCAGCGGCGTGTTCCGGCACATCGACGAGAATCTGCTGCGCATGGCCATGGCGGGCATGGGTGCCGACGCAGACCGGGTGCTCGAGCTCTACCGCGCCGACACACCCGACGCCACCGCAGGTGAGGTCATGATGGCCGCGATGACCGACTGGTTCTTCCGAATTCCTGTCATCCGTATCGCCGAGGCTCGTTCGGGTTGCGCGACGTATATGTACGAATTCGCGTGGCCGTCATCGTCGTACGAGGGCAAGCTGGGTGCCTGCCATGCAATCGAGATCCCGTTCGTCTTCGACAACCTCGCCGAGGGCACCGGAGGTTTGCTCCTCGGGCCGAACCCTCCGCAGAAACTCGCCGACCGGACTCACCGCGCCTGGGTGGACTTTGTCACGGCAGGCGACCCGGGCTGGGCCCCGTACGGGTCGGAGCGAACGGTCATGACGTTCGACGAGGAGTCGGCTTCGGTGCAGGATCCTCGTGCGGCACAGCGGGAGCTGTGGGACGAGATCCGGTAGACGACAGCACCGGTGGTACATGCCGTACCACCGGTGCCGTATCTGGATCAGGGGCGCGGAACGTTACGCAGGTTCGACTTCGCCATCCGAACTGCTTCTCCTACACCGCCGTTGAGGACCACCTTGCTCATCGCGAGCGCGAAGCCCTTGAGCTGCTCGCCGGTGAGGGTCGGCGGCACCGACAGTGCCAGCGGATCGGTGATCAGTTGCACCAGGGCAGGCCCGTCCGTGGCGAACGCGGTTTCGAGTGCGCCGCGAATATCACCCGGCTGGTCGACGCGCTGCGCGTGAATGCCCGCAGCCCTGGCGATTCCGGTGTAGTCGACCTGTGGCACGTCTACACCGAAGTCGGGGAGGCCGTCGACGAGCATCTCGGCCTTGACCATGCCCAGGGTCGAGTTGTCGAACATGACGATCTTCACCGGCAACTTGTACATCGCCACGGTGAGGAGTTCGGAGAGCATCATCGAGAATCCACCGTCACCCGAGATGGAGACGACCTGACGGCCCGGGTGCGCGAACTGCGCCCCGATGGCGTGCGGTAGCGCGTTGGCCATCGAGCCGTGCAGCATCGATGCGACGAAAGCTCTTCTGCCGGTGGGGTTGATGTATCGGGCGGTCCACACGTTGCACATACCGGTGTCGGTGGTGAACACGGCATCGTCGTCGGCCAGATCGTCGAGCACGGACGCGGCGAACTCGGGATGGATCGGCACGAGCTTCTCGGCATTGCGGGTGTACGCGCCGACTGTCTTGCCCATCAGATCGTTGTGCTTGTCCAACCACTTCTCTGCGTACCGGCGATCGGTCTTGCGAGTGACCAACGGAGCCAACGCGTTCAGAGTTGCACGTACGTCTCCGTGGATGGGGTACTTCACCGAGGTACGGCGGCCCAACTTGGTCGGATCGATGTCGATCTGCGCGGTCGCGACATCCTCGGGAAGAAACTGTTGGTACGGAAAGTCGGTGCCGAGCAGGATCAACAGATCCGCGTCGTGGATACCGGCGTGCGCAGCTCCGTAGCCGAGCAGACCGGTCATGCCGACGTCGTACGGGTTGTCGTACTGGATGAACTCCTTGCCGCGCAACGAATGTCCGACGGGAGCGCCGATGGTGTCGGCGAATGCCACGACCTCGTCGTGGGCACCCTTGACGCCGTAGCCGGCGAAGATCGCGACCTTCTCGGCATTGTTGATGGCGTCGGCCAGCTGTTGGATGTCGGCGGCGGGCGGAGTGACGACGGGAGTCGACGGAATGGAGATGGGATCCATTGCGCCGGCAGCGGACAGCTCGGCAATGTCACCGGGGAGCGTCACCACCGATACTCCGCCGCCGGTGATCGCTGCGTTGATCGCAGCGCGGAAGACGCGCGGTGCTTGCTCGGCGGTGGAGACGAACTCGTTGTACAGCGAGCATTCGACGAACAGGCGATCGGGGTGCGTCTCCTGGAAGTACCCCGACCCGATCTCGCTGCTGGGAATGTGGGATGCGATCGCGAGAACCGGTGCGCCGGAACGGTGTGCGTCGAACAGCCCGTTGATCAGATGCAGGTTACCCGGTCCGCAGGAGCCGGCGCAGACGGCGAGGGTGCCGGTGGTCTGCGCGTCCGCCGATGCCGCGAAAGCAGCAGCTTCCTCGTGGCGAACATGGATCCAGTCGATGCCGCCTTTGGCCGACCCTCCGGTCCGACGCACCGCGTCGACCACCGGGTTGAGACTGTCGCCGACGATTCCGTAGATGCGCCGAACTCCGGCGTCGACGAGTCCGCGAACGAGTTGATCGGCCACTGTGGTGGACATAGGTTTTCTCCTCGGATGTAGTAGCGCGCCGCGGGGTCGATGTGCCCTGTGCGCATTCTCGACGCCTTCCCGGCGCCGAGGGTGTACGAAACATCCTGGGTAGGTGCGCGTGAACCGTCAAGAGCGAAGGCCCTGGTCACAGCGGACGCGATCTTCGTCACGTGGGGTTTTTCCCGTCAGCACCCAACCGAATGTGGGGGTGGCCTTACGCCGACATCCGCAGTATCCGGACAGAAGCCACGGTTCCCAGCACCAGCACTCCGGTCGCGATGGCGAAGGCGATCGCGTACGAATCGCCGATTGCGGGCGCAACCACCAATGGCCCCACCACTTGTCCGACGCCGTAGACGGCAGTCAGTGTCGCCGCGGTACGGCCGATGGGAAGTGTGTGCGCTGTGCTCATCGTCAGCATCGTGATGCCCATGAACGTTCCCCCGAACAACAACGCTGAACATACGGCGGCTAGGGTGTTCCCGGTCAGTGCGGGAAGCACTGCGGCAATGGACTGTAAGGCGAATGCGGCAACCAGAGCACTGCGCAGGCTGGTTCGACGAGCCACCCCTTGCCACAGCACCGTCGCCGGCACCGCAGCCAATCCCACGACGATCCACACCGCTGGACCCACCGACGTGCTGCCGTGGCCACCGACCGCTGCCACGAGAAACGTGCCGACGATGATGTACCCGAGGCCCTCGAGGAAGTACGCGACGAGCAATGTCCGCCACACCGCGCGGGTTCCGGCGTTCACCTCGCCCGCCTCGGACCGCCCTGCAGGCTCGGGGTGTACCCGAAGCGTCCACGCCGGGGCGACGAGCACCGCAGTCAGTATCGCCGAGCACAACCACAGCGCCTCCCACGACAGATGTGGTCCGGCGAGCAACGTCAGAATGCCCGACGCTGCAATACCTGCACCGACGCCGCCGAACGCGATTCCTGGTGACGCACCGTCGGCTCTGTGCTTGGTGACGGTGCTCGCGCAGGCGATGAACACCGCGGCACTCGCCAGGCCGGCCAGGAACCGCAGCGCCGAAAACGTTGCGGTGGAATGCACTGCAGCCATCGCCATTTCGCTTGCGATGAGCACGAGCGTCCACAGCCTGAACGACGTCGTCGTATTGATCGACGGGCGCACCGACAACACGATCGCGCCGACGAGGTAGCCGGCATAGTTCGCGGTTGCGATGACGGCACCGCTGCTCGGGGTCACCTCCGCCGCGTCGACCATGATCGGTAGCAGCGGCGTGAACACGAATCGCCCGACGCCCATCGCGGCCGCGAGTCCGGCCGCGGCAGCGAACGATAATCGACGGCCGTTCATTGCGATCGCCCTCCTAAGTCGTTAGCCGCGCCAAAGGTACGCGTTGGATCCCCGTCTCATCGAACCGCGCAGCAGGGAACCGATCGCACCACCGGTGCGTCCAATACCTGATACCGACTGTGGGGGACGCATGAGTGAGACGAAGTACACCGACGCAGAACGACCTATCTGGGCGCCGTACTGGCCGAACACGTTGGGCCGCCTGTGGCAGGCCGTCATCGCGATTGTCGCGGTGGTAGCCATTGCGATCTATCGCGGACGGCTCGAGGTGCAAGGAAGCGACAATGGGCACACGATCGGATCGATCGCTCTACTTGCCCTCATGGCTTGCGTTTGGATCGGGCTCAACGACAACGTGATTCGATGGGGAATCCCCGTCCGATTCGTTCGGCGCGTCGAGGACCACGCGCTCGGTAGCGGCGTCTGCATTCCGCCTCGGACCGCCAAGCTCTTGTTGATCACGGTCGCGTCCATCTCGGTGTCAGGAATGGGGGTCGCCCTGGCGAAGAGTGACGTGTTCGGCGCGGCCGGTATGCCGATTGCTGGAATTGCCATCGTTGTACTGGTGGCGACGCTCGGCTTCCGCAGCAGCGTCGAACTGCGTTTGTTCGCGGACGGATTTGTCAGACGCAGACGGTCGTGCATGTTCTTCTTTCCGCGCATTCACGACATCCTCGTGCGCTGGGACGATGTGGAGCAGTACGAGGCCTCGACGTACCGAACGTCAGAGAAGCGGGGAAGTGGGTTCACCGAGCCCGTACTGTATGTCCGAGCGACTGGGCTCGATATCGAGCGTCCCCGCGACCGGCTGGACCAACCGGACCGGATGGCGATTCGCATCCATTTGCTCGCAGCCGAGCCGAATGCCGTTCTGGCATTGATGAAGTGGTGCACCGACGGCCCGGTCAACCGGATCCGCATGACCGGCTACGACTCACCCGACCTGCTGTTGCCACCACCGCTTCGTGAGCGACTGGAACTGTCGCGGTCCTAGCTTCGGCACGGAACCGATAACGGGCTCGCTGCGTCAAACCCGATGACGCCGATTCACCGGGCGTCGATACGGTGCGACTCGGGGGAGCGTCATGACAGTGAATGTGGATCCAGTGATCCTGCGGCAGTTCTCGAATGTGCTGTCGGGAACGGGGGAGGTGATCGCCGAGTTGGACACCCTCGCCCCGTTCCGAGCATCCGAGAATGCGCTGCAGGGTACCGACTTTCGCGCAGCGTGTGCGGCAGCGTCCGCAGCGGCTGCGGGAGCTGTTGCCGCTCTGGCAGGCCGAGCCGAATGCGTTGCGGACATCGCCCGTGGTGCCGCGCAGAACTACGAGATCACCGACGACGACCTTGCCCGCCGCCTCGCTGCGATGGACCAGCCGAAATGACCCCGACCGTGCCGCACGTCGCCGGCTGGGAGCCGCAGTCGATGCGCAAGACGATGATCGAACTGGCCGAGATAGTCGAACGCGTCAACGGCCAACGAACCGGGGTGTTGGAAGAGCAGGACACACTGGCCGAGACGTGGACCGGCGACGCAGCACGCGCTGCAGCCGGTCGCGTAGTGGCCGAATGCTCCCGGATGAGCTCCGTCTGCAGTGAAATCGACTCGCTCGCAGCTGCATTCGAAGGTGCAGCCGATATCGTCGAGGCCGCCCAAGCGCACGTGCAGGCTCAGGTGTCGGCGGCTACGACGAGCGGGTTCGCGGTACGGGCCGACGGTGTGGTGAATCCCGAAGGGATGATCGCGCTGATCCCAGACAGCCTGGGTGAAGAGAAGACGCGTCGAGCCGACGAACTCCGTTCTGCAGCATATCAATTGACCCAGGACATTCAGAGTGCTCTGCGCCAGGCCGAGAGTGTCGCTCTCGACGCTGCGCAGCAGCTGGCCGAGCCCACCGAGCGGTTGACCGCGCTCGCCCTCGACAATCCCACCGGAAAGTTCGTCGAGAACCCGGACGGGTCGTTCTCCTGGATGCCGGACTGGCCGTCGACCATCGCGGCGTCGGTCGTCGGAGGCATGGCCGCCGTGACGAGGCGGGCGCTGGAAGTACCCGGTGTCGAATCCGTCGACGACGTTGCCAAGAACATCGGACGCGGGCTCGGGGTCTTCGGAGTCGTTGCCGGTGCGATTCCCGGAATTGCGGGAAAAATCGACGAGGGGGTGAACCCGGCCGAGGCCGTGATCGTCGAGGCGACGCCGATAGTCGCGGGAGCAATTACGACCTGGGCGTTCGGAGCCGTGGGTGGCATGGCGGGTTCCATTATTCCGGGGCCCGGCACGGTGGCCGGCGCCGCTGCCGGGATCGCTCTGGGCCAAGTCGTCAGCTACGGCGTGGAGAAGTTGTTCGAGGCGGCAGGAAAATGAGCGAGATCAGAGACGATCGCACGCCACAGACCGAGGACGTGCTGCGTAAGAGCCTGGTAGCACAGAAGTATCCATTGTGGGTGCGGACGTGGCGCAGTGTTCACCTGGGTTGGCTGGTAGCTCTCGGAGTTTCGTCTGCAGTCCTTGCCGCGACGATCGTGGCTCCGGTTCTCCTGTTCGGGACGCTTTCCGGGGAGACCGTTCTCCTCGTGTCGTTCCTGGTGCTCGCGGTGCTGATACCGCTCACAGCGGCCGTGGCGTTGTCCGGCATCGGGTCTGCGCGGCTGTCGCTGTTCGTGCGACCGGTGACTGTCGCCGGAGTCGGCCGAGGCGTGGCAGTGCCGGGGCGGGGGACCGTGTTGTATCGCAGCGGAATACTCGCATTCGCGTTGGTGTCCGGCCTGTCCTACATCCAGTGGGGAGGAGTCGCCCCGGTAAGTACAACGCGTCACGACCTGGGCGTCGTAGTCATGTCGCACTTCGGCGCTCCGATATGTCTGCTGATTTTCGCACTGAGTGTGCTCGTCGTCGATCGGACCCGAATTTCGCTGCATCCCGATGGCCTCGTGGAGGAGATCTATCGGCGCCGCGGATGGAAGGCCACCACTGCAATCACGGTTGTCCCGTGGGACGGGATCGTCGAGCTGCAGCCGCAGACGCATCCGAATCCTGCGGTGTCGCATTCACATTGGTACCCCACCATCCGAGTCGTGTATCGCGACCCTGCCGGTGGAACGGATCAGGTGCTGGTCCTGATGGCGTGCGAGAAGAAGGTAGAGCCCAACGCGCTGCTGTCCGTACTGCAGTGGTGTCGGGACAATCCCTGGGGCCGTGCGCAGCTTGCCCATGACGACGCGCGAGAGCTACTGCGCCCGCCTCGATTCCTCGATCGCATCGAAGCAGACCGAGCGGCGTCGATGTCGGGTCGACGGGACGTCCAGTGACAACTCGGGAACAATCGATGCAGGGCGTTCTGCAACAGCGTGGTGTCGAGCTCGCGCCCGTACATCTCGACGAATGCGCAAGGTTCGGTCTGGAGCTCCCTGCGCTGCCGGGGTGGGATCTCGTTCCTGCGCATCTGTTTCCGCACGCCACCGCGGTGCTGTGTTCTCCGGCAGATGCGGTCGACGGGTTCGTTCCCAACGCGGCAGTCTTGACCGGAAAGTTGACGCGGTCACTCGATCCGCAGACCCTGCTGGCATGTGGGTTCGGCGACTCCCGGGCACTTCCGGAATGGATCGACGTCAGCTACGACCGTGACCCGTTCTGCGGTCTACCGTCCGTTTCGATTGCGGGTCGGTACGACTGGGAGGGTCGGACGTTGTTCGCTCGGACCAGGTATGTCGTGGTCCACCACATCGTCGATCAGTACCTCGTCCAATTGACGGTTACCCTGCCCGACCAGATGAGGTCTCGCTTGCTTTGGGCGACAGATGTATTCGTGGACGAGGTTCGTATCGGGCATCGATAGCTCACGCAGGGATCTGTTGTACCACCGCAGCGACGGCCTCTGCCTGGTCTGCGATACGAGGGCCCCATCGACTCGACAGGTCCTCGTCCATCGGGAAGATCCGGCCGTCGCGGACGGCGGTCATCGACCCCCAACCCGGTCGCGACGAGACTAAAGCGGCTGTGACGCCACAGCATTGGGCGTCGGCAAGAAACACCACATCCGGGTTCGACGTGATCACGGCCTCGGCGGCGAGCTGCGGGTAGTCGCCGGCGTCGGAACCGTCGGCGATGCTGGTGAGTCCGAACAGACCGTAGATCTGCCCGACGAAGCTCGCACTCGTCACCGTGTACAACGTGTCGTCGAGTTCGTGGAAGTACGTCAGCGGCGCCTCGCGGGTCGGGACGCTCGCGACGGCTGCATCGATCCGGGCACGAGTCCGGGACACGACGGCATCGCCGTCGGCGTCGTGGCCGGTGGCGTCCGCGACGCGCTCGATCTGCGAGTAGGCATCGTCGATGCTCGTCGCGGCAGGCAGCACCAGCGTCGGAACGCCTGCCTCGGCCAGTGTCGACGTCACGAGGCCCAGGTCGGTGGAGGCGATCACCAGATCGGGGTCGTACGCAACGATCGCTTCGAGGCTCGGGGTGAACGCCGACAACCCTGTCTTCGGAGCGTCGGCGGGGAAGTCCGATTGATCGTCCACGGCCACCACCTGGTCGCCCGCCCCGACGGCGTACAGCGTCTCCGTCGCGGTTGGGCTCAGCGACACGATCTTCTGTGGAGCAGCGTCGATGGTGACCGAGCCGCCGTCCGAGCCGGACGTGATCGTCCTCGGAAACTCGCCACTCGCCGCGGGTGCCGGATCGGCGGCGGGTGGCGCGTCCGTTTCCGTGGTGCTGCATCCCGCCGCTACGAGCGCGACGACCGCGAACCCGGCTGAGATCATTCGTGCCGATCGACGCTGCACTGCCACTCCTGTGTTGTCCGGTGTCTCTTCGGACGCCAACACTATCGGGGAGCGGTCAACGCCCCAGGCTCCGTGCCAAGTACCTACCGGTGTGAGTGTCCGAGGCCACCAGCTCGTCGACCGTCCCGGTGAACGTGATCAGCCCGCCGTTGTGGCCGCCGTCGGGACCTAGATCGATGATGTGATCCGCCGCGGCGACGACGTCGAGGTTGTGTTCGATGACGATCACCGACCTGCCCTCATCGACCATCCCGGACAGCAACGCGATCAAGTTCGACACATCCGACGGGTGCAGACCTGTCGTCGGTTCGTCGAGCACCAGCACCGAAGACGACCCGATCAGCTCGGTGGCGAGTTTGAGACGTTGCCGTTCGCCGCCGGACAGGGACGACAAGTTCTGACCGAGCGAGAGGTAGCCGAGTCCGACGTCCCGGCAGCGGCGCAGAATGTCTCGAATCTTCTTGACCTCGAAGAAGTCCTGCGCATCCCCGACGGACATCTCGAAGATGTCGGCGATGCTGACGCCGTCGACGGTGTGCCGGATTGCCCCGGAGCGAAAGCGCCTGCCCTGGCACGTCTCGCAGGTACTCGTCACGGGATCGGTGAATCCGAGTTCGGTGAAGATGACACCGCTGCCCTGGCAATCGGGGCACGCGCCGTCCGAGTTGGGGGAGAACAGCGACGGCGGTTGCCCGGTCTTCTTGGCGAAGTACGCGCGGATCGGATCGAGCAGACCGGTGTAGGTCGCAGGGGACGAACGGCGTGAGCCCCGGATCGGTGCCTGGTCGATGACAACGGCGTCGGGCGCGGCCTCGCGCAGGTGTCCGTGGATGAGGCTCGACTTTCCGGAACCGGCGACACCGGTGACGGCTGTCAGTACCCCGAGCGGGATGTCGACGCTGACGTCGCGCAGGTTGTGGGTGGTGGCACCGGAGATGCTCAGCCAGCCCGAAGGCGCACGGGGAGTGCGTATCTCGGCGTCATCACGCCGGAGCGCGGCGCCGGTCCTGGTGTCGGCTCGGCGGAGCTCATCGAAGGTTCCCTCGAACACCACTGTGCCACCAGACTTTCCGGCGCCCGGTCCGATCTCGACGATCCGGTCGGCGATGGCCATCACTTCGGGGTCGTGTTCGACGACGAGGACGGTGTTGCCCTTGTCGCGCAGCGCGAGCAGCATGTCGTTCAGACGGTGGACGTCGCGAGGATGCAAACCGGTCGTCGGTTCGTCGAAGACATAGAGCATGTCGTTCAGCGTGGCTCCGAGGTGACGAACCATCTTGATGCGCTGGGATTCACCACCCGAGAGCGAGGACGTCGCACGGTCCAGGCTCAGGTAGCCCAGGCCGAGATCGACGAGTCTGGTCAACTGCGTGACGATTTCGGCGGTGACGGAGTGCAGGCCCTTGATGTCCCATTGTTCGATACGGTCGGCGAGTTCGGAAACCTGCATGGCGAACGCGTCGGGCAGGGACAGTCCTTCGAGAGTGGCACCGCGGATGGTGTCGTTGTAGCGGGAACCGCCGCAGGCCTCGCAGACGCCGCGCGTGACGATGCGCTCGAACGCGGCTTTCGCCTTGCCCTTGAGCGCTTCTGCGTCCTTGGCGAGGTAGCTTCGCCGGAACCTCGACACGATGCCCTCGTAGCTCTTCATGACGGCGTCGGGATTGGTCACCTCGACCTCGCCGGGCTTGGCGTCGAAGAAGAGGTGACGCTCGCGCGCCGAGTACTGCTCGATCGGGACGTCGAGATCGAACAGGCCCGAGTCGGCGAACACCCGGTACGGCCATTTGCCGACCTCGAAGTCGGGATGCTTTAACGGGCCCTCCCGCAACGACTTCGACTCGTCCACCAGTTCGCCGAGGTCGACCACCTTCGCCTCGCCGAGTCCCTCGCATTCGAGACACATCCCGGCGGGGTCGTTGAACGAGAAGGCGTTGGCGTAGCCGATGTTCGGCGTGACGGCGCGGGACCACAGCATGCGCAGCCAGTCACCGATGTCGGTGATGGTGCCGACCGTCGACCTCGGACCACCGAACAGTCGCTTCTGATCGACGATGACGACGGCCGACAGGTTCGCGATCAGATCTGCATCCGGTCGGCCGTAGGACGGTAGGAACGTCTGCGCGAACGCGGTGAACGTGGAGTTGATCTGCCGCTGGGCCTCGGCAGCGATGGTGTCGAACACCAGTGACGACTTGCCCGACCCGGAGACGCCGGCGAACACGACCAGCGAGCGTTTCGGCAGATCCAGGTCGACGTCGCGCAGATTGTTCTCCCGGGCTCCACGCACGACGATCGTGGACAGTTCTCGTTCGGGTGTCGTTCGTTCGTCGGCAATCATCGGCTGGACTGCGTTCATCGCTTTGGCCACCTTTCGCTGCCCCGACGGTGGTTCGCCCTGGGCCGACGCAGTCTACCGTACAGCGTACGGAAACGATGTGAGACGCTTCCGAAGTAACAGACTCCTTGGTCTGGCGATGTCATATGGGCATCGACCGACGGTGAGCGTCGGTCCTACCGAGAGGCTTTCATGTCGAGCAATACCCGGTTCACCGTGCGATCGGCCATCGTGCTTGCGATGTCCGCTGTAGCCCTTGCGGGCTGCGGTTCGGATAGCCCGAGTGAGTCCGATGTCCGAACCGAGGTCCGTACGGTCACGGTCGAGGCGACCGCAGCCGCGCCGACCTCGGCCGTCAGAACCGACGACCCGAATGCCGCCGCGTCCGAGCCCGTCGTATCCGAATCGACCGCGCCGGCGCCGGCCCTCGTCGCAATGCCTCCGGTTGTGTGTATGAATCTGCAGTCTGCGCAGAACGCGATCCAGGCGGCCGGTGTCTTCTACTCCCGCAGCGCTGACGCGTCGGGGGAGGGCCGGATGCAGGTCAACGATTCGAACTGGATTGTCGTCGAACAAGATCCGACTCCCGGTGTCCTCATCGGCGAGGGCGAAGCCGTGTTGTCGGTGGTCAAGATCGGAGAACCGAACAACTGTTGACGGGTCAGCTCGGCAGGCGGTGTCGAGCTTCGGACTCGGCCTCGCTGCCGGGGGTGCTGTAGGCGAGGTGCCCGCCGACGAGTCCGCCGAGTCCTGCGGCTGCGAGGCCGGCCGCCGCCAGAGCTTTGGCGACTCCGTCGGTCTGCTTCCGGCGACGGAGGTAGGAGCCCAGAAAGAGGAACACCCCGGTTGCGTTCGAGGCTGCGTGGATGATGCCGACCCGACGCTGAACAGTGTTCATCGTCGACCAGTCGGCCCATCCGGTCGCTATCGCCGGCGGCGCGGACGCGAGACCCAGCGCGACGACAATTTTGGCCGCCCTGGACTGGTTCTTGACTAGATCGAGCGCGACGGCGCTGGTCCAGCTGCCGATGGTCACCGTCACCAGCGCGGGGTGGATGGGGTGCCCGATCCACCGGCCGTGCAGCGCTGATCCGACGGCACTGTCCGCTACCGCAGGTGCAAGTACGCCATGGATCGCGTCGCTGGGTCCGTCGAGAAACGAGGCAGTCTCGAGACTGTCGAGTGCTTGTTTGATTGTCATGCAACACCGAATGCCCCGTGATCGGCGAGCGAACCATCGACGTCGAAGTCGAGGCAAGAAGCTTGGACGTCCTATAACGTCGTTGTCATGACGAACGGCACCCGAGTCAGCACCGTCGACGGCGTTCTGCGCAGGTCGGCGGCGAAATTTCCCGACCGTACGGCCGTGACATTCGAAGGCCGCAGCCATAGCTACCGCGAGCTCGACACTGCCGTGACGCGGGTCGCCCGTCGGCTGGTTGCTATGGGCTTGAACAAGGGGGACCGGGTAGCGGCGTACGGCGTCAACTCCGACGCGTACGTGGTGGCATTTCTTGCCTGTGCGCGAGCAGGATTGGTGCACGTGCCCATCAACTACGCACTCGTGGGCGACGAGCTGCTGTATCTGCTCGATCAGTCGGGCGCACGGGCTGTGCTCGTCGACCCGGAGTTGTCGAACACTCTCGATTCCGTTCGGAGTGGCACCGCCGTCGAGTTCGTGGTGTCGCTTCCGGATCTGCTCGACGCTGCCGGGGATGATTCGGTCTTCGAGCCGGCCGCGGACTCCACGGACCTGGCGCAGTTGCTCTACACCTCCGGCACGACGTCGAAACCGAAGGGCGCGATGATGTCTCACGGCGCGCTCGTTGCCGAGTACGTCTCGTGTGTGATCGCTCTGGGGTTCACCGAAGACGACGACCCGCTGTTGGTGATGCCGATGTACCACTCGGCCGGGATGCACGTGTTCATGCTGCCGTATCTGTCGGTCGGGGCGACCGTGCGACTGATGCGCAAGCCCGACGTCGCGGAGATTCTGCGGCGAATCGAGGACGAGAAGATCAAGTCGTTGTTCCTGGCACCGACGGTGTGGGTTCCGCTCGCCAATCACCCCGACCTCGATTCTCGTGATCTGTCGTCGTTGAAGAAGGCGCAGTACGGGTCGTCGATCATGCCCGTCACGGTGTTGACCCGGCTGCGTGAGCGATACCCGGACATCGAGTTCTACAACTGCTTCGGGCAATCCGAAATCGGTCCGCTGGCAACGGTTCTGCAGCCGTCCGAGCACGAGGCCAGACCGGCGTCGTGTGGTCGTGCGGTGTTCTTCGTCGAGACACGCGTCGTCGACGCGGACGGTAACGATGTGCCGGACGGTGAGCCCGGTGAGATTCTCTACCGCTCGCCTCAATTGTGCGACGGTTACTGGGACAAGCCGGAGGCGACGGCGGAAGCGTTCTCGGGTGGGTGGTTCCATTCGGGTGATCTGGTGACTCGGGACGCCGAGGGGTTCATCACGGTCGTCGACCGAATCAAGGACGTCATCAACACGGGCGGAATTCTGGTTGCTTCTCGTGAGGTCGAGGACGTGATCTACACCCACCCCGCCGTTGCCGAGGTGGCGGTCATCGGGACTCCGGACGACAAGTGGATCGAGGCGGTGACTGCTGTCGTCGTGCTCAAGGACGGAAGTGAGGTGTCGGCGCAGGAGTTGATCGACCACGTGAAGGGCAGGATCGCGCCGTTCAAGGTGCCGAAGACCGTCACTTTCCTGGACGAGTTGCCCCGCAACCAGAGCGGAAAGTTACTCAAGCGCGCGTTGCGCGCCTGAGTTGTTCAGGCTGCTCGCTGTTTTCGTCGGTGGTAGCTGGGGAGGGGCTGCTGTCTGGGGTCGACGGATTCGGGTGGGATGGCGTAGGGGTGTCCGTCGTCGCCCATGATGAGCTGCCAGTCGCCGTGGTGGACGAGGCGGTGGCATTCTCCGCAGACCAGCGCGAGGTTGTCGAGGTCGGTGGGGCCGCCGTGTTCCCAGAATTTGATGTGGTGGGCTTGGCACCACTGGGCTGGGCGGCCGCACATGACGCAGCAGGTGTCGCGGATGGCCAGGGCGATGCGTTGGTCGTCGCTGGCGAGTCGTGTGGTTCGTCCGAGCGCGAGTGGTACGCCGTGGTGGTCGACGATGACCGGGGTCAGGTCGGCGTCGCAGGTGACGAGTTCGGCGAGGAAGCGGCTGATGGGGCCGGTCCAGTCGAGGTGGAACGGCCAGTCCGCGTCGCCCGGCTCGGGCGCAGACTTCTGCCCGCCGTTACTGTCACCGCCACGGCCGGCCGCGGTGGCGTCGCGAGAACCAGCGTCGCCCGGGTCGGACGCAGACTTCTGCCCGGCACCACCACATCCGGATGTCGCATCGCCGCGAGCAGCGATATCCCTCGGGCCACTCCATCCGGACGCGAGCCGTTGCTGTCGCCGCCGTTCGAGGAGCTCCCCGCGACCGAACCCGTGTCGACCGAATCCGTTGCAGTGCTACCCGTTTGCTTGTTGCCACCGTGAGCGAGCAAGTCCCGCAGGGCAACGATCAGGTGCACCGACGCCCGCGACCCGCCCGCCGACCCACGAGTGCTGCCGCGGAGGTGTCGGTCGAGGATCTGATCGAGCGCATCGGCCCGGCGCTTCGACGCACTCCGCGGGTCGCGCTCCCCGCCGGGCCCCGGCCGAGGTGCCGTCAACGGCGACAGAGCGGTGAGAAGCTTCTCGGCGAGCAACCGGTCCATGTCGCCACCGAACTGAAAGCGGCCGTTGGCGAGAGGGTGCAGGTCGAATCGGTTCAGTGCCGAGTTCTCCGACACCGGTCGCGGTGCAGGCGGCAGCGGAACAGGCTTGGGCGCAGGCGGTTCCGGATCCGGTGTCGGGTCGCCGTGTCGGTCGGAGGACGTGGCGGTGTCGGCGGCGCGACGCTCCTGTTCCCGCTGTTCCTGCTCTCGGCGTTGTTTCTCGGCTTTCGCGTGTCGTGCCCGGGCGTCGTCCGCGGCCGCATGCGCCAAAGCGTGCGCGCGGGAGGTCACTTGGCCGGCGGTGTTGCGCATCGCGGTGTCGAGCAATTCGTCGACAATTCCGTCGCGGCGTACCTGATCCAACGTCGGGTCGGCCACCAGGACGACGTCGTATCCCTCGGCGATGGCGGCGGCGTGCGCGGCATGGATGCGGCCATCAGCGAGGGCGTCGAGCACGGTGGGGTGATCGAACAGCCAGTAGCCCAGTGCGTTCTGGCGGGCGGCGGATCCGTCCGTGATGCGCACCGACTTCGCGTACCAGCGGGTGACGGACGAGTGCCCGAGTTTCATCGCCAAGCCGCGGCGGTCGATCTCGGCGAGCAACGTCAATCTCTTTGCTGCGAGAGCGTTTTCGAGTGAAGCCACGTCAGCAAGCTCGGAGACCAACTCCTGGTCTCCGAGCCCGAACACATCCCCCCATGTCTTCACACCACGAAAGCTATACCCACCCACCGACAGGTTTCCGTCAACGCTTCCAACGGATCCGGATCGGTCCTTTTGCGGTCGAGGGATCTATGACCGACCCCTTCTGTGTGATCTCGACTTCGCCGGCGTCGACCATACGTCGGGCCGCGCGGCGAACGGGCTCCATCAAGTCGCGCCAGGCGTCGTCGGACAGGGCTCGTGCGACGTCCGAGGGGCAGATCGTCGCGTCGCGTGATCGGGCGTCGAGCAAGGATCGGATTTTGTCTTCGAGTTCCTTGTCGGTTGCACTCACTTTGCGCCGCCGGCAGGTGTCGCTGCAGTACTTGACGTCATCCCAGTTCTTCTCCCATTTCTTGCGCCACTCGATCCGCCGACCGCACGACGCGCACACCTTGTCTGCGGGGTGCGCGGCGGAGGTACGACGGGAGTGGGCCACAGATCGACAGTAACCTCGTTGCCCAGGGCTCCGCCGCTCTCGGAGCGAAACTATCCTCATCTCATGGCGATTCGAGCGATCCTGGTTGCCGGTGATCCCCGGCTGACAACTCCGGCAACTCGCGTGACGGTGTTCGACGACGAGCTCGCAGCGCTGGTCGAGGACATGTTCGAGACCAATACGGCTGCACCCGGTGCGGGTCTGGCGGCTAACCAAATCGGCGACCCACGTTCGGTCTTCGTCTACGACCTGCGGGACGGTGGGGTCCGTCACCGCGGACACGTGATCAACCCGGTGCTCGAGACCTCTGGAATTCCGGAGACGATGCCCGACCCGGAAGACACCGAGGGATGTCTGTCCGTGCCGGGGGAGCTGTTTCCGACCGGGCGTGCCCACTGGGCTCGTGTGACAGGTGTCGATGTGGAGAACAACCCGGTGACGGTGGAAGGCACGGGTTATCTGGCGCGGTATTTGCAGCACGAGTCCGACCATCTGGCCGGGCTCCTCTACCTCGACCGCCTGCTCGGCCGCCATCGACGTGCGGCGAAGAAGATGATCAAGGAGAGGGGGTGGGTCGGGCCGGGCAACAGTTGGTTGCCCGGGGCCGACGCGCATCCGCTCGGGCTGTAATCGCGGCTGCGCCTTATCCGACGGTTAGAACGGGTTGTACACGTAGAGCATCCGGTAATCCCATTCCGACGATCCGGCCGGAATGCGGATGTCGGTGAGCGCGTGGCCGTTCTGAGTGCACCAGGTGCGGGCATGGAACGAGGAACAGTCGATTTGTCGTGTGGTCCCGAACGGGCTGATGATCAGCGACTTCTCGCTCGCGCTGCCGTAGGCCGCGGGGTCGAATGCGTTGACGAAGCTCGATGTGGAGTCCTTGGGGCCGAACGGGTTGTCGTCGGGCGCAGCGGATGCCGTCGGTGCGGCGAGCACCGCCACGCCGATCGTCAGTGCAGCGCCGGCGAGGATCTTCTTCAGCATGGTGACTCCGTTCGTTTCGAGCACGAATACCCGGTGCTCGGTGATCGGCAGCAACGGACCGCGCGTTACGGGTCGCCTTCGGGTTCGAGCCCGGCACACTGGAGCGATGACTCGAATGGAAGCTCCCGCCGTCGCCCAACTACTCGGTCGGCGTCTCGCCGTGTGGGGCGGTGTGAGTGTGCTTGCCGGAACGGTGTTGGCGGTGCGCGGCTCGTCTCCTGCCCGTCGTGCATTCGGCCAGCAGACCGCGGGTTGGGGTGCGATCGATGTGGCGATCGCCGGGTCGGGAGCGCTCAACTCCTCGGTCCCGACGTCGAAGAGTTTGAGCAAGTTGCTGTGGATCAATGCCGGGCTCGACGTGCTCTACGTCGCGGCCGGTGCTCACATCGCCGTCCGGAAGCCCAGCTTCGGCCGCCGAATCACCGCTGACCAGGCGATCGGTCACGGAACCGCGGTCGTCGTGCAGGGAGCGGCTCTGCTCTTGCTCGACACCGCGCATGCCCGCCTGATCGCGCAGTAATCACATAGGTGTCATTCCCATAGCGTTCGATTTGTCAAGCATCGACACGAACTAATTGTTGCGACCTAAGTGTATTTGCGTAACACTCGTCCCAACAGTCACATTCGTATCGTGCTTCACAAGGGGAACGGTGGGTTCGTTCATGCGCTTACGTAGTCGGCATATTGCTGTCGGGGCTGTCCTGGCACTGGCAGTGAGCGGGCTGAGCGCATTGACTGCGCCGACCGTCTCTGCAGAACCGTGCGGCGGCCTGGGTGGGCCGGGCTCCTCACCGCTGTTCGGTTCGTCGGGCAGCGCGGGAATGTCGGGCAAGAACCCGCAGGGACCGCAGGGTCCTCTGCCGCGCATCACCGGGAACACCCAGAGCATCGCCTGGGTCACCGGTCCGCAGAGCGTGAACGACACCTACGACAACCTGGCGATGTCCGGAACCGACCTCGGTATCACCTGGGACAACGGTGCGGGCCAGATCTTGATGGCGTTCGGCGACACGTTCGGTGATTGCTCCTCCGGCAATGCCCAGTGGCGCAGCAATGCACTCTTTCGCTCGGACAACGCGTCGACGAACTTGTCGCAGGGCATCACGATCGGTCCGGCCGACCCGGCGAACACCACCTCGGGTGCGGTTGTCAGAGCGAACAATCCGCGTTACGCCGCCGAGATCATCTCGAGCGCGAAGCTACCGAGCGTCGAGGACACGACCATCCCCACGGCGGCTATCGCGATCGGCAACACCCAGTACATCAACTACATGTCGGTGCAGAGCTGGGGCACACCCGGTCGCTGGATCACGAACTACTCGGCGACGGCCAAATCGATCGACAACGGCCAGAATTGGACGACGGATCCCAAGACGATCCGCGTCAACAAGGGTGTCACGATCCCGGGCTTCACCAACGTCCACGAAAGTCAGGGCAAGTTCCAGCAGAGCGCCTATGTTCTGGGACAAGACGGTCAATACCTGTACCAGTTCGGTACTCCCAACGGACGATTCGGCGACGCGTTCGTCTCCCGAGTCGCGCCCGATCAGATCGAGAATCTCGACGCGTACGAGTATTCGACGCAAGATCCCGATCTGGCCAAGCAATGGTCCAAGAACGTCGGCGACACCGTGGCCGTGGTGAAGGGCCCGGTCAGCGAGATGTCGGTGGCGTGGAACGACTACCTCGGCCGGTACGTCATGATGTACGGCAACGAGAACAACCGGACGCTGGTGGCGCGTACAGCGGAAAACCCGGAGGGGCCGTGGAGCGAACCGAGGACGATTCTCGACGCCAACCAGACGGCAGGCGGCATCTACGCGCCGTTCATTCACCCGATGTCGAGCGGAAAAGACCTGTACTTCACGGCTTCTCGGTGGTCCGATTACAACGTCATGCTTCTGAAGACGAACCTCGACGCGTTGAAGTGACGCGTCCGGCGGCGGCGTCGAGGTAGGCGTCGACGTCCATGTCGATCTCTGCGGACAGCAGTCCACGCCGGATCGTCGAGAGATACTTGCTCGACGGTTCGCCGTGCTCCCGCACGATCGAACTCGTCAGTGTGAACGCGGGCAGTCCGTCGATGTCCGGAAGCCGTAGCAGCGCATCGTATTTCCCTCGGTATGCTTTACCTCGGCGGTCGATGTCGAGTGCGGCCCACTCGCCGATGCTCAGTGATTCCACAGCCGAGATATCGACGGAATCGACCACGTTCTCCACCGAGGCGACGTGCGCCAACTGCACACTGTCGATCAGGTATCCGTGTACCAGAGACGGATATGCGGGATCGGTGTTCAGCGACACGAAGGCCGACGCCCCGGTCCACCGTCGGGACACGCCTGCGAAGTACAGGGCGTGATCGATCCACAACCAGCGTTCCGCCTCGACCTCTTCCGACGAGGGTGCCGGTGGATGTGCCCCGAACTCCGAGCCGTCCTCGGAGCCCGTCAGGTAGACGGAGAACCTCTCTCGCAACAGGTTCGAGCCATACGCGACGTACCAGAGGCGGTCGGTCACTCGGCCTCGAACAGCTGCCGGTACGCCTCGGCGAGTAGGTCGGCCGCGAGATCGTTGTTGTGTGCCGCTGCGCCCGTTGAGTTTCCGGACCGCATCAGCCGCGCGTTGAGGCCGTACGCGAGATCGTCGAACGTGTCGTCGTCGATACCGAGGTCGACGTCCACGTCTTCTTCCAGTAACGCGCCGAGGTCGATCGACCACGACCAGACCCGCTCCTCTCGGTACGGTCCCCGTCCGGCACTGACGGTTTCGTTGGAGACCTCGAGCTGCTCGTCGGTCCGGTCGCGCGGAACGTTGGTGTTGATGCGCAGGTCGAGTTCGATCGTGTCGTCGTCGTGCACGATTTCGTCGACTCGCAGGGTCTCGAAGCCGCCGCACGTCAGCGTCAGCAATCGTCGCGGACCGGTGTCGTCCTGTATGTCGGACAGAGCGGTTGTCTGCCAGAGGTATTTCGCGGTGTTGGCTGGGTCGGGGATCGACGAGTTGATGTAGTCGGCCACGATGCTGCGGATGGCGGGGTACGCGATGTGGTCGGACAGTTCCCAGAACTGGCGACGACTGCGTCCCACGGCCGCGTCGAGGAGCGTCGTGCGCTTGGCTCGTTCTTTGGGCAGTGCCGTCTTCACTCCCGGAGCTTCGCCGATCGCGGTGGGCTCGGACGGGCGTTGTCGCAGTGGGTGGAGCTGGGACACGAGATCGGTGAGCTGCTCCAAACGATCTGCGGCACCGGGTGCAACCTCGAGGGCCTCGATGTCGGGCCATATCTCGCGGTCGGCATTCACTCGGGCCGCGAGTGATTCGGAGTAGCCCACGAAGGCCGCGTTGTCTGCGAAATGCAGAACGTAGAGTCCGTTTCTGTAGTCCTTGGCGGCGAAGATCGTGGCGATGGCCCCGGAATCGGTGACGTCGAAGCGTTCGAGAGCGAATCCGTCGGGTGTGGAGTCTGTCGGCATGGCAGTGAATCTACCGACGCGTGCGAGCACCGCCTATTCGTCGAACTACGAATTTCCTTCACCGCGCTATCGTCGTCGAACCGGGGATCGTTGCGTTGCCCTCCGGTCGGCGGCGATCGACCTTACCGCCGGGAACACCTCTCGATGCCCCGCGCCTCAACGACGCCGATCTGCGCAGGCGCAGCGCCAGATTCGGTTCGCTGCGTCGTCGGATCATGCTCGACGCCCCCGCAGCGGTGGCCGGCCCGTTCATCGGGCTGCTGTGGTTGATCGTCGACGGTGGGGGCTTTGCACAATTTCTGGCGGTGAGTCTGTTGGCAGCTGTCACCGCGATCTGGTGGTCGGCGATCGCCGGCAGCGACCCCAGTTGAGTCGCTGAGCAATTCGCGTGACGCGCGTTCGTAACTGCTGAGAAACACCCCTGATCTACGTTCGAGATTCGGACAATTCAGGAGGCAGTATGGCGCAGTCGATGGCAGAGCACGCAGCGGAAACTATCAGCAAAGGAATCGGCCGACGCGGCTTCATTCGGGCGGTGGCAGCGATGAGCGCAGGGGCTGGTTTGGCAACTACAGCTGCGTGTTCGACGACCTCGACGACCACTGCCGCCGCGAGTTCATCGGCTCCGGCACCGGTCGGCATTCTTCAGCCGGGAGCCGGTGACATCTCCGGCGATCACTACCTGAGCTCGGAGGTCGACAAGGTCCTGTGGGGGTACGTCCCGACGGTCGAGTCCGAATCGGTGCTGCAGATGAAGTCCGGCGAGACGGTGACCATCGACGCGCTCAGCCATGAGGGAATCCTCGAAGACCAGGGCCGCGATCCCGTCGAATTCTTCGGCGGCAAAGGTGTTTCCCAGTCCGATGTTCTTCAGGACGCGATCGACATCGCAGGCGGGTACGACCGAACGGTTCGCAACTTCGACGTCGACGGACCGCACGTGGTGACGGGCCCGGTGTTTGTCGAAGGTGCGCAGCGCGGCGATGTGCTCAAGATCGAAACTCTGGAGGCCGTTCCGCGGGTGCCGTACGGCGTGGTGTCGAGCAGGCACGGCAAGGGCTCTCTGGCAGTTACGGCGTCCGGTGAGGCACCGGCGGGCATCAGCCTGGACGAGGTGATGCCGCCGATCGGAAGCGACGGCAGGAAATCGGGTGACCCGACGCAGTACGGCAACGTGTCCACGTTCACGGCCGTCGAGGACGGGCAGGGCGTGATGAGGTACGGCGATGCGGCCGTGCGCTTTCCGCTGCGTCCGTTCATGGGCATGATGGGCGTGGCGTTCGCCAGCGACCCCGGTCTGACATCCCCGAATGCCAACTCGATTCCCCCGACGCTCGGCGGCGGCAACATCGACGTCGGTCTGCTCGGCGTCGGCTCGACGTTCTACCTTCCCGTGTTCGCGGAGGGCGCGCTGTTCTACGTCGGCGATCCACACATGGCGATGGGTGACGGTGAGGTGGCGCTGACTGCGATGGAGGGGTCTCTTCGCGGCACCTTCCGCCTTACGGTCTGCAAGGCAGGCAGCGGTGACGCGCCGTCCGTCGCGTACTCGTATCCCTTTGCCGAGAACGAGGACTCGTGGATTCCGATCGGCCTATCAGATCCGGACGGGGCCGTCGGCGGCCAGAGTTCGGACCTGAACGCAGCGATGCGTCGGGCTGTGGTCAATGCTCTCGACTTCTTGGAGACCGATCTCGGCATGGATCGAGCGACGGCGTATGCGTACCTCTCCGCTGCCGCGAACTTCACCGTCTCGCAGGTGGTCGACAAGACCGTCGGCGTGCACGGACAGATCTCGAAGGCGCACTTCGACCGGTAGGAGTGCGCCTGCGGGTAAGTGCCTCTGCGGGCACATAATCACGCCACTGCGCGTAGCGCACCTCAGCGGTGCGCGGTAGCGATGAAGTGACGTGTTGCGGCGTCGACGATGTCTGCAGGTGCGATGTCGATTTCGTCGTTCAGCCAGGCGATCACGAGTTCGGCAAGTCCACCGATGAAGAGCAGACCGTTGATCTCCGACTGTGGTTGCGGCCAGGCCTTCTCGCCGTAGAGTTCGCGCGACTGTTCGGCCACCAGATGAGCGAAGCCGCGCAAGGACTTTCGTCGGTATTCGCGGAGGGAGTCGACGGCGAGCGATTCGATCATCGCAACCCGGCCCTTGCGACGGTCCTCGGTCAGGACGCCTACGAACGCGGTCACTGCGTTGTGTACCTTCTCGTCGACGGTCCGGGCGGGGGAGTGCAGTGCATCCAGCGCTGCCGTTCGTATCTCGGCGGACACCGATTCCACGACCTGCTCGAGCAAGTCGTTTCTGCTGCTGAAGTTTTGGTAGAAGTAGCGCTCGGTCAGCTTGGCGTGTGCGCAGATCGCGGTCATGGTCGCACCCTTCGCTCCGGCTGCCGCGAATACCTCGAGGCCGGCGTCGAGCAATCTCGCTCGGCGGTCGGCCGCGCGGTCGTCGGCGCTCATGCCGTTGTAGCGACGCGTCGTGGGAGGCATGGGTAGATCTTGACAGAGACCGCAACTGTGACGCAGACTACATCTCATCTGACATGACGTCATGTCAGATTGACGGAGGTCGACAATGGCACGTGCTCTGGCTGCTCCACCCGCAGATTCAGCTCTCCAACCGGTGTTCGGCGACGGCGGTCTTCCCGTCGTCGGGCACACGCTCGAGTACATTCGAGACCCTCTGAAGCTGCTCGGTAGTCGGTGGGACAAGTACGGCGAGGTCTCGTGGATGACGATGGCCGGGCAGAAGTGGATCACCGTTCTCGGTCCCGATGCGTGTCAGCAAGTGCTGCAGAACGCGGACAAGGCGTTCGCCAACGGTGACGGCTGGTCGCTGTTGATCGGGCCGTTCTTCCACGGCGGGCTGATGCTGCTCGACTCCGAAGAGCATCTACGTCATCGACGAATCATGCAGCAGGCCTTCACTCGGGACCGGCTGACCAAGTCCGTCGCAGCGTTGAATCCAGTTACAGCAACGGGTTTGGACGCGTGGCAGCCGGGCCGCGACTTCCAGGTCTATCCGGCGCTGAAAGCACTGACGCTGGACGTCGCGACGAGCATCTTCATGGGAGGTGCGGAGGGAACGACGGACGCCGACATCGCTGAGCTCGATGCGAGTTTCATCGCCTGCGTGCAGGCTGCCACGTCGATCGTGCGCTACCGCGTTCCGGGCACGCGGTGGAAGCGGGGTCTGGACGGCCGAGCGGTGCTCGACCAGTTCTTCCGCCGCTACCTCCCGGCCCGTCGAGCCACCGAGACCGACGACCTCTTCTCGGTGTTGTGCCACATCGAGGGTGACGACGGAGAGCATTTCTCCGACGACGAAGTGATCGACCACATGATCTTTCTGCTCATGGCTGCGCACGACACGTCGACGATCACGCTGTCGACGATGATGCAGTACCTCGGCCAGCATCCGGAGTGGCAGGACACGTGCCGGGCCGAATGCGAGGCGCTGGGCACCGATGCTCCCTCGTTCGCGCAACTCGACGAGCTGACCAACGTCGATCTGGTGATGAAGGAGTGCTTGCGCCTGGTCTCGCCCACACCGGTAGTGGCCCGCCGCGCCGTGAAGGACACAGAGGTGCAAGGCAAGTTCGTCCCCGCGGGAACGTATGCCTCTGTCGCGCCGCACTTCACGCATCACATGGAGCAGTACTGGCCCAACCCCGAGCAATTCGATCCCGGACGGTTCGCCGCCGATCGCCGCGAGGACAAGGTGCACCGCTATGCGTGGGAGCCGTTCGGCGGCGGCGTCCACAAATGCATCGGCATGTTCTTCGCCGGGGCCGAGATCAAGACGATCATGCATCACCTGTTGCTGCGATTCGACTGGACGGTCGACCCCGATTACGTTGCACCGCTGAACTTCACGTCGCTGCCCTTCCCGGAGGACGGGCAGCCCGTGCAGCTGAGACGGCGTTAGACCGATCCGGCGCGGTCGGTGAGCCAGCCGATGATGTCGGCGGTGACCTCGTCGCGATTGGTCTCGTTCAGAATTTCATGGCGCGCGCCGGGGTAGAGCGTGACGGTCACATCGCTCATGCCGGCCGCGCGGTATCGGGCGGCCAGCGTCTCGATCAACTGGCCGCCGCCGGCGAGTGGGTCGTCCGTTCCCGACGTGATGAGCAGGGGGAGATCGGAGCGAATCTGCTCCAGGTTGTGCGGATCGGCGAGCTTCTCGGCCTCGCCGAACAACGCGGGAACCGTCGACGCCGGAAGATCGAAGCCGCACCGCGGATCTGCCACGTAGGCGTCCACCTCTGCCTCGTCACGCGAGAGCCATTCGTAGCCGGTGCGGTGCTCGAAGGCGGCGTTGAACACGCTCAGGTCACCGGCGGGGGCGTCGGCCATTCCTGCGGCGAGCACGTCGAGTGTCGTCGAGCCCGACAGCACCACGCCCTCGTACAGATCCGATCGCTCGATCAGAACATGCTGGGTAGCAAAGGATCCCATGGAATGAGCGAACAAGAACAGAGGCAGGTCGGGGTAGTCGGTGAGCAGTGATTCGCCCAGTTGCTCGATGTCTGCCCACAGGCCGGCGAATGCGGCGGCACCGAAATCGCCGGGGGTGTCGACGATCGACTGGCCGTGGCCGCGGTGATCCGACGCGACGGCGTGGAAGCCTGCGTCGTTCAGAGCGGCAGCGAAGCGGGCGTAACGACTGCCGTGCTCGGCGAGCCCGTGTGCGATCTGTACGACACCGCGAGCAGGATCGGCGGACGTCGCCCAGGTGTAGGTGCTGATCTCGAGGTCGTCCTGCTTGGATACGAACGACGAAGCGTTGGCCACGAAAATCTCCTTGGTGCGGCGAGAGGGTCGAGACACGAACCTAACTCTCACGCCTCGTACATCGGAGCAAAATGCTCGACGACGGGGAACGGATCGTAGAAGTGATGCAGTAGCGCCTTCCACTGCTGATACTCGTCGGAACCACGAAAGCCGTCGGTGTGGTCTTCGAGTCGTTCCCACTCCACCAACAGCAGGTAGGTGTTCGGTTGCTCGAAGCCCTGCGAGAGGGTCAGATTCACGAACCCCGGCATCGACGCGATGATCGATTTCGCGTCGGCGAACGCGGTTTCGAACTCGTCGGTTCGGTGGGGGATGACATGCAGCAGGGCGTGTTCGACGATCATCCACACAGTATGACCGCAGCAGCGCGATGCTCCCCGGGCAACTGCCCGGGGAGCATCGGCGAGTACGGCTACTTTGCGGAGACTCGGACCAGTTTCTTGTTCACGAATTCGTCCATGCCCCACGGTCCCAGCTCGCGGCCGACGCCGGAGCGCTTCACACCGCCGAACGGCAGGCCGGGCAATGTGGTGCCGTGTTCGTTGACGAAGGCCATGCCCACCTCGAGGCGTTCTGCTACGTCCCGGGCATTGTCGAGGTCTGCGCTCCACACCGACCCGCTCAGTCCGTAGGGGGAGGAGTTCGCCAATTCGATTGCCTCGTCGGCGTTTTGGATCTTGTAGATGACGCCTGCGGGGCCGAACAGTTCCTCGGTGTAGGCCCGCATGTCCGGCGTCACATCCGTCAGTAGGGTCGGCTGCACGTACGCGCCCGGTCCGTCGATCTTCTTACCGCCGGTGAGCAGTGTCGCGCCCTTGGACACCGCGTCGTCGATCTGCTCGATCAACGTGTCGGCAGCGGTCTGCGACGACAGGGGACCGAGGGTGGTGTTGGCATCCAATGGATCGCCGGTTTGCACAGCCTCGAAGGAGGTGACCAGTTTGGCGACGAATTCGTCGTAGACGTCCTCGGCGACGAGTATGCGCTTGGCGGCATTACAGGCCTGGCCTGCGTTGGACAGGCGCGCACGGGTTGCGGATTCGACGGTGGCGTCCATGTCCGCGGAGTCGAGCAGGATGAACACATCCGAACCGCCGAGCTCGAGCACGACCTTCTTGAGGTTGCGCCCGGCCGTCTCGGCGACGGACGTTCCGGCCCGCTCACTTCCGGTGAGCGAGACACCCTGCACGCGGGCGTCGGCGATCATGTCGGCGATCTGCTCGTTGGTCGCGAAGATGTTGATGTACGCGTCTTCGGGCAACCCGGCCTGCCGGAAGATCTCTTCCATCAGCAATGCCGATTGCGGGCAGTTCGGTGCATGCTTGAGCAGAATCGTGTTGCCCACCATCAGGTTCGGGCCGGCGAATCGGGCTACCTGGTAGTACGGGAAGTTCCACGGCATGACGCCGACGAGCGCGCCCACGGGCTTGCGCTGCAGCACACTGATTTCCGCTCCGGGCACGTCGAGTGTCTCGTCCTCGAGCAAGCGTGGGCCGTTGTCGGCGTAGTAACGGTAGATGTTCGAGGACAGTTCGACCTCGCCCTGAGACTCGGTCAGAGGCTTGCCCATCTCGAGCGAGATGGTGCGGGCCAGTTCGTCGGCGCGCTCGACATAAAGGTCGGCGACCTTGTGCAGGATGTCTGCGCGATGCTCGGGTGAGGTCTTGCGCCACGTCTGGAAACCGGCGTGCGCATCCGCGAGGGCGCGCTCGATGCCGGCCGAGTCGAGAGTTTCGAATTCCTTGACGGTTGTGCCGTCGGCTGGATTGACAGTCTTGTAGGTCGTCATGCTCGGTTCAACGGACGGCGGGGCCGATTTTGTTCCTAATCGGGCAAATCGGATGGCCCGACGGTGGTCAGAGGCGGGACGGGACACGGTCTCGAAATCCATTGAGCGCCCTACTGGTCGGTAACTTGGATACGCAGATGGAGTGATACCCCACTGCCCCCCACAGCGGCGAGAACGAAGATTAAAGTTGAGGACGAACGCATCCAAAAGACGACGTCGAAACTGAGGCAAAGGCGAAACATGACAGCGAAGAAGCCGACCATCATCTATACCCTGACCGATGAGGCGCCGATGCTGGCGACTCACGCGTTTCTGCCGGTCATACGTTCTTTCGCCAGCGCGGCCGGCATCGACGTCGACTCCAGTGACATCTCGGTTGCGAACCGCATCCTCGCCGAGTTCCCCGATTACCTCAACGAAGACCAGCGAGTGACCGACAACCTCGCCGAGCTGGGCAAGCTGACGCAGCTGCCCGACACCAACATCATCAAGCTTCCCAACATCAGTGCCTCCGTTCCGCAGTTGCTGACCGCGATCAAGGAACTGCAGGACAAGGGCTACGCGATCCCCGACTTCCCCGGCAACCCGAAGACCGACGAAGAGCGCGAAATCCGCGACCGTTACACCAAGTGCCTCGGCAGTGCGGTCAACCCCGTTCTGCGCGAGGGCAATTCGGATCGCCGCGCGCCCAAGGCCGTCAAGGAATTCGCGCGCAAGCACCCGCACAGCATGGGTGAATGGTCGCCGGCGTCGCGCACCCACGTTGCGCACATGCGCCACGGCGACTTCTACCACGGCGAGAAGTCGATGACCGTCGAGGGCGACCGCGAGGTCAAGATGGAGCTGCTGACCGAGGGCGGCGAGACCATCGTCCTCAAGGAGAAGGTGTCGCTCACCGACGGCGACGTCATCGACAGCATGTTCATGAGCAAGAAGGCGCTCATCGAGTTCTACGAGGAGCAGATGGAGGACGCCTACAAGACGGGCATCATGTTCTCCCTGCACGTCAAGGCCACGATGATGCGGGTCTCGCACCCCATCGTCTTCGGTCACGCCGTCAAGGTCTTCTACAAGGACGCGTTCGCCAAGCACGGCGACCTGTTCGAGGAGCTCGGCGTCAACGTCAACAACGGCCTCTCGGACCTCTACAGCAAGATCGAGGCACTCCCCAGCGCGCAGCGCGAGGAGATCATCGACGACCTGCACAAGTGCCACGAGACTCGTCCGGAGCTGGCGATGGTCGACTCCGCACGCGGAATCTCGAACTTCCATTCGCCCAGCGACGTCATCGTCGACGCGTCGATGCCTGCGATGATCCGCAGCGGCGGCAAGATGTGGGGCGCGGACGGTCGGCCGAAGGACACCAAGGCAGTCAGCCCGGAGTCGACCTTCTTCCGCATCTACCAGGAAATGATCAACTTCTGTAAGACCAACGGACAGTTCGATCCGACGACGATGGGCACCGTTCCCAACGTCGGCCTGATGGCACAGAAGGCCGAGGAGTACGGCTCGCACGACAAGACGTTCGAGGTCCCCGCCGGGGGCGTCGCGAACATCACCGACCTGGCGACGGGCGAGGTTCTGCTGACGCAGGACGTCGAAGAGGGTGACATCTGGCGTCTGTGCATCGTCAAGGATGCGCCGATCCGCGACTGGGTTGCCCTGGCAGTGCGACGCACCCGTGAGTCCGGAATGCCCGTCGTCTTCTGGCTCGACCCGTACCGCCCGCACGAGAACGAGCTGATCGGCAAGGTGCGCAAGTACCTGAAGGATCACGAGACCGAGGGCCTCGACATTCAGATCATGTCGCAGGTTCGGGCGATCCGCTACACGATGGAACGTCTCATCCGCGGGCTCGACACCATCTCCGCGACCGGCAACATCCTGCGTGACTACCTCACCGACCTGTTCCCGATCCTCGAACTCGGCACCAGCGCGAAGATGCTCTCCATCGTTCCGCTGATGGCCGGCGGTGGACTGTACGAGACGGGCGCGGGCGGCTCGGCCCCCAAGCACGTCAAGCAGCTCATCGAGGAGAACCACCTCCGCTGGGATTCGCTGGGTGAATTCCTGGCTCTCGCGGTCAGCCTCGAGGACCTGGGAACCAAGACCGGTGACGTCAAGGCGACCATCCTCGCCAACGCACTCGACTCGGCCACCGGCAAGCTGCTCGAGAACAGCAAGGGCCCGTCGCGCTCGACCGGTGAACTCGACAACCGTGGCAGCCAGTTCTACCTCGCCCTCTACTGGGCACAGGAACTGGCCGAGCAGACCGAGGACACCGAGCTGGCCAAGCACTTCGCCGCACTCGCGAAGACGCTCTCGGAAAACGAAGAGAAGATCGTCGGCGAGCTCAACGCGGTACAGGGCAACCCGGTCGACATCGGTGGTTACTACTACCCGGACCCCGAAGCCACCGCCGCAGTGATGCGTCCGTCCACGACGTTCAACGAGGCACTGGAGTCGGCGAAGCAGTAGTACTTCTGCCTGCTTCACCCCCCTTTGGGATGAATGGCCCATTCACGGGCTCAGACGTTGTGAATGGGCCATTCATTCGTTCGGGGGCAACAACTTTCGGGCTTAGCAGCAGCCGCCAGCCGTCCAGGTCCACAGTTCGCCCCCCCCGGTTGGGATCAATGCGACATTCACGCGTTCAGACGTTGTTGCACAGCTCCCCGGAAGTTGGACTGAGTAATTCAGTTCCGACTACCGGGGAGTTTTGTATGCGTGCACGAAGTTCACTTACCGAGGATCAGC
>NZ_JBFBMD010000034.1:0-38215 GCF_040686915.1 Rhodococcus sp. NPDC077669 | reverse complement strand
CAACCCCGGCGCGCCGATCACCGCAGCCAGAGGCAGCAGCGGCCCGTCGGATTGACCGAATGCGATGCGGCCCCAAGGGAAGCCGCCGAACGGGACCCGAGATCGTGCCGCTTCCATCGCCACCCAGGCGCTCGCCACCCAGACCGGCGCCCACGGCAGTCGGGACATCCGATCCGCTACCGCACCGAACAGTGCCACGAAGAGTGCTTGAACGACGGACAGCGCCAGCCACGGCACCGATCCGACGTACTCCCCCACCCACGGCAGCAGAGGCACGAAGAACGCCGAGCCGGCGACGAAGCCGTAGCCGGCCCCCGCACGCGCCCCTCGCCCGCGCACAGCCAACAGCAGCATTGCAAGTGCTACCGGAGCGAGAAACCACAGATCGATGGGCGGGAATGTGGCATACAACATCAGCCCGGATGAGGCGGCGGCGAGGAGCCGGATCCACGCGCGGACTCCGTTGCTGCCGGTCACCCACCGCGCCCGGCTCGGGTCGTAGACGAGAGGTCGAGGCCCGGGCTCGATGCCGGGAGCCGATCTCATGACGGCACGCGCGTGCAGCCGGTACCGGAGGAGCCTCTGCCGTTCATCAACTACTATGGTGCATAGTATTTTATGTGATGGCAACTCTGCGGCGGTGACCGATCCCCTTCCGTCGACACCCAGCACCTGTCCGAGATACACACCCGAGAACGAGGATCCGTGAACCGCTCGCCCACCACGTCTCCCACGCGGCTGCGTGCTTACGCAGTGACTCTCGTGCTGACATTGGTCGCTACCGCGCTGACCGTCGACTACTGGGCGCAAGAAGCATTGGTCGGCTCTCCGATCCCACTACCGATCCTCGAATTGCGGCTCGCCTTCAACCGCGGAATGGCCTTCAGTCTGGGCAATTCGCTGCCCCTATGGGTGATCGTGTCGGTCACGGCGACGATCACCGCCGGGGTCGCGGCCTACGGATGGCACAGCGCTCGGCACGGGGAGCAGTGGACCACGGTGGCGCTGGCGTTGATCCTCGCCGGCGCGCTGTCCAACGTTCTGGACCGGCTTGTCGACGGTGCGGTCACGGACTACTTTCACACCGGTTGGTGGCCGACATTCAACCTCGCCGACATCTACATCACCTGCGGGGTGGTGCTGATGATCGGGGCGGCACTGGCACGCGAGAGGGCACAAGGGTTGCCCCTCTGCCCGCAGTGCCCGACAGCGCCGGATCGTGAACGTGCATGAGATATCTCGGCGTTCGAATCGAATGCCCTGCAGTGCACATACATTCGCGACAGGACAATCATGCTGATCCGCTCGAACAGTGAGGGTGATCGACACCGGAACTGCTCGAAACATAGTCGACTACAACCACCGACACGCGATCGTCGCCTCTCGCTCACCGAGGCGTACCGAGGGGAGCCTGCTGTATGAGCGAGGACATCCCGGCGCTACCGCGCCGTATTTTTCTCGCTACGAGCTGCGCTACAGCGTGCCTGACTGCCGCCGGATGCAGCGTCGGCGAAGCCCCGTCCGGTGAGGACACCGCTTCCGACGGTCCCGTCACCTTGTCGGTGAACGATGTTCCTGTCGGCGGTGGAATCGTGCTCGCCGACCGGCAGGTCGTCGTCACCCAACCGGAACCCGGTATCTTCCGGGCCTTCTCGGCTATCTGTTCTCACCGAGGGTGCACAGTGAACCGAGTTCGCAACGGCACGATCGAGTGCCCCTGCCACAACAGTGCGTTCTCGATCACCGACGGGGCGGTCATGCGCAGCCCCGCCACCGAGCCACTGCCGAACCGTGCCGTGACCAGAACCGTCGATACCCTCACCGTCGACTGATCCATCACCGGGCGCGAACATGCGAGGTGGACGGGTTCGGGGTGAACGGTCTCGACCGGGCCGATGTGCGGCACTCGAGGACCCACTCTGTGCCCCCACCCGACGGGTGCCGGTTCGGTACATCGCTGCCGTGTCGACGACAGCACAGCGTGCCGATCGCGCACCGGGTCGAGACCTGCCTACCAATTGACCTCTCGGCACCGGCCTTCGCCTTCCCGGGGTTCGACCTGCACAGTGGCGTGTTCGAGACCGAACTCGTTGCGGAGAACCTGCTGCGCTGCAGCGAGCACCCGCGGTGTCTCGGCCTCCGGGGCGACCGTCAGATGCGCCGACGCGACCTCCATCCCCGACGTCAGTGTCCATATGTGCAGATCGTGCACCTCTTCGACATCGTCGACATCGGTCAGGGCCCTTTCCACGGCGGCGACATCAATGCCCGCCGGAGCATGTTGCAGCAGAATTCGTACGGCGTGACGGCCCAGGTTGAACGCGCGTGGCAGGACGAACACGCCGATGGCGACCGCGATGACCGGGTCGGCGTACCGCCACCCGAACAGGACGGTGACCAGTCCGCTGACCAGTACGCCGATCGAGCCGAGCATGTCCGCCATCACCTCGAGATACGCACCCCGAACATTGAGGCTGTCCTTGGCGCCGCTGCGCAGCAGGACGAACGCGATGAGGTTCATCACGAGCCCGAGGGTGGCCACCGCCATCACCGGGACGCCGGGGACCTCGGGCGGATTCGTGATGCGTTGCGCGGCTTCGTAGAGAATCCAACCGGCCACACCGAACAGCAGAAGTGCATTGAACAATGCGGCGAACACCTCGGCTCGGTAGAGCCCGAACGTGCGGGCAGCCTTGGTCGATCGTCGCTGTGCGAGTGTGATCGCCACGATCGCCATCAGCACCCCGAACACGTCGGTGAACACGTGTGCGGAATCGGAGAGCAACGCCAGCGACGAGGTGGACAGGCCGACGACGACCTGCGTCACCAGGGTGACCGCCCCCAGACCGACAGCGATCCACAGTCGCCCGAGGTGCTTACCGGACGCGCTGGCCGGTGAACCCGGCTCTATCCCGTGGCCATGTCCGTGCCCCATCGTTGCTCCTTCGTCGTGTCAGATCCGCAGAACGACAACATATTGCGATATGCGCATACATGCAAGTGTTGAAGGATCATCCGGCGGTGGCTGCCCGGACTCGTACAACTATCATTCGTAGTAGTTCATTGTCGGCGCAGGTCGGACTGCCTCGCGCCCATGCCGGAAACACGATCCACCGGGAAGAGGCGCACACCATGGCCACCGAAGCGGCCCATTCGACCCGCGGCGCAGTGGATCGACGCTCCGGATCGCAGGTGATGGTGCTGTGCGCAGCGATTGCCGCGGTGGTCGCTGCACTGCTCGCAGCGATGTCGACGTCGCAAGCGCTCGTGCTGTTGGGTCTGCCCGATCCGGGCCCGATCACCACGTACGGGATCCCGGCACTGACCGCGATCGGCGAGGTGGCTGCCGTCGTGGCGGCGGGGTCGCTGCTCCTCGCGGCATTTCTCGTTCCGCCTCAGAGGTCGGGTGTGCTCGACATCGACGGGTACGTAGCCGTCCGCACCGCGGCGAAGGCCTCCGCAGTGTGGGCGGTGTGCGCGGCGGCGTTGGTGCCGCTGACACTCTCGGACGCCTCGGGTCAACCTGTCGGATCCGTTGCAGCGCAACCGGTGCAGTTCCTCGGTGCGATCGGCGATGTCGAGGCCTCCACTGCATGGGCCATCACCTCTGCGGTCGCGGCGATCACCGCCGCAGCATGCGCGGCGGTGTTGCGGCATCGATGGACCCCCGCCTTGTTCGCCCTGTCGATGCTCGCGTTGATCCCGCGCGCGGTCACCGGCCACTCCTCGACCGGCGGCAATCACGACATCGCGACGAACTCGTTGATCCTGCACATCCTCGCTGCCGCGCTGTGGGTGGGCGGACTCCTCGCACTTCTCGCTCATGCGCTGCGCGGAGGTGGGCACCTTGCCGTCGCGACCCGCCGCTACTCGACGCTCGCTCTGGTCGCGTTCGTGATCATGGCGGTCTCCGGAGTGGTCAACGCTGCCGTGCGAGTGCCCGTGACGTCGCTGTGGGATTCGACGTACGGCGCTCTGATACTGGCGAAGATCGCAGCTCTGGCGATCGTGGGGACCCTCGGGTGGATACAGCGACGACGAACGGTCCGCGCTCTGGCTCACGACCCCGCGAGGCGCAGATCCCTGATCACGTTGTCGATGATCGAGACCCTCGTTCTCGTCACCACCGTGGGCCTGGCGGTCGCACTGGGCCGCACTCCCCCGCCCCCGCCGCAGGACACCTCGCTGCCCCAGGCGCACGAAGAGGCCTTGGGCTACGTGTTGGACGGCCCGCCCACCGCTGCGCGGTTGGCGTTCGAGTGGCGTTTCGACCTGGTGTTCGGCTCCGCGGCGGTGATCGCGGCCGTCCTGTATCTGGTGGCCGTGCGGCGCCGTCGGCGGGCAGGCCTGTCATGGCGGCGGCGGTGGACAGCGAGCTGGTTGGCGGGTACTGCGGTGCTGCTCGTGGCGACCTCGTCCGGGGTCGGGTTCTACAGCCCGGCGATGTTCAGCGTGCACATGGCGGGACTGACCGCGGTCGCCGTCGCCGTGCCGTTGCTGTTGGTCCTCGGCCGACCGGCAACCTTGTTCGCCTCGGTCCTGCCGACCGCGTCGGCCGCCGAAGCACCGGGCTCGCGCGAATGGCTCCGGGCTGCATGGCAGAGCCGAGCAGCCCGGATCGCGATACACCCGTGGGTCAGCACCACGGTGTTCCTGAGCAGCTTCTACCTGCTCTACCCCGGCGGACTGTTCGACACCGTCGCCGACTCGCATGTGGCACACATGGTGATGAAGGGCTGGTTCCTGACCGTCGGGATGGTGATGTTCTGGGGCACGGTCGGCGAAGACCCGGTACCGAGACCGATCGCGGGACTGACGAAGTTGCTCGCGAGTATCACCGCATTGGCCGGGTTCGCATTCTTCCTCGTCGTGACGATCGATCTCGAGACCGCGCTCGGAGCGAGCTTCTACAGCGGACTGCGTCTGGACTGGAACGCAGACCTGCTGGCCGACCAGCGGCGCGGCGGCACTCTGGCGTGGGGCATCGGGGAGTTGCCGTTGCTCGCTGCCGCGGTTCTCGCCGCGGTCCGGTGGTCGGCGGCCGACGAGAGCGCGGCACGGCAACGAGACCGCCGAGTCGACGATCAAGGTGATACCGAACTCGAGGCGTACAACACCATGCTCGGTGGCCTGTCCTCTCGGCGCGATCACCCCTGATACCCGAAACGCCCAGCCCTGTTCCGGTGCGGATGTCGTAGCCCGGCGGGATGTCGTAGCCCGGCGGGATGTCGTAGCCCGGCGGGATGTCCTCCGAGGACCGTGACCAGCGGTACGGACGAATCCGGGTCGAGTGGGATGGAAAAACTATGCTCGATAGTAGTAACCTGTGGCCTGACCGTCACCATTTCGTTATCTCGAGCGAGGCCACGGCCTCGTAGCCACCAAGGATTGTGATCTTGGCCCGACACCGCACACCCGATCCGATCGACGACGACTACGCAGCGCCGGCACCCGGCGTCGCGGTCTCGATGCCCGTCGGCAACAGGCCGACGGCGCTCATCGATCACCCCCGTCATCGACACGCCGGGTTCGCACCCTCGCGTTTCGTGACCGAGTCGCCCGCCGAGACCGTGTACTCCGACAATCGGTCGCAGGACGAGCACACGCCTTCGGCGCAGACGCCCGCACCGGATGTACCCGCTCACGCGGTCAGCGCCGCCTGGGACACCGCGGCCGCGGACACTGCCGCGTCGATGTGGGTGCACGTGGCCGGTCCGGACGAGACGACACACGGCGACGGTGGCCGCGATGTAGTGCAGGCCGTGTCGCGACGTGCTCGCCGCGGACTTCATCGCCGCCGGGTGCCGAAGCCGGGTGGCCGCGCCATCGCTGCGTCGGTCGCGGTCGGTGCCTTTCTGTCCGCGGCAGCGACGTCTCCGAACACCGGGTCGCAGGACAGTGTGGCGCTCAGCGCTGCGAGTATCGATAGCCCTCCCGCCGGCGTCCTGCCGCCGAGCCCGGTCGTCGCCTCACCCCCGCAGGTGTTGCAAATGCCCGATCTCGATGTCGGCCGGCTCGCGCAGCGCATGACCGAGCAACTCGCCGAGGGGGGAGTTCGGGCGGCGGAGCGCGCCGCACGCGATGCCGAGGCGCGGCGCCCGCTCTCGGTGGTGCCGGTGTCGGGCACATTGACCTCCAGTTCTGGGCCGCGTTGGGGGACAACGCATTACGGACTCGACATCGCCAATACGATCGGGACGCCGATCGTATCGGTGACCGACGGTGAGGTCATCGAAGCAGGGCCGGCGCAAGGGTTCGGCCTGTGGGTGCGTATTCGTCAGGACGACGGCACGATCGGGGTGTACGGCCACATAGACCAGGCGCTCGTCACCGCCGGTCAACGCGTGAAAGCCGGCGAGCTCATTGCTACGGTAGGCAACCGAGGCCAATCCACCGGACCCCACCTGCATTACGAAGTGTGGCAACCCGACGGTGCCAAGTCCGACCCGACGGCGTGGCTGTCGGCACGCGGAGTCGATATCACCTGACACGACGAGGAAAGAAGAACTGGCGATGAAAAGGCTCGGTGATCTCGAAGCGGAGGTGATGAACGTGCTCTGGCAATGTGATCGACCGCAGTCGGTCCACGACCTGCGTGAACGCATGGCCGACAGAAACCCCGCCTACACCACGATCCTGACCGTCGTGACCCATCTCCACGAGAAGGGGTGGGTCGAGCGGACCAAGCAGTCACGCGCCTATCTCTACTCGCCCGTGCAATCTCGGGCCGAGGCCACCTCGCAAGCGCTGCGCGAAATCCTCGACACCAGCACCGACTCGGCCGCCGTGCTGATGCATTTCGCGAAAACCGTCACCGACGACGAACTGGACGCCCTGCGGGGGAACCTGCCGGACGCGAACCGGTGATCGTCGCACTGGCATTACTCCTCGCCGCGACCCTGGTGGCCGTTGCCATGCCGCCGCTGCTGACCTCACTCACCCGCACCGTCGGCCCCTCTCTCGCCTTGACCGCTTGGATCGGCAGCATCGCCGGGGTGCTGTTTCTCGTGGGATCCGCGGTGGCGGTGTTGCTCTGGCCCGGCCATGCGCCGGCCGAGGGCATGGTCGAACTCGCCGTCCGCTGCCTGGGCTCGCTGCAACACGCGGCCCAGCCGTGGATCGGGGAAGCGGTCGCCGGGGCATCGGTCGTCCTCGCGGCGTCGGCATCGGCGCGCGTCCTGCGCTCGACTCGCCGTCAGCTTCGAGCGCGGTCCAAAGTCCGCGACTATCACCGCGATGTCATCGCCGTCGTGGCGCGCACGGACCCCGGACCCGAACCGATCATGTGGCTCGACCACCCACTCCCGCTGGCCTACAGCATCGACGGTCGCCCCGGCTACGTCGTGGCCACCGAAGGCCTGCTCGCCCATCTCGATCCCGAACAACAGCGAGCAGTGATCGCACACGAACGTGCCCACCTGCGCGGGCGCCATCACCGCATCGTCAACATCTGCGAGATCCTGGCCAAAGCGCTTCCTCGCGTTCCCCTCTTCGCCGCGGCACCCGCGGCGGTACGGGTCCTGGTCGAGGTCGCAGCCGACCGGTCCGCGGCCGCAGTCACCAGCGCCGACACTGTACGTTCGGCATTGTCGACGGTCTCGCAGGCGCATTCTGCGCGGCCACTGTGGGCACTGGGCCTGATCGGGGACTCGACCACCGAGCGGTTGCATCACCTCGACACGAGCGCGCAAACACCGAGCCGAACCCGAGCGGGCGCTTATGCTGCCGCCGCCGTGCTGCCCCTCGTCGTGCCGGCCGTGTTGGCCGTCGTCTCGCTCAGCGCGGTCTCCGCCGCAGCGTGCGCGGTCCTGCTGATCTGAACAACCCCAAATACTATGCTGCATAGTATTTGGGTTACACTGGCGGACGCGTCCTGTAATTCGCGTGCGACACGAAGGTGGTTCCATGACGGCGCTGACATCTCCTCCGGCTGCGCCGGCGGTTCGCCCCTATCCACCCCGCGGGGCCCGCAAGGGGTCGTTCCTGCACACGATGGTCACCACCACCGATCCGAAGGTCATCGGACTGATGTACTTGGTGACCTCGTTCGGGTTCTTTCTCGTCGGTGGCCTGATGGCGTTGATCATGCGCTCCGAGCTCGCGGTCCCGGGAATGCAGTTCCTCTCCAACGAGCAGTACAACCAGCTCTTCACCATGCACGGCACGATCATGCTGCTGCTCTACGCCACCCCGATCGTCTTCGGCTTCGGCAACTACATCCTGCCGCTGCAGATCGGCGCACCCGATGTCGCCTTCCCCCGGCTCAATGCCTTCTCCTACTGGCTGTACCTGTTCGGCGCACTGGTCACCACCGCAGGTTTCATCAGCCCCGGCGGTGCCGCAGACTTCGGCTGGACCGCGTACACCCCGTTGAGCAGCGCCGTCTACTCCCCCGGTATCGGATCCGACCTGTGGATCGTGGGCCTGCTCGTCGCCGGCCTGGGCACCATCCTGGGCGGGGTCAACATGGTCACCACCGTGGTGTGCCTGCGCGCACCGGGAATGACGATGTTCCGGCTACCGATCTTCACCTGGAACATCCTGGTGACCTCGATCTTGATCCTGCTGGCGTTCCCACTGCTGACCGCAGCACTGATGGGCCTGCTCGCCGACCGTAAACTCGGCACCCACATCTTCGATCCCGCCAACGGCGGAGCGTTGCTCTGGCAGCACCTGTTCTGGTTCTTCGGACACCCCGAGGTCTACATCATCGCGCTACCGTTCTTCGGAATCGTCTCGGAGATCTTCCCGGTCTTCTCCCGCAAACCCATCTTCGGGTACAAGGGGTTGATCTACGCCACCGTCGGCATCGCCGCCCTGTCCATCGCGGTGTGGGCGCACCACATGTACGCCACCGGTGCCGTGCTGCTGCCGTTCTTCTCGTTCATGACCTTCCTCATCGCCGTGCCGACCGGGGTGAAGATCTTCAACTGGATCGGCACCATGTGGCGCGGCCAGGTCACCCTCGAATCCCCCATGCTCTTCTCCATCGGATTCCTGATCACGTTCGTCTTCGGTGGACTGTCCGGAGTGCTCCTGGCGAGCCCGCCCATCGACTTCAACGTCACCGACACCTACTTCGTCGTCGCGCACTTCCACTACGTCGTGTTCGGAACGGTCGTGTTCGCGACCTACGCCGGCATCTACTTCTGGTTCCCCAAGATGACCGGCCGCATGCTCGACGAACGACTGGGCAAGTGGCACTTCTGGCTGACGTTCCTCGGCTTCCACGCCACCTTCCTCGTCCAGCACTGGCTCGGCGCCCAAGGAATGCCGCGCCGCTACGCCGACTACCTCCCGTCCGACGGATTCACCACCCTCAACCAGATCTCGACCGTGGGATCGTTCGTCCTCGGGGCCTCGACGCTGCCGTTCATCTGGAACGTGTTCAAGAGCTACCGCTACGGCGAAGTGGTCACCGTCGACGACCCCTGGGGCTTCGGTAACTCCCTCGAGTGGGCGACCAGTTGCCCACCCCCGCGGCACAATTTCATCGAGATGCCCCGGATCCGCTCCGAGCGGCCGGCGTTCGAGCTGCACTATCCGCACATGGTCGAACGCATCCGCGCCGAGCAGCACGTCGGTGGCCCGCACTCGGATTCGATCGCGCCCTCGGAAGTGATCACCGAAGCGATTGCCGGACCGGACGTATCGAAACGGCCGGACGTCGACAAGTAACACGGTCGACCGACCCCCGTAGGCTCACACCCCCTTACTACTAGTGCGCATAGTAGTAAGGAGAATCAGTACGACCAGAGGAGAACCGAACGTGAAACGATGGATGCTGGTCGCCGTGCTCATGTGCGGCACAGCACTGTTCTCCGCGGCCCCGGCATCGGCGCACAGTGAACTCGTCAGCTCCGACCCCCCGGCCGATGTGACGCTCGAGTTCGCACCGATCGGCGTCGGCCTCAAGTTCAATCAGGACATCAACGAATCGTTCGCGACCATCAGCGTGGTAGGTCCTGGCGATACTCAGTGGACGCAGGGTACGGCCACGGTCGAGGGCCCCGACGTATCGGTCCTGCTCGAGGACGGCCTACCCAACGGGCAGTACACCGTCGGCTACCGCGTCACCTCCGCGGACGGGCACCCGATCACCGGGTCGTACGGCTTTTCGGTCGACGTCGCGGAGACCGCCACCCGCCCGGACGCTGCTGCACAGCAATCGCAGGGCGGTGCGACCTCGCCGGCTCCCTCGACCACGCCGACGCAGGCCTACGATCCGAACAACCCGTCCGCCAGCGAGGACCGGCCACCGAAACAGAACACCATGATGCTGCTCTCCATCGTGGGCCTGACTGTCCTCGGTCTCGCTGCCATCGCCCTGACGTTGGTGATCCGAGGCAAGGACAAGCAATGACAGGGGCCCGATGAACATCGCCGCCGTAACTCCCCCGGAAGGCCCGCCGACCCTGGCAGCGTTGCTGAGCTTCGATCTTCCGCCGCTCCCGATCCTGCCGATCGCCGGCATCGTCATGGCCGGACTGTACTGCTGGGGGCTCTACCGGATCCGCGGCCGGGGTATCGCATGGTCACGGTGGCGGAGTGCGAGTTTTCTGCTCGGCTGCGCGGCGCTGGTCCTGGTGACCGGACTGCAGGTCGAACGCTACGGATACAGCCTGTTCAGCGTCTTCATGTTCCAGCATCTGACGTTGTCGATGACCATCCCACCGTTGTTGGTGGTGGGTTCGCCCGGACGACTTCTGTTGCGTGCCACCGCTCATCACGGAGCCGGGCGGTGGGTACTGATCGCGGCGCTGACGGGGTTGCGTAGCCGCGCCGGGCGCATCGCACTACATCCAGGTCTGACGATCCCGTTGTTCCTCTTCAGCTATTACGGGCTGTATCTGTCGTCGATCTTCGATGTTCTCGCCATCACAGTCATCGGGCACGTATCGATGGAGATCTTCTTCTTCGCCAGCGGGCTGCTGTTCATCATCCCTGTGCTCGCCGTCGGCCCCCTCCCCGTTCGGCAGAGCAATCTGGGCCGGTTGTTCGACCTGTTCGTCGAGATGCCGTTGCATGTGTTCTTCGGTGTCATCCTGATGATGTCGAGCACCCCCATGCTCGCCACGTTCGCCTCCCCTCCCCCGCAGTGGGGTGTCGATCCGGTATCCGATCAGAAGCTCGCCGGGGCGCTTGCGTGGTCCTACGGTGAGCCGGTGGCCCTGCTGGTGGTGCTCATCTTCTGCATTCGGTGGAACCGGGACGAAAAGGAGGAATCGGCTGCCGCGGACCGGCACGCCGAAGAAGACGGGTACAGCGAACTCAACGCCTACAACGACTTTCTGAAAAAGATCGGTAGCGAGACCAGTCAACGGACCTGAGCTGTCGCGGCCGTCCCGCGCTCGGGGACTGCCGCGAGCTCATCGCCTGATCGCGCTTACTGGCAAGGGCCTGATCGGGCGCATTCATCGCGCACGTGTGCCCACCCCGATTCTGGCTCCACGCTCACCGAGCCAGGCTTGCGGATCGACCTTCTGTCCCGCGGGAGAAGTCGCCTCGAAATGCAGATGCGGACCCGTCGAGTTACCGCGGTTCCCGACCTCTGCAATCCGATCGCCCTTACGGACGCGCTGACCCACCGTGACCGAATTTCCGTTGTTGTGCCCGTAGGTGGTGATCGATCCATCGTCGTGTCTGATCCGAACCCACAGCCCGAAGCCCTGTGCGGGCCCGGCGCTGATGACCGTTCCATCGGCCGCGGCGACGATCGGTGAGCCCAGTGAGTCGGCGATGTCGACACCGCCGTGTTGTGTCCCGCTTCGGGTGCCGAAATTCGAGGTGACCAGTCCGCTGCTGGGTGCGACAGCAGACGCAGTACCTCGGGAGGTGGCCGAGCCACCGGACGTGGAACCGCGCTGCTGTGCTGCATCAGGAACAGAATCTTCGGGCGCGGTCGTCTCGGATGCGGGAGGGGTGTCGGTGGTGCCGGGCACGGGCGAATCGCGGCCGGTGTTGCCCGTCACCGGATCCTGTTCCCCACCTCGGTCGCCGTCATGCGGGACTGCGGGGTCGAGGGCGTCGACCTGGAGCGATGCGGCGATACGAAGGGCCAGGAGTGGGTCGAGAGTCGCCAACGGGGCCAGGCAGGACAGGGACTGCGCCGGGGCATTCGAGACTCCACGGGCGATGGCGTCGACGATGCATCCTGCCGACGCGGACACCGGGCCGGCGGTGTCCGCGATGACGCCGCCGGCCTGGGCGGCGGCCCACGTCGAGGATGCGAAGGCTGCGAGGTCTGCCACCGCGATCGGATCGGTACCGATTGTCGCGGCCCGATCGGCCAGGCGGATCAACCGGCTGACGGCGTCGGCGGTCTGCTGACCTTCGACCTCGTCCCCGGACTCCACGGCCGGTTGACCCGGATTCGCTTCGGCTACCGGGGCGTGCAGGAACACCGCACCGAGTGCGGCACCGACGATCACGTATGTCCGCGCACCTCGGCATGCGCGACGTCGCCCGCCGCTCGGCGTCGTCTTTCCCGCGTTGTTCACGTGGTCACCCCACCCTTCTCGTTGAATGCCGGTCACGATCGCAGTGGATGCCGTGTCGGCCGTGGGTCAGTGTTGCGTGATCCCATCGACACCACAAGCCCCTTCTGTCACACTCTCGACTGCATTCGTCGCTGTTTCGCCTATCGATTCGGCGTCGAAAGTGAGTGCTTTGCACAGTAACTCGACGATTCGACGCCTTTTCATGCGTGCCGATGCCGGTCATGGGGGTCATCCCAATCGTTATTACTATGCAACATAGTATTTAGATATCGGCGTCAGCTCTCCGGCAACGGTGAGACCCCGTGTGCGCTCAGCAGGACATCGATCTGACCGACCTCGGCGGTTTGCGCGGAGGCGATCGAGCCCGCGAGCGCGGCGACAGCGGGAACTGTCGCGTTCGCTGCTCCCTGCTCTGCCATCGGGATTCCCCCACGATGGTGGCGGCGGAGCAGTTGTAGATACCGGCCGTCGAATTCTTCGGCGTTCATCCGGCGAAGTGCCGTCAGCTCGGCGGTACTGGCCATGCCGGGCATCGACGTCGCGTCCTGTCCGCTGTCGTTCGCGGACGCGCTCATGTCCATCGGGTGACCCCCTGTCGAGCTGGCCCCGGTCATCCACGTCATCGTCGGGCCGTCGGGCAGATATGGCCTGTCCCACAGTGTCAACCAGCCTTGCATCGTGCCGACTTGGCTCTGCTGCGAGGTCAACACGTCGAAGGCGAGGGTCCGGATGACCGGATCCGTCGAGCGTCCCAACGCCATCGCCGACATCTCGATCGCCTGGTTGTGATGGACCGACATGTCCTGCGCGAAACCCACATCCACCGAATTCGATGCCGGTACGGCCACTCGTGCGCTGTCCGGTGTGAGCAGTACGCCGATGAGGACGCCGGACAGGACGAGAGCTGTCACCGCCAAGCCGATGAGCAGTGCCCTGGGCCTGGATCTGGGTCCCGTTTCCGCGGCGTCATTCTGTGCACTGTCGTTCTGTGCATCGTCGATCTGGGCATCGTCGGCCTGGCCGTGCACGGTCATCGACTCCCCTCCCCCATCGGCGCTGGCGCACTGTCGAGGGCCGGGTCTTCCTCGAGGGGCACCGCGTCCGGTCCTGGCTCGCTGGCGTCGAACGGCGGCGGGTTGTCGGGATCGAACGCGCCGGGAATGGTCGAGCAACTGGCTCCGCTCTCGGGGTGGGTCGAGGGGTTCTGTCGCAGAGCAGCGACGAACTGAGTGATGCGCCGGTCGGAGGCATTGTCGAGCTCGAGTCGATGGCCCCACGACTGCAGCGTGATCGGTGCCGTCAGGCCCGGGTAGGGCGACATCATCGTGTAGGGCTCGCCCTCGACCCGCCCGGCGAGTGAACCGACCTCGTCGGAGGAGACCCGGTTCGGGTCGTACGTCACCCACACCGCCCCGTGTTCGAGCGAATGAACCGCGTTCTCGCTGCGTAGCGGGACGGGGTACACCACTCCGGTACACGTCGCCCAGGTCTGGTCGTGAGGGCCGCCGAACGGCGGACTCTGATCGTAGGCAACTCTCTGAGCTGGTTCGACGTGCCGCGCGGCCGGATACTCGACCTCGACGACGCCGTCGATGCCGCGGGAGGGGTCCGGGTCGTCGGCGGTCGGCGCGAACCGCTCGGCCTGATTGCGTTCGAGGACGCGGGGGGCCAGGTTGTATCCGATCGCACCGACGAGCACGACGATGACGACACCCGCGCCTATCACCGCCCAGGGAGCGCGCACGCCCCCGGGCACTCCGGCTGGGCGTGATCGCCGAGTCGAGCTCCGTCGGCCTCGGGCGGGGTTTCTGCTGCTGTTCATATTGCTCCTCCATCAAATACTATGCACCATAGTATTTGAATCAAGGTCCCAGGAAGCCCCTACGCACGACAGGACGGCCGATGCCGGTGTTCCGCGCACCCTCAACTGCTCGCGGGCAGCTTGCCCTTCATGTGCTGGCCTACAACGGTGCACGCCTGCTCTTCGTGTGTGTCGCCGCAGGAGTGCTTTTGGCCGTCGACGCACTGACGAGCCTTGACATTTCCTTCGTGTTGGTACTGCTTGGCGCACTTGCAGCAAGCCTGCCGCTGTCGGCACTGACCCTGAGGAAGCTCCGCCGAACCATCAATGCGGACATCGAAGCAGTCGATCGCACGCGCTCGATCAAGAAGCGAGGCCCCGCGGCGGGACGACCCGGCACCGACAAACCGTGACGTCGGCGCACGGACTTCGGCGTTGGCGTTGGCGTTGGCGTTGGCGGATCGTCCGTGTCGGTCACTGTTCGCCGACCCATTCGACGGACGCTTCGGCGTCCGGCTCGATGTCTAGTAGTTCCAGGGTGCGGTGCATCAGAGTCTCGATCCGATACTCGAGATCATCGACGAGGTCAGGCACATCGGCCAGAGCGGCGTGGGCACGGCGGCGGGCATCGACACCGATTAGCTAGTAGTCCGAGCCTGGTGCAGCTGACACCGGGTGCGGTGGTGTGCCGGTGACGTCAGTTTCCCGCTCGCCACGACCGCGTCGCCACGACAGGGGCGGGCGTGGATCGCGCCGGGGCAGTCGCCCGGAGCGGTGAGCAGCGATGACCGCCCCGACCGCTACCTGGGGCATCGGGTCGGCGGGAAACGGCACGACCCCACCGGTCGATCGGAACGGCGACGGGGCCTGGACGCACCGGCCACCTGCACATACCGGGAAAAGTCTCCCCCGGTACGTGCTCGGTGAGTAGTAGCGTCGAGGGGTAGCGATAGAACCGCAGGACAGTACGCCAGCGTTCCCACATCTCGGCGGGACGGAAGCCTTCCGACTCATCGGCTGATATCCGGACACTGTGCCGCCCACCGATCCACAGGGATGGAACTGACCACGCGCGGATGGGCCGCGAGTTCGTGCTACTTGAGCACGCAAATTACACCGCTGGGTGGGCTTGTCACCGAGGTCGGCAGACGAGGTGCAGGTGGGAGTTCGATTGCTTCCGAAGGGAATACGAACACCGAAGAACCGCCGAGTGAGCTGCACCTCATCGACTTGCGGCTCCGTACACGGCCGGGAGACTTGGTTGCATGACATCTTCTGTGGCACTCAGCCGCGAAACAGCCGTCGGCGCGGAGGCGCGACTGTCGTGGATACTGTCCGCGCTGGCCGGAATGGTGGGTGCTGTCGCATTTCTGCATTCGGCGGGGTATTTCGTGACGTTCATGACCGGCAACACCGAACGCGCCGTCATCGGGCATTTCGGCAGTCCGGAAGGTAAGCCCGTTGCACCCGGCGCATCGCCGTGGGCGGCGCTGGCTTTGATGGGTGCCTTTCTGGCGGGAGTGGTGATCGCGTCGATCTGCCGCCGCCGATACTGGTCCAATCACCCACACGGAGCAACAGTTGTCACGACCATCGCCCTCGCCGCGGCAGGGCTCATCGATATCGGGATATCCGGCTGGGCGTCCGACGACGTAAATTTCTATCCCATTCTGTTGGTTGCGTTCGCTCTCGGCGCGCTCAACACAGCATTCACGAAACGAGAAGAAACCTACATCCCCCTGAGCTACGTCACCGGCACCGTCGTCAAACTGGGCCAAGGGATCGAAAGACACCTACTGGGCGGCGGTACTTACCTCGACTGGCTTTGCTATGCAATGCTTCTCGGGTCCTTCGCAGCCGGAGGCGCAGCCGGGGCTCTGATCGGTGCCGCGATCACCGGACCTCAAGTACTCCTGGTTACCGCAGCCATCAGCCTGCTTGCAAGCATCTTCACCTTCACTCACACCGAGCGACGATCCCTATGGGGATAGGTCTATTCCCGGCCAGCGAAAACCTACGGGTCCGCGCTCCCGAGATCGTTCTGCTCCACCGGCGGACTCGACCAACAGAAACACTGTCGCAACGTGAATCAATCGGTTTGAGCGTGTGGAGAGGATGTTCGATACACACCATCTCTCGCTTGGCCCTGATCTCTTCGCCAAGGCGTCAGCGATGCCGGTAGTTGCTAGGTGGGTTGGGAGGTCGGTGCCGAAACCGTCAATAGTCGGCGACGCCGACGAGCGAGCTCGGTTTCGCAGCTACGTCGTGCACGGCCGCATCGGTCCCCGTGTGCGATCCGGATCGGAGCCATTGCCGACGACGGATACGGCAGATTCTGGGTCTCCCGCTGTGGACAACCGCGGGTGGTTCGCCCGCATCGCTACGCGTTGGCCATCGCGCTCGGTGGGTCGATCGACGAGTCGGTGAACGCATTGCACATGTCCGACAACCCGATCTGTGTACGAGTGACGCTGGACGAGGCGCAGCAACAGCCTCTTCACGTGGTCGACGGGAACCAATCGCAGAATCTGCGCGACATGGCCGCGAAAGGTCGCGGCGGTGGACGCCGCCGACCCGGGCTTTGGTACGGGCCGGATCGAGCCGCACGGGCGACGCGCGCCGGTTGCGTACGGCGGTACGCCATGGCCGAGACGACGTATCGGTGCAGGCAGCCTACTGAAGAGCGGTACACCCACGCTGTTCTCTCTAGCGTCGACGGATCGCAACCCACAGTCCGCAACGTCGGCAGATATAGGCAGCTCCCCCTGCCAGGGAGTGCAACTTCACGGTCGGGAAATCGCGACCACAGCAGGAACAGGCCGAGGTGCCGTCACTCTCACTGGACAGATTCATGAGCAAGCCCTTTCCGTCGAGAGTGACGGGAGAAGTTCGGCACTCCGTCTCCTTCCGCGTAATCGAATTCTACGACCTGTGCGCTGCCAACTTCAGCACGGATATACCGTGGGTGGATGGAGATCACCCTGCAGTATTTCGACGGTTGCCCGAACTGGACGGTCACTGCTGAACGGTTGCAGCTCCTCGCCGCGGAACACTCGGACGCCGTGCTCGTCTATCAACGCGTGGACACGGTGGACATGGCCGAACAGGTGCGTTTTCGTGGCTCTCCGACCGTTCTCGTCGACGGCGTCGACGTCATGGGCGACACATCCGCCGCAGTCGGTCTGGCCTGCCGTGTGTACATGACAGGTGACGGGCCGGCGGGTGCGCCGAGCATGGCTCAGCTCCGGGAAGCCATCCTCGGCTGACACCCGAATCGGGATACCCCAGGGGGTACTCATTGGTATCGTCGGTGACATACAGTCAGCTGATCGGCATGGTCGACGGGGCACAGCTCCGGAGGCCGGTTTGCTGAAAGCACTGACGGTGTTCGGCGTGCTGTTAATGCCTTCGGTGACACCGAACAATGAAGGTGATACAGCCGTGCTCGGGGGCCCGCATCCCTTTTTGAGTGCGGAGTCGCGGACGTCGCTGAATCCGGCGGTCGTCGATCCGACGAGATGTCCCGTGCGGGCGTTCTTCATCCCGCAGATGCGGGCCGTCCCGTCTCGACGGACCAGGGATCGACGCAGTTCGCAACCGTCGACACCGACGGCAACCTGATCGCCTTGCATAACGACGCCCCCGCACCCGAGGGACAGTTCTACCCGTCGCTCGACGGACGAGGGCGCACGATTGAAATTGGCTCGGCGCGGCGACTGCCGTCACCACTGACCGATCGACCCGCTCTTGGCAGGACCACTCAAGAGCCCATCGGACCACACATGATCACACCCGCAGCGGCGAGGGCACCGAACACGATCGGACTCGCGGTGATCGAGAGGACGATCAAGGACAGTTGGGTGCGGGCCCGCGCGTGCACGGGGGTGGACACAGCGACGGTGAGGCGATGAGCACGAGCGAGCACGTCGCCTCCGCTCGCGCCGAGGGCACCCGCGGGAGCGACGGACGAACCAGTGAGGGCGAGCAGACCACCGAGTAGCGCCCGCCGACCATGGGAGCGGGCAGCGCTGTCGTCCGCGCACATCTCGAGCAGCAGGGCGATCTCGGTCGCCCCGTCGCGGAACAACCGCATCCATGGAGCTGCCGCGGCGAGTCCGCGAACAGAGGCGAGCAGCAGGTGATGGCGACCGATTAGGTGAGCACGTTCGTGCGCCAAGACGGCGCCTAACTGATCCGGGACGAGTGCATCCAGGGCACCAGTAGTGATCACGATGGTCTTCGGACGGCCAGCAACGCAGTAGGCGAGCCGATCCGCGGTGTCGACGACCACCGCGTCGGTACCGGGCAGGCGTTGGCCGATCACCCTCGCCGTCCGGGCGTGGCGAAGCGTGTGCGTTCGCATCCGCAGCATGCCCCGCCCAGCCCTCCACACCACCAACGGAAGCGCCGCCGCAGCGACCGCGGAGACTGCTATCAGTGTTCCCTGAAGCAGTGCTGCGGCACGGCCGTCGATCGACCGGAGCACCTCGACGACGCACGCTGACACCCAGTGAGCGTCTCTGTTCCAATGCACCGCTTCGGTGACGAGCATGATCGCCGCGCCGGTCCAGGTCAGGATCACCACCGCCATTGCTGCACTCCAGGCAGCTATCCCGAGCTGCGGAGCGATGCCCCGGCGGGTCAGTCGCGCGAGCACAGGCGGACCGGCTACCGAGACCACGAGCCCGTAGAGCAGCAGGCACAGAGTCAGAGTCATCGCGACTGGCCGGGGTCGGTCAGTCTGCGCAACGCTCTTCGCACACGCTCCGACTCTTCGTCGCTCATCTGCTCGACGAAATGGGTGAGCACCAGGTCCGACTTGCCGCCCGCAGCGAACGCGTGACGCATCAGCCGGGCACTGTGCTCCTCGCGAGACAACGTCGGCCAGTAGTCGAACGCCTTGCCCCTACGGGTGCGCTCCAACCAGCCCTTACGGTGCAGGTTGTCCATCGTCGACATCACCGTGGTGTAGGCAATCACCCGCTGCTCGGCCAATTCGTCGAACAACTCCCGCACGGTGCTTCGCGCACCGCGGGCCCACAGGCGATCCATCACTACCGCCTCGAGTTCACCGAATCCGTTCACCCGCACCTATCGCCTCCTGCCCTGTCGTCTCCTGATCCTAGGGTCGTCGGTAACACGACATCTACTATCTATGTACGTACTCAGTATATGGTCGTGATGTCCCGTCTCCTCGGGACCAGAATTGAGGGAGATTCCGATGACCGAACTGATGACCAACCTGCAGACGTGGTGGGATTGCCAGATCATGATGGCCACCGGCATGTGTGGGGACATGTGCGCCGCAATGATGTGTTGCTGACCGGCTGACGACCTGCGATAGGATACTTCCCCCGACTTCCCGAAAGTCGGGGGAAGCTTGCCGGGCGAGCCTCTCGCGCGGCGTCGTACAGAACGAATCGACAGGGCGAGCGCAGTCTTTGACGATTGCGTACGGACGAAGACCAGGCTTGCCGAAGCCCTGCTGATCTGATCTCGTAACTCTCCTCGGCGACGGGGTGCCGGCGACGACGCTGCGCTTCCACGAAAGCGAGGGGCTGCTGCCGGCGGACCGAGCCCCGAACGGGTACCGCGTCTACGACAAACGAGCACAGCAACGGTTGGCGTTCATCACCGCCGCGAAAAGCTCGAAACTGACGCTGCCACAGATCAAGACGATGCTGCGCGCATGGGAGAACGACTCCTGCGCCGCTGTGAAGACCGGGCTGCGGCCAACACTGCGCGAGCACATCACCCGGGAGGAGGAGTCGATCGCGCAGCTCACCGAGCTGCATGCCGCAATGACCGGTGCGTTCGATCGTCTCGACGACACTCCCGACGCGTCGGCGCGCCGTTCGACCCGCAATGCAGCTGGTTGACCTCGGCCTCCTCGCCGTCTCGGACGGATTCGGCGAGTAGGGAATCGAAAGCGCCTTCGTAGCAGGTGCCACCGCGATCGGGAAGTCGGCGATCTCGACCGCGCCGTACGGAGCAACTGCGGTTTGTCGCGTGCGTCCGCAGGTCCGGTGACCGGGTCCCACACCACGGAGGTGTTCTTCGTCGTGCCGTCGTCCTGTCTCAGTACGGCACGACGAGGATCGGACTCGTGCCGACGAGACCGGGGCCGAGCATTCACGCATAGCGATCATACCGGGCTTAGATGCTATCATCGTTGCATGACGATCAATAAGGATGGCCGCCTGCCCGGCGGTTCCACGTCGACTTTCGATGCGGCAGTGTCGTTGTTCCACAGCCTTTCCGATGCGACACGGTTGGCTATCGTTCGCCGTCTCGCCAGCAGGGAGGTGCGTGTAGCGGACCTGGTGAGCGAGCTGGGGCTGGCACAGTCGACGGTATCGGCGCACATGGCGTGCCTGCGGGACTGCGGATTGGTCGTCGGTCGCCCCCAGGGCCGGCAGGTGTTCTACTCCCTCGTCCGGCCGGAACTGTTGGACCTGCTCGCTTCGGCCGAGACCCTCCTCGCCGTCACGGGGAACGCGGTGGCACTCTGCCCGGTTTACGGCACCGCGCCCGCCGGGTCGGCGGTGACCGGATGAGCGACGCATGCGGCTGCGGCCACGACGAACCCCGCCTGGACGGCGACGAGGAGCACGAACCCGACAAGCTGTGGCAGATCACCGAGATCCGAGCTGCCGCGGTGGCCGGTGCACTGCTGGCGGCAGGGCTGATCATTGACTGGATCGGCGGCCCTGATCGGCTGACCCTGGTGCTCGAATCACTCGCGTTGATCGTCGCCGGCTACACCTTCGTCCCGTCGACCCTTCGGCGGCTCGCGCGCGGCAAGATCGGTGTCGGCACCCTGATGACCATCGCGGCGGTCGGTGCCGTGATCCTTGGTGAGGTCGGCGAGGCCGCGATGCTCGCGTTCTTGTTCGCGATCAGCGAGGGCCTCGAGGAGTACGCGGTCGCCCGCACACGGCGAGGTCTACGGGCACTGTTGTCCCTGGTTCCCGACACCGCCACAGTCCGACGAGACGGCCTCGAGCAGGCGGTGTCGCCGACCGAGTTGATGCTCGGGGAGATGATGATCGTCAAGCCCGGCGAGCGCATCGCCACCGACGGCACCATCCGCCGCGGCACCACCGCGCTCGACACCTCGGCGATCACCGGCGAATCGGTGCCCGTCGAGGCCGGGCCCGGCGACGACGTGTATGCCGGGGCGATCAACGGAACCGGCGTTCTCGAGGTGGAGGTCTCCGCACGTGCCGAGGACAACTCGCTGGCCAAGATCGTCCGGATCGTCGAGGCCGAGCAGTCCCGCAAGGGTGAGGCTCAGCGGTTGGCCGACACGATCGCCAGGCCCCTGGTGCCGGCAATCATGGTCGCCGCCGCCCTCATCGCCGCCGTGGGCAGCCTGCTCGGCGAACCACGGGTATGGATCGAACGCGCACTGGTCGTCCTCGTCGCCGCCTCACCGTGCGCACTGGCCATCGCCGTCCCGGTCACCGTCGTCGCGGCGATCGGCGCCGCCAGCAAACTCGGCGTCCTGGTCAAGGGAGGCTCAGCTCTTGAGACGCTGGGCCGCATCCGCGTGATCGCGCTCGACAAGACCGGCACCCTGACCCGCAACAAGCCGGTCGTCATCGACGTCGCCACCGCGGACGGTGCGACCCGCGAACAGGTCCTCGCCGTGGCCGCAGCGCTGGAAGTGCGCAGCGAGCACCCCCTGGCCGCGGCGATCCTCGCCGCCGTCGACGACCACACACCCGCCGACGACGTCGTCGCAGTCACCGGAGCCGGCCTCACCGGCCGCCTCTGCGGCGACGACGTCCGCCTCGGCCGACCAGGGTGGATCGACCCCGGCCCGCTGGCCGCGGACGTGGAACGGATGCAGCACGCCGGAGCCACCGCCGTCCTCGTCGAACAGGACGGCCGCACCCTCGGCGCGATAGCGGTCCGCGACGAACTGCGACCCGAAGCCGCGGAAGTCGTCGCCGGTCTCCGCCGCGACGGGTACCACGTCGCGATGCTCACCGGGGACAACGAACGCACCGCCCGCGCACTGGCCGCCGACGTCGGCATCGAGGAGGTCCACGCGGATCTGCGACCGGAGGACAAAGCACGCATCATCGGCGACCTGAAGGGCCGCCGGTCGACCGCGATGGTCGGCGACGGCGTCAACGACGCCCCCGCACTGGCCACCGCCGACCTCGGTATCGCCATGGGCGCCATGGGCACCGACGTGGCCATCGAGACCGCCGACGTCGCCCTGATGGGTGAGGACCTGCGGCACCTGCCGCACGCCCTGGCCCACGCGCGCCGATCCCGACGCATCATGCTGCAGAACGTCGGGCTGTCGCTGGCGATCATCACCGTGCTGATGCCGCTCGCCCTGTTCGGAATCCTCGGCCTGGCCGCGGTGGTGCTGGTGCACGAACTCGCCGAGATCGTGGTCATCGCCAACGGAGTCCGCGCCGGCCGCACCCACCCCCTGTCCGCCGCAGCGGTGCCCGCACCTGCCCCGGCAGCAGCCGAGGCCTGGACATGAGCCCAGACCCCACTTCGGGCCCGATGCCGGGTGTCTCGACCGGGGGACGCTCGGCGACTCGATCCCGGTGGACCCTGGCGATCGTCGTCGCCGTCCTCGTCGCGGCGGCACTCGCGGCCGACCCCGTCGCCCGCCGCGCACTCTCCGACGGCCGCGTCATCGAACTGGGGTTGCTGCAACTCAGGCTTGCCTACAACAGCGGTGTCGCCTTCAGCGTCGGGAACGGGCTGCCGCCAGGGGTCATCATCGCGGTCACCGCCATCATCACTCTCGCCATCGCCGTGTACGCGTGGCGCACCGTCCCCGTCGGCTCACTGACCGGGACGGTGGGGCTGTCGGCGGTCGTCGCCGGAGCGGCCGCCAACGTCATCGACCGCGCTGCCGACGGCCGCGTGACGGACTACTTCCACACCGGATGGTGGCCCACCTTCAACCTCGCCGACACCTACCTCACATGCGGCGTAGTCCTGGTCGTCCTCGCGTCGCTCCGGGAGGGCCGAACCCGCGTCGATCCCACGGGCACGGAGCAACGATCCGTATGACTGCTCCCCGACCTCGAATCCGATCGACCTCCATGACGGTCGCGTGCGGCACCGGGGGCGTCCGGTTACATCCTCACCGACGCCCGGTGCGGCAGTGATCACCACCATCGCCGCGGCAGTGGCGATGTTCGCCGGCACCAACATCGACGACATCGTCGTGCTGACGGTGCTGTTCGTCGCCTCCGCCAGCCAGGGTAGGCCGCGGGCGTGGCAGATCGTCACCGGCCAGTACCTCGGCCTGATCACCCTCGTCGCGACCAGCGTCGTCGCCGCTCTGGGACTGGTGATCGTGCCGCAAGAATGGGTCGGGCTACTCGGTGTGCTGCCCCTGTCGCTGGGGCTCTGGACGCTGATCCGCTGGCTGCGCAGCGACGACGAGGACGAACCCCCGGTCGCTGCCACCGGAATGGCAGGCGTTGCTGCCATCACCATCGCCAACGGTGCCGACAACATCGCCGTCTACACCCCGGTCTTTCGGACGCTCGGTCCACCACAGACCGCAGTCACCATCGCCGTGTTCCTGATCTGCGTCGGGATCTGGTGCTACGCCGGCAGGCTGCTGGGCACTCGCAGGAAGGTCGTCGACACTCTCGAACGGGTCGAGCACTGGCTCGTCCCAGCGGTGTTCATCGGCTTGGGTCTCTTCATCCTCCTCGAATCCGGAGTTCTCGCCCGGCTGATCGCCGCCGCGTCATGACCGACACCCGCTCGCGCGCAGCCTGCGGAACCGCTACGGCCCGACTCAGATCGGTTCCCGCCACCGCCCGGTGGCGTCACCTCCATGCCATCGATCGAAGCGTGAGGGTGAGCAAAGGGCGGCGCATCGATACTCGGTCGATCCGTCGGCGATCATCAGATCGACCACGGTGCGACAATCGGACCGGACTTGCCGAATCGACCGCCGAGTAGGCGTCGCTGACCCCGATCATCTGTGTCCGAGCGGTGTGTGGACAGACGAGCCACGCTCGTCCGCGCGGGCGCGGAGTCGTATTCGTCGCCGGAAGGTTAGGTTCGGCAGCCCTTATAGACTCGCTCGGTGCCCAGAGACTTCAACCGCCCGAAACGCCCCAGTGTGCGCTTAGCGCACGATTTGGGCAGATTCGGTGACGCACCGGGTCTGATATCGGTGAACGAGACGATCACCTACCGCGACCTGGACGAGCGCATCGACCGGCAGGCGGCCAGACTTGGACGTGGCCGTCGTCTGGTACTGATCGCCGGCACCAACAAGGTCGAGGTCGTCGTCACCTACCTCGCGGCGCTGCGTGCAGGACACCCCGTACTGCTGGCCTCGGACGACAATCCCGACCATCTCGACGGGCTCATCGACACATATCGGCCCGATGTGGTGGTGCGCACCCTCGACGGCAACACAGTCGTCGAAGAACTCGATCGACAATCCAGACATGAGCTGCACCCTGATCTCGCGTTGCTGCTGAGCACCTCGGGTTCGACCGGATCACCCAAACTCGTCCGTCTCTCGCACGACAACGTGCAGGCCAACGCCGAGTCGATTGCCGAATACCTGGGCATCCGCCCCACCGACCGTGCCGTGACCACGCTACCCATGCACTACTGCTATGGGCTTTCGGTCGTCCACAGCCACCTCCTGCGCGGTGCCGCCTTGATTCTGACCAACTCTTCGGTCACAGATACTCGACTGTGGGACCTTGCGCGCACCCACCGCGCCTCCACCTTCGCGGGTGTGCCGTACACCTTCGATCTGCTCGACCGTATCGGGTTCGAACAGCTGAATCTTCACGACCTGCGGTACGTCACGCAGGCCGGCGGAAAGCTGTCGCCCGATCGCGTCCGCACGTATGCCGAGCTGGGCCGACGCCAGGGATGGGACTTGTTCGTCATGTACGGGCAAACGGAGGCGACCGCCCGAATGGCGTATCTGCCACCGGATCTTGCCGCCGCTCATCCGCATTCCATCGGACGGCCGATTCCCGACGGGTCCTTTCGGCTCGATCCGGTCGCGGATGCCCCGGACGGGACGGGTGAGCTCGTCTATTCGGGGCCGAACGTCATGCTCGGCTACGCACACGACCCCGGCGACTTGCGCCTGGGTGACACGCTCGCCGGCGAGCTGCGAACAGGCGACCTGGCCCGGCGAACGGCCGATGGACTGTACGAAGTGGTCGGCCGACGCAGCCGTTTCGCGAAAGTGTTCGGTCTACGTATCGATCTGCACCGCGTCGAGTCCGCGCTCGCACACCTGGGATTGACCGTGTGCTGCACCGACGGCACGGACGAACTCGTCGTCGTCGCGGAGAACGCTGACGTCGCCGACGTGCGACGCTTGACAGCACAGTTCAGCGGCCTTCCCGCAACAGCAGTTCGGGTGTGTGTCGTCGATGAGCTGCCGCGCACCTCCACCGGCAAACCCGATGCGCGAGCGGTCGCGGAATTCGCAGGCAAGCCCGGCCCTGTTCAGCCCACCTCGACGACGACAAAGCCCGAGACCACCGATGTCAAAGCGATGTATGCCGAGGTCCTGCATCACGCAAGGGTCGACGACGACAGCACGTTCGTGAGCTTGGGCGGTGACTCTTTGTCGTATGTGCGGATGTCCATTCGGCTGGAGGAGCTGCTCGGTCACCTCCCGGCGGACTGGCACAACACCCGAGTCGTGGACTTCGTTCAGGCACCGCACCTGCGCCGCGGCTGGCGACGGGTGGAGACCAACGTTGTGCTGCGCGCCCTTGCGATCGTGCTGATCACCGGCTCGCACATACACCTGTTTTCGGTGCTCGGCGGGGCGCACGTGCTTCTCGGAATCGCCGGCTACAACTTCGCCCGCTTCCACCTCGGCGCGGTCGATCGCACCGCCCGCGCACGCAATGCTGTGCGCAGCGTCGCTCGGATCGCCATCCCCAGCATGGTGTGGATCGGGGCCATCATCGCTCTGACCGGGGACTACCGCATCACCAGTGCATTGCTGCTCAACGGAATCTTCGGCCCGGACGGTTGGTCTGTCGAATGGCGATACTGGTTCGTCGAGGCGATTGTGTACATCGTCCTCGTAGCCGCCGCTGTGCTCTATGTTCCGGCGGTCGCACGTCTCGAACGCAGTCACCCGTTCTGGTTTCCTATGGGGTTGGTGGCATTGGGCCTGGTTACCCGTTACGGATTGATCGAGATCGACGACAGCCGCAATCGCATTCTGACCGCGGCGGTTGTCTTCTGGTTGTTCGCCCTCGGCTGGGCCGCCGCCCGGGCGCAGACCGTGTGGCATCGAGTGGGGGTCACCGCGGCAATCGTGCTATCGATTCCCGGGTTCTTCTTCGGCGACATCCAGCGAGAAGTCATCGTGATTGTCGGACTTTGCCTGCTGGTGTGGCTCACATCCGTCCCATGTCCCGCAGTTGTGGGCCGGGTTGCGGGGGTGTTGGCAAGCGCGTCACTCTACATCTACCTGACCCATTTTCAGGTCTATCTACCGCTGCGCGACGACCATCCCTGGACAGCATTCGCCCTGTCGATCGTCGTGGGGGTTGTCTACTGGCAGGCCGCGACCTTCGTGCTCGCCCGTCTACCGTGGAGCGGGACAGGGCCGGGCATTAGGTTTGCCAATCCTCTAAGTACCATGGCGGCGGGGACGACCGGAGGTGGTCCGGTAAATGCGAAGGACGGACGATGAGCAAGCGGATCGAACTGATGGCGGGCCTCGCACTGGCGACCGCGGCACTGTTGACGGTGTCGGGGTGTTCGAGCGCTGAGTCCGACCCGGGCGGGGACAACCGGATCACCGTCTACAACGCCCAACACGAGTCGCTGACGAAAGAATGGGCCGACGCGTTCACCTCGGAGACCGGCATCGAGGTCGACCTGCGCCAAGGGAGCGATACCGAACTCGGCAACCAACTCGTAGCGGAGGGTGACCGATCGCCAGCGGATGTGTTCCTCACGGAGAACTCTCCGGCGATGACGCTCGTCGAGAACGCGGGTCTGTTCACCGACGTCGACCAGGCCGTGCTGGCCCAGGTTCCGAGCCAATACCGCCCGTCGAACGGCAAGTGGACGGGTATCGCCGCCCGCTCGACCGTGTTCGCCTACAACACGGACATGCTGACCCCCGATCAGCTCCCGGCCTCACTCCTGGACCTGCAGGACCCCGCCTGGAAGGACCGCTGGGCAGCATCGCCGTCGGGAGCCGATTTCCAAGCCATCGTCAGTGCGCTGCTCGAGTTGAAAGGCGAGGACGCTACACGCACCTGGTTGGAGGGGATGAAGAACAACGTCCGCGCCTACAACGGTAACGGCACGGTGATGAAAGCCGTCAACGCCGGAGAAATCCCGGGCGGCGTGATCTACCACTACTACTGGTTCGGCGATCAGGCCAAGACCGGAGAGAACAGCAGTAACGTCGCCCTGCACTACTTCAAGAACGAAGACCCCGGCGCATTTGTCAGCGTCTCCGGCGGCGGCGTCCTGCAGTCCAGCGCGAAACAGGATGCAGCGCAGCAGTTCCTGGCGTTCGTCACCGGACCGAAGGGTCAGGAAGTTCTGCGGGACGGGATGTCGTTCGAGTACTCGGTGGGCAGCGAAGTGGCGGCCAACGCGGATCTGGTCCCCTTGACCGAACTGCAGGCCCCGCAGGTGGACCCGGCGAAGCTCAACAGCCCGAAGGTCACCGAGCTCATGACCGAAGCCGGTTTGCTCTGATTCCAACGACGAACGGTCGAGAACAACGGGGGCCGGCCCACACGCTGCGGTGCCCAGCAGGCCGGTCGCGTATGCCCTTGCCTCTGGCTGTCACCGCAGTGATTGTCGTGGCGATCTCGCTCATCCCGCTCGGGTACGTGATCGTGGAGAGCGTGGACACCGGCTGGGCCACCGCGTCGGCGCTGCTGTTCCGATCGCGGGTCCGCGAATTGTTGGCCAACACCGTGATGTTGGTAGTGATCACGGTGCCCATCTGTGTCGCAATCGGCGTCGCGGCTGCTTGGTTGGTCGAGCGCACACGAGTATTCGGAGCGAAGGTGTGGGCGGTATTGCTTGCCGCGCCGCTGGCTGTCCCGGCGTTCGTGAACGGCTACTCGTGGGTGACGGCGATCCCTTCCCTCGGCGGGCTGCGCGGCGGCGTTCTGATCGCAACGCTCTCGTATTTTCCTCTCGTCTACATTCCCGTGGCCGCGACGCTACGCAGGCTCGACCCCGCGGTCGAGGAATCGGCGCGAGGACTCGGAATCGGACCGTGGGCAGTGTTCTTTCGCGTCGTGGTGCCGCAGCTGCGGCTGGCAATCGCCGGCGGCGCGCTTCTGGTCGCGTTGCACCTACTCGCCGAATACGGTGCCTTCGTCTTCATCCGCTTCGACACATTCACTACAGCGATTTTCGAGCAGTATCAATCGACGTTCAACGGAGCGGCGGCGACCATGCTCGCCGGGGTGCTGGTATTGCTGTGCCTCACATTGTTGGTGATCGAAGCGGTTGTGCGTGGCAGTGCCAGGTATGCCCGCATCGGCTCGGGTGCAGCCCGCCCGGCCGTGCCTGCAGAACTCGGTTGGCAGTATTCGCCGATCGCGCTCGTCTTCCTGGGGATGTTGATCGCACTGTCTCTCGGAGTCCCGATCGCCAGTGTTCTGCGGTGGCTTGTCGTCGGCGGCAGCGCGGTGTGGGAGTGGGACGAAATCTCGTCCGCGCTGCTGCAGACGCTCGGGTTCGGAATTGCCGGTGCGGTCATGACGTGTGCACTCGCGTTCCCGGTCGCGTGGATCTCGATTCGCCACCGCGGACGGTTCAGCCGTGTCCTCGAGGGCGGTACCTACATCTCGAGTTCGTTGCCCGGCATCGTGGTTGCGTTGGCGTTCGTCACCGTCGCCATTCGGTACGCAAATCCGCTGTATCAAACAGTTGTCGTCGTGATCGCGGCCTACGCATTGCTCTTCCTGCCACGCGCATTGGTCAACCTGCGGGCGGGGCTCGCGCAGGCGCCCGTCGGGTTGGACGAGGCGGCTCGGTCGCTGGGTCTGTCACCGCTGTCGAGTTTCTTTCGGGTGACTCTCAGATTGGCTGCGCCGGCCACCGCAGCGGGCGGTGCGTTGGTGTTCTTGGGGATCGTGAACGAGTTGACCGCGACATTGCTGCTGGCACCGACCGGAACCCGCACTCTGTCGATGCAGTTCTGGTCGCTGAGCAGCGAGATCGACTACTCGGGGGCTGCTCCGTACGCGTTGATCATGATCGTGCTGTCTCTGCCCATGACCTACGTTCTCTTCTCCCAGTCGAAAAAGGCGGCAGGACTATGACATACGCGGTGGAGGTGGATGGGCTGGACAAGTCGTTCGGTCCTGTGACGGTGCTACGTCGTGTTGAGTTCGCTGTCGATGCCGGGTCGACCACAGCCATCGTCGGACCGTCCGGTTGCGGTAAGACGACGCTGCTGCGTCTGATCGCGGGTTTCGACAAACCCGACGCAGGCACTGTCGCACTGACCGGGAAGGTCGTCGCGGGATCCGGCTGGACGCCTGCGCACCGAAGGTCGGTGGGGTACGTCGCCCAGGACGGGGCACTGTTCCCACACGCCACGGTCGGCGCGAACATCGGGTTCGGCCTGCCACGCCGTGCCCGCACCGTCTCGAAGATCACCGAACTGCTCGAGATGGTGTCGCTGGATTCGTCCTACGCCTCACGTCGACCCGACCAGCTCTCCGGCGGCCAGCAGCAACGGGTCGCGCTCGCGCGGGCGCTGGCGCGTGAACCTGAATTGATGCTGCTCGACGAACCGTTCTCGGCACTCGATGCCGGCTTGCGGGCGAACACTCGACGGATCGTCGCCGACGTCCTCGCCAAGGCTGGGATCACCACCATCCTCGTCACCCACGATCAACCCGAGGCCCTGTCGTTCGCCGACCGGGTTGCGGTGATGAGCTCGGGCAGGCTCGCACAGATCGGTACACCTCGTGAAATCTATTCCCGCCCTGTGGACGTCACCACCGCGGAATTCATCGGTGACGCCGTGATCTTGACGGCCCACATCGAGAACGGCCGTGCCCGCTGCGCCCTCGGCGACGTCGCCGTCGCCCCTTCCCCGAACGCCATCGAAGGTGCAGCCCGAATCATGTTGCGGCCGGAGCAAATCGAGGTGACCACCGACGGCGCGGGTGCATCGGGGGCCGTCGTCGACGTGGAGTACTTCGGGTCGGAGATGCTGCTCGGGATCCGCCTCGACACCGCGGACACCGCTATGGCCCAGCGGGTCACCGTGCGCCGCTTCGGCGCCACGGCTCTGACGCCCGGCGACAGGGTCGCCATCCGCGTCATCGGCGACGCCGTAGTGTACGACCTGTGAGAGAGCTACTCAGTGTGAGGCAGCCTCTCGCGTCCTGCTCGATCATGCGATCGATGCCGAACAATGTGCGTAGTTAGTGGGCAGACTTGCACCATCCAGACTGAGGCAACGCCCCGGAGGCAATCACGTCTCGACCCCAAGCATGGAACGGGCCGGCCGGCATCGACTGTCACCGCCGTCTACGATCCGCACGCGGGTTGATGTCTTGAAGGTGGTGGGCGGCTTCGTCGTCATCCAAACTGGGGGCATCGATTGCGTTGCTTGCAAATCTGGTGGCCCGCACTAAGTCTTCTTTCTTTCGAGGACGGACTCCCCCTGAGCGGCGGAAGAACCCACTGATTCCGATTTCCCACGCACACCACCACCATCGCGAGCGGTAATCGGTCCTGGAACACAGAGGCAAGCAGGAGACGTTCACCCGCGCACAATCAGACGACGGTTAGATGGATCAGTGCAATGCTGAGTGCGACGACGATTCCCGCGATGAACCGGGCTGCATATCGAGTGATCCGGTAATTTGACATCGCTGCCCATCAACATGCGGTCAGAGGTGAACCGCACCAACGGAATCAGCGCGATCGGAATACCGAAGGACAACACGACCTGCGAGACGACGAGAGCGCGACTGGGGTCAACCCCAGCGGCGAGGATCGCCAGTGCCGGAACCAGCCGCCGCACACGATCGGGATGCGCTTGCGTGGACGGTGCACGCCTGCTTTTCGTGTGTGTCGCTGCAGGAGCGATCGTGACCATCGACGCACTGACCAGTCTCGACATCCCCTTCGTGTTGGTACTTCTCACCGCGCTTGCCGCTGTCGGCACTGACCCTCAGGAAACGTCGCCGAACCATCAACGCAGACATCGATGCAGTGGATCGGAAGCGCACCGCGAGACGAGGTCCAGCGACACGACCACCCCGTACCAAGAGACCGTGAAGCCCGCGTGCGAACTTTCGACACAGACCCGGTCGTCGTTCGGTGCAATGTTCGCTGACTCACTCACAACAGGGGTCGCTCCTGCGGGGTGACACCTGGGATCGTCGCGCGCTGAAGACTATTGCTCGCACTCCGGCATTTCCGCATCTAAGAACTCGAGAAGTTCCCTGAGCAGTCGGTCTGCGCGGTTTTCGACATCGGCAAGAACCGAATCGACGTCGTCGAGGAGCGCGTGGGAGTGCCTTCGTGCGAGTGTGCCGCGTTCGTAGTAACCAGGGTCGAGCGAGACCGCCGATGCAGGCTCGAGCGTAAAGACACGCTTTGGGTTCGTCTCTCGGACGGGGGGCGGTATGTGCGTGGGAGCGCGTCCCCCGAGGTGTGCTCGAACGATATCGGCTATTCCCCGGGAGGTGAGAGGGGTTGCGACCAGCGGGGTATGGCCCCACCGGTCGATCGTGGTCAACAACGGCCGTTCGCTGCCTGGGTCGAGATGAGTAACGGAGTCGGCGAGTTCGGTTCCGTCGACGTGCTCGATGGCGTCGGCGAGCATGCGTGTGCTGGGGTGCCGCTCGCCGTGGGCCAGGACCTCGTACCAGCGCCTGTACACCTTTCTCGGTGATGCGCCCGCCCTCACGAGCTCCAACGAAGTGACGGCATGTACACCGGTGCCCGTTTCGATTGTGAGGGCATCGAATTCGGGTTCGACGGCGACATCTCTTATTCGCAGTGCCGCGATCTCGGTGTATGGCAGCCCGGCCGCGGCAAGAGTGAGGACCAGTGCATCTCGGCGAGCGAACAACGCCGCCGGCCACCCTGTTCCGGGGAGGCGCGTGACGATGCCGCCGATCCGAGTTGCGGTGTCGCGCAAACGCGCTGCACGCAGCGCGTCCAGAGCCGCTCGCACGCTCTGACCGCGACCCGGCGGGGGCAGGGCGCGGTCTCGATGAACAGCGTCGATGACGGCGATGCGACGACGTTGCGTTGCCGGCGCGGCAGGGTTGGCTCGGAGGAACCGAACGAACAACTCCGGTGAGACCGGCAACGCCGACTGATCATGAGCGGTGCACCAGTCCGCGAACAGCGACCACGTGTGTCGACCCCGTTCCGGGACAGTGTCGTTCGATACTGGAGTTGTTCGGACAAGGTCGGTGTTGTCGCCGCTCGTCGAGGTGTCGGTGCCGTGCATGAGGGTCACAAGCCGAGATCGTTCACGGCGTTGCCGACCAGAGGCGCGTTCTCGCGGGCATAGATTTCGACCATTCCCGGGCTTCTGTGTCCGGTCTGTCGCATGATCGCGTGTGCGTCGGCACCGTTACGGAACGCTTGAGTGACGAATCCGGCACGCAGTGAATGTCCGCCCAGCTGGGCGAGAAGGTCTGCGTCGTAGCCGGCGCGGCCGGCGCGGCGGCGGATCGCGGCGTGCACTGCCGCACCCGACAGTGCGGTCTGGGATAGGTTGCCGTTCTTGCGGATCGACCGGAACAGCGCCGACCGCGTGTCAGCGGTGGGCAGGGTGCTGTGGCAGAGATGGGAGTCGAACTTCGCTGCGCGGGAAAGCAAACGAATGATCGCGGTTCTGCCACCGGTATCGAATGCAGCAACGATCTGCAGCCAGCGAACCCACGCGCAGACCGGGCATGATTCGTGCCGGTCGGTGAACGGCAGCGCCTTCACCGTTCCGGTTCCGTCCTGGTCGGTCTTCGAGTGCCGCAGGCGGACATGCGCACCGTCGAGGCGATCGCGGCGCACATCACGACATTCGAGGTCCACGAGTTCGCTGCGCCGAAATGCCCCGGAGTACCCCATCAGCAGTAGTGCGGTGTCGCGGCGTTCGAGCACTTCACTGGCCCAGCCGGTGACACCGGCACGTGCTACGTCAACGATGGCAGTGATATCGGACGTCAGGAGTGGGGCGCGGGGATTGCGGGGGCGCTCCCCCGCGGCGGCGTAGTCTCGGCGGATACCGGCGAGGGTGGCGCGCACCATCTCGTGGCCACACGGGGTGTCGTGGCCGAGCCCGCGGTGACGGTCGGTGATCGCAGCGACCCATTTGCCGAAGGTCGACGGTGCATACGCCCGGACTCCGTCGACGGTCAGCGAGTCCGCCGCGTCAACGAGATACGCAGCCACGGTCGCAGGGTGCGCCGGCAACGAGATGTGCCCGGCGGCAGTGCACCAGGTCTCGAATCGCCGCCACGCCGAATCGTAGGCGCGGCGGGTTGCGGCAGACCGCGCCGACGCCATCGACCGTTCGATACGCGCAGCCACCTCGGCCGACAGGTCCGGAAACACCACCGCACCACTCACCAGGGCAACTGAATCTGCGTCCAGGACCTCACCGAGCTGCCGTTCTGCCATGGCAAGAACTGTAGTGCGCACCTCCGACAGGCTTTTTGATTTCAAAACACGCTCACCTGGTGTTTCGCCGGGGATGGTGCGGGAAAATGGGCGTACGACGGCCTGCAGTACCACTTCTCGGTGCTCTGAGCGTCGGTTGAGGAGCAGAAGTTTGCTCCGTACACGGCCGCACCGGTCTGTTCGAATTGCTCGACAGTTGAGTATCCCTGGGACGGGTCGCAAGCGTAGCCGTCGAGGACTTGTCCGGCCACGAGATCAGGTCGTTCCACTGAGCAGTAGCTCTTTGGACGGGAAACCCGTCGAATCTCCTTCACTTTGACACCTACACCGGCAGCTCGTGGCGGGGTCGCAGCCCTACGAGGACCTAGTCGGGGCGTGACACCCGAATAGTTCTCGAGTACGCGGCTCGGAATTATCGGGAACTTCCGGGACCGCTGGCCCGACTACTGCACGAGTAGGACCGGCTGAGCGCCCAGTGCAGCCCGAGGAGAAGGAACCGAAACACGCAGATGTCCACCAGTGAAATCGATCGACCGCCTGCGCCCGGTGACACCCCGCCTTCGGTGACGAAGATCCCGTTGTGGCCACAGATCAGGCCGTTCGTGCTGCGGTTGCACTTTTATGCCGGCATCCTGGTCGGACCGTTTCTGCTGATCGCGGCCGTGACCGGCCTGCTGTACACCATCAGCCCGCAGTTGTCGGACTACGTTCATCGCCACGAACTGACAGTCGATCAGGTCGGCGATCAGCAGCTGCCGCTCAGTGAGCAGGTCGCCGCGGCCCGGGCCGCCCACCCAGAAGGCTCGATCACCGAGGTCCGGCCCCCCATCGACGCCGAGAGCACCCACCCGTGTCGTGCTGGCGGTCGACGACGTTCCCGAGGGGTACGGGCGGACCGTGTTCGTCGACCCTTACACCGCGCAGGTCCGCGGAGAACTGACCACGTTCGGTGAGTGGCTCCCGGTGCGCGCGTGGATCGACGAACTGCACCGCAACCTCCACCTCGGCGATCTGGGCCGTAACTACAGTGAGTTGGCCGCCAGTTGGCTGTGGGTGGTCGCACTCGGCGGGCTCGTGTTGTGGACGCCCGGGTCCGCCAACGCTCGTCCAGTGCCTCCGAAGCCGCCAGAGCTGCTCTGGTGCCGGAGCCGAGGAAGAGGGGCCGCGCCCGCGCGTTGTCGTGGCACGGCACGGTCGGGGTGTGGATCATCGCCGCTCTCCTGCTTCTCTCGGTCACCGGTTTGACGTGGTCACGGTATGCCGGAGAGACCATCGGGGACGTACGTACGGCGCTGTCGTGAACGACACCGTCGGTCGAGACTCATCCTGCCGGAACGGGCGAGAATGCAGGCGGTGATCACCACGGGGGAGACGGTGCGCCGGTCACCGACACCGTGATCGGTGAAGGCGCGGAATCGACGGTGTCGAGGCCGCCGCCCAGGGCGCGGGCCTGCAGGCACCGATGAAGCTCGTTCCTCCCGCCGAAGAGGGACAGGCATGGAAAGTGCAAGAGGCCAAACGTGATTGGCCCACACGCTACGATTCGGTAGCCGTCGATGCCGCGTCGGGCCAGGTGATCGACAAGGTCGAGTTCGCGAACTGGCCGCTCATGGCCAAGATGACCAACTGGACCATCGACGCCCACATGGGCATCCTGTTCGGACTCGTCAACCAGATCCTGTTGGCGCTCACCGCTATCGGTCTGATCGCCGTCATCCTTCGCGGCTACCGGATGTGGTGGCTGCGGTGCCCGACCCGGGCACGAGGAATCAGGTTCGGACCACCTGCCAAACGCGGGGCGCTGCGCCGGATGCCGCCGTGGGCCGCGGTAACCGCGGTAGTGATCGCAGTGATCCTGGGCTGGTACATGCCGTTGTTCGGAATAACACTGGCAGTGTTCGTCGCCGTCGACGTCGCTCTGGGACTACGTCACCACCGTCGATCGCGCGGAACCACACTCGAATCCGCGTCGCTGCCGTCGCGGGAAGAACGAGCCGACGCGGATCGAGCACCGGGTATCGATGCACACAATCGGCAGGACGCGTCGTGATCGCTGATAGTTCGCTGCGGTGGATCACCACAGCACTGTTCGTGTTCGCGGCCGGATACTGCGTGTACCGCATCATCCGCGCCGCGCAGTGGAACGTACGGATCGACCACGGGTTCCACCTCGTGATGTGCGCGGCCATGATTGCGATGGCGTGGCCGTGGGGGCTCGGCGTCCCGCTGTTACCGCAGGGAGTGTTCTTTGCCGCGGCGACGGTGTGGTTCGCGATCTCCGCAGCACGCACGGCACCGGGCACGACCGGTGTCGACGAGCACCCCCACGGACCTGCGATGGGCAGCTATCACGTGTTCATGATGGCTGCGATGGTGTGGATGGTCGCGGTGATGGCCGGGTGGCTTCCCGGCACCGCCGCGCACGATCACACCGCCGACGCCGCCGACGGTGACATGTCCGGAATGGGCGCGCACGCACACACCCCCGACATGGACATGAGCAGTCCTGACCATACGGCCGCGATGAGCGGACCGGGATGGATCTCCGCGGTATCACTCACGCTCACAGTCGTCTTCGCTGTCGCAGCGATCGTGTGGCTCTACCGTCTGTTCGTCGCCGAACAGAGCACTGCTCTCGCACCTGTACATCCTTCGCCTGGATCGCAGGCAGGTAATATCGCCGTCGATGCGCTACCGGCGTCGCGGCCGCAGAGTGTCGCTGCGGCGTGCGAGGTGGCGATGGCAGCCGGAATGGCGATCATGATGGGCGTCGTGTAACACCGATGATCGACCGACGCCACTGCAGTACAGCGACATCGAACGAGGCTATGTGACAACCGATTCACCGCACCATATTTCGCGCACACGCCAGTCGCTGTGTGTGCGTTACGTCCTTGCGATCGCGCTCGTATGCGCGGCCGCGTTGGTCGTTGTCGTCACCGTCCGCTCGGGGGACACCCGACACGCAGCCAGCGGTGACTCGTTCCCTGGCACCTTCACATCGCTTCTGTACGTCCTGCTCCGTTTCACCGTCTCACTCGCCGCCGCGATCACGATGGGCTCATTGGTATACGGGATAGTCTGTACCCGTTTCTGCCGTGTGGGCCGGGTCGGTCCCGACGGATACGCGACCCTGCTCACTGCTGGCCGATCGAGCCTGAGAACCGTCTGACGCTCCCTCGCTCGAGCAGTTCGCGACCTTCTGGCGGTTTGACTTCGTCACCGGCGGCGCGGCAGTCGTCCTGATCGCGCTGTACGGGTGGGCAGTTCTGCGGTTGCGACGGCGCGGAGATCAGTGGCCCCTCGGGCGTACCATCGCCTGGATGACCGGGTGCCTGGCGTTGCTGGTGGCGACGAGTTCAGGTCTCGCTGCATACGGTTCGGCGATGTTCAGCGTCAATATGGGTGCGCACATGACGCTCAACATGTTCGTTCCGGTCCTGCTCGTGCTCGGCGGGCCGGTCACGCTCGCGTTGCGGGCGCTGCCCCCAGCTCGGGAGGACAGGATGCCGGGACCGCGGGAATGGATCGTGTGGGTGGTCCATTCACCACTGATGCGAGTGCTGTCGAACCCCGCCGTCGCGGTCGGGTTGTTCGTCCTCTCCATCTATGCAGTGTATTTCAGCCCGCTGTTCGACGAGCTGGTCCGCTACCACTGGGGACACGAGGTGATGAATATCCACTTCATCGTCACCGGGTACCTCTACTACTGGGTCATCATCGGCATCGACCCCGGACTGCACCGGGTTCAGGCCGCACGAAGGAACGCAGCTGGGATCCACGAGCAACTCGTAACGTTCGATCACCAGGATCAGTGATGCGCGCAGCCCTATGCTTCCTGCAATGCGCATTCCCCCATCCCGCCCCGAAAGATGCTGGTCTATACCGTTGTGTAGGAGATGTCGGTCATGCCGTTCACGGGATGGCACGTACCGCGGCGTCGAGAGCACCGGGTGTGCTCAGGGCGATCGGTTCGCCGTTGAGCAGGACTGTGGGAGTGGCGTTGATGGTCTTGAGCACCGACTGGGTGGAGTCGGCCACCCAGTCGGTGTAGTGGCCGCCGGTGATGCAGTCGCCGGCGGTGTCGGGAACTCCCGCTGCGACAGCGATATCGGTCAGTTGCTCGTCGCTCAGCCCCGAACCGCCTTCGGCGGGCTGCTGCCCGTATACGGCGGCGGATCAGGAGTGTCGCCCGGGGTCCTGCTCGGTCTGGGGTCTGCTCACCGTCGGTGGCGCAGCGAGCCGACAGGGCGAGCACAGGACCAAACCG
>NZ_JBFBMD010000033.1:0-38583 GCF_040686915.1 Rhodococcus sp. NPDC077669 | reverse complement strand
TCCCACATCTGTGGCTCTACCGGCCAGGACCCACTCCTGTCGGCAACCCACGCTTACATGCGGAGGGGCCCCAGCCAAGACCTCCATACCGTCTAAGGAATCAGGCGCGCATCTCGGTAACGCTGGATCACCGAGGCGATGGCATCCGGCGTGGATCGGAAGCCCAGGAAGCCGGCCTTCTTGGACTTGTTCATGTCCGTCAGGCATTCCATGTCGCGGCCGAGGTCACCGTCGGTGTGCCACCACGACGCCAGCCGGGAGACATCGCTCTCGACCAGATCGTGCTTCTCGGCGATGCGCTTCCACGCGGCGGCCGCGTCGGACATGCGGGGTTCGAGGGAACGCGGTTCGGTGTCGAAGCCTTCGGGTTCGACACCGAAGTGCTCGGCGAACTGCGGCCACAGCCACCGCCAGCGAAAGACGTCACCGTTGGCGATGTTGAACGCCTCGTTGCGCGCGTTGTCGTCGGTTGCCGCCCAAATCATCTGCTCGGCGAGCAGGTCGGCGTCGGTGAGGTCGGTGAGCCCATTCCATTGGGTCTCGGAACCGGGGAAGACGAACTTCTCACCCAGTTCCTTGCAGATCGACGCGTAGACGGACAGCGTCAGCATCATGTTCATCGCGTTGCCCACGGCAAAACCGGAGACGGTGTGAGCGCGGTGCACGCTCCATCCGAACCCGTATTTGTCTGCGCCGGCGAACAGTTCGTCTTCCTGCGCGTAGTAGAAGTTCGGCGTGTCGAGGCGGTCCTCGGTCTCGTGGAACGGCGTCTCGGCCATCACGGCCTCACCGTATGCATCGAACGGGCCGAGGTAGTGCTTGAGTCCGGTCATCAGCGCGACGTGCTTCACCGAATCGAGGGGGCCGAGAACATCGAGCACATTACGTAGGGTCGCCGAGTTGACCTCGATGTTCTCCTGCTCGGAGTCCTTCTTCATCCACGCGGTGAAGAACACGACCTCGGGGCGGACGTCCTTCAGCGCGTCTTCGAGGGACTGCGGGTCGAGCAGATCCGCCGCGACCGGCACGACGCCGTCGACGGGGGTACTGCCGCTACGACTCAGTCCGTAGGTGGTCCAGCCTGCATCGAGTGCTGCGCGGCACAGCGCCTGCCCGGAAATGCCGGTGGCACCGACGATCAACGCGCGCGTGCTGTTCGTAGTCATCGGGTCCGGTTACCCACTGGAGCCGATGCAACACGTGACGCTTCACTCACGTCAGGGCCAGTACTTGCTGGACGACGAGCACGATCGCGCCTACGGCCGAGACGGCGATTGCCGTGATACGTAGGCGTCGTCGATCGAGAACTCGGTTGATCACCCGAGAGAGCAGGAACCCCAGAACTGTCGCCGGGGCCAGGAACGCGAACAGCGTGGCGGTGTGGCTGTTCACCGCTCCGGCCACCGTCAACACCGCGATGGAGATGACCGAGCCGACGAGGAAGAAGCAACTCATCGTGCTGCGGAGTTCGGCTCCGGAGTTGCCTTGCCACACCAGAGCCATCGGTGGCCCACCGATGGAGGTGGCGGTTCCCAGAACTCCCGACGCGGCCCCGGCGACGACGAGATTACGTCTGTGCGGCAACGGAACCCAGCCGAACGACGTCAGCGCGACGCCGCCCAGGACCACGAGTGCCAACAGTATCGCCAGCCCGCGTTCGGGCAACAGGACCAGTAGCAGCGCACCCACCACCGAGCCGGGGAGTCGTCCGGCGAGTGCCCACCCGGCTCCCGAGAGATCGAGAGCCGTCCGGTCGCGTACCAGTACGAGCACGCTGACCACGACCGCGAGCATGATCAGCGTTCCCGGTACGAGTCCGGGGTCGACGATGGCCACGATGGGGGCGGCCAGCATGCCCATGCCGAAGCCGATCGACGCCTGCATCGCGGATGCGAAGAAGATCGCGAGGGCGACGACGACGAAGCCGGTGACACTCAGGTGCGTGAGTGTCATGTTCCGGCGGCGACGAGACCGAGATTCCCTGCCACGAGCGGATAATGGCATTCGGCAACATGATCGGCCTCGTCGGCGTCGTGTGCGACGGGTGGTGCGTCGCTCGCGCACAGGTCGGTCGCCTTCCAGCAGCGAGTACGGAAACGGCATCCCGACGGCGGATTCAGTGGCGACGGCACCTCGCCTTTCAGCAGGATCTTGTCGCCGCGGCTCGACGCGTCGAGTGTGGGTGCGGCCGACATCAACGCTGCGGTGTAGGGGTGGGCGGGCCGATCGAATACTGCCTCCGTAGCGCCTGATTCGACGATGCGGCCCAGGTACATCACCGCGACTCGGTCGGCGACGTGCCGGACCACCGAGAGATCGTGCGAGATGAAGACGTAGGAGATGCCGAGTTGCTTCTGCAGATCGTTGAGCAGGTTGAGCACCTGGGCCTGGACCGAGAGATCGAGGGCCGACACCGGCTCGTCGCAGATGATGACGTCGGGGTTCAGTGCCAGAGCGCGCGCGATGCCGAGGCGCTGCCGCTGACCGCCGGAGAATTCCTGCGGGAATCGGTTCTCGTCGCTCGGTCGCAGGCCTACCAGGTGCAGCAGTTCGCGTACTCGTGCCGAACGATCGCGCCGAGTCTTGTACAGGCTTTTGTGAGTTCGCCACGGTTCGCCGATGATGTCCCCGGCCGTCATCCGCGAGTTCAGTGAACCGTACGGGTCCTGAAACACCATCTGCACCCGTCGACGCCACGCGAGGAGTTCTTTGCCGCGCAGAGCGAAGGGATCGATGCCGTCGAAGGCGACGGTCCCCGAATCGGGTCGCTCCAGCATCATCAGCGTGCGCGCGAGAGTGGACTTGCCGCAGCCGGATTCGCCGACCAGGCCGAGGGTTTCGCCCCGCCGCAGGTCGAGGTCGATGGAGTCCAGGGCGCGTAGCTTCCCGCGGCCGACGTCGAAGGTCTTGTTCAGGCCACGAACGGTCAACAGTTGCTCAGACATTGCGCGATACCTCGTTCGGGAAGTGGCAGGCCGACATCCGGCCGTTGCCGACGGATTCGAGCGGCGGGCGGCTACTGATACAGATCCCACGGGCGATGGGGCAACGTGCCTGGTAGACGCATCCGTCGGGGATCGAGTGCAGATCCGGTGGGGTGCCGCCGATCGACTTCAGATCCTCACCGCGGACGGCGTGGACGGGGACCGAGTCCAGCAAGCCCTTCGTGTACGGGTGGCGCGGCGATCCGAACACCTCCGAGACCAACCCGGTTTCGACGACGTTGCCCGCGTACATGATTGCCACTCGATCGGCCTCTTCGGCCACCAGAGCGAGATCGTGGGTGATGAGTACGACGGCCATGTCGTGCTCGGTGCGCAATTCCTTGAGCAGTGCCATGATCTGCGCCTGCACAGTGACGTCGAGGGCGGTGGTCGGTTCGTCGGCCAGCAGTACCGACGGACTCAGGGCCACGGCCATCGCGATCAGTAGGCGTTGCCGCATGCCGCCGGAGAACTGGTGCGGGTAGGAGTCGGCGCGTGATTCGGGCTCGGGGATACCCACGCGGGCCATCAGGGCGATCGCTTCGACTCGCGCCTGCTTGGCCGACATACCCCGGTGGATCCGAAACGGCTCGGCCAGTTGAGTTCCCACGGTGTAGACGGGATTGAGTGCGGTCAGTGCATCCTGGAATACGATGGCCAGTTCGGTGGCCGCGATCGTGCGTCGCACCTTGGTCTTGGCGGTGACCAAATCGACGTCGCCCATCTCCACCGAGCCGCCGGTGATGTCGGCGATCGGCTCGAGCAACCCGACGATGGCCTGTGCCGTCATCGACTTTCCACAGCCGGATTCACCGAGCAGAGCCAGGGTTTCACCGCGGCGTGCGCTGAAGGTGACGTTGTCGACGGCGCGGATGACACCCGACGGCGTTCGCAGGTCGACGGTCAGTCCGCGTACGTCCAGGGCGACACTGCCGGTGTCGGGTCGCGCCGACGGTGCGCTGGTTGCCGGTGCGCTCATGAGACGACCTTTCGTGCGGGGATCAGGCGAGACCGCTTGGAGCGGGGGACATTGAGTCGCCACCGCTGCGCGGGATCGGTGGCGATGCGGGCCCAGGCGGCGAGAACGGTGGCCGAGACGGTCGTCAACACGATCGCAAGGCCGGGGAAGAAGGAGAGCCACCAGGCGGTCTGCAGGTAGGTTCGGCCCTGCGAGACCATCAGGCCCCAGGAGACGTCGGGCGGCTGAATGCCGATGCCCAGGAAGCTCAGTGACGATTCGGCGAGAATGACGAAGCAGAAGTCCAGGGTCGCGACGGTGAGCAGGGTCGGCAGCAGAATCGGTGCCACGTGACGCCGGATCACCGACCCGCTCGTGGCACCGAACGTGCGGGCGGCGTCGACGAACAGTCGGCTCTGCAGTTCCGCCGACTCGGCGCGAGCGGTGCGCAGGTAGATCGGGATTCGCGTGATGGTCAGCACCAGAACGATATTGGCGGCGCTGGGTGAGAAGACGTAGAGCACAACGACGGCCATCAGCAGGGACGGAAAGCTGAGGATGACGTCGGCGACGCGCATCGCCGCGGTCTCGCGCCAGCCGCGATGGAAACCGGCCCACATACCGATGAACGAGCCGATGATTGCCGAGAGGATCACTGCTGGAATGGCCACCGAGAGTGTGGTTCTGCTGGCGACGATCAGCCGTGCCAACATGCTGCGTCCCAGTGGATCCGTGCCGAAGATGTTCATCCAGCCGGTGTCGAGGGTGAACGGAGGCAGATTGGAGCGGTCGAGATCCTGATCGGTGGCGGCGTCACCGACCAGCATCGGGCCGAAGATCGCGGTGAGGAAGACCAGCACCAGGATCGCGGCGGCGACGGTGGCCACCCTGTCTCGCAGTAGTAGCTTCCATAGCGGGGCCGACGCCTTACGGGCTTCCACCGGGGCCGACGGTGGAACATCCTCGGGCTCGGATGTTTTCGGTGCTTCGAAGTCGAGTGACATGTTCTTACCTAGACCTTCACCTTGTCGCGAACCCGGGCGTCGAGCAGTGCATAGCAGGCATCGATGACGATGTTGAGGACGAAGATGGACACTGCCGTCAGCAACACGGCTGCCTGCAGAACGGCGAAGTCGCGTTGGAGGATGGCGTCGATCATCAGTTTTCCGATACCGGGCCAGCCGAAGATGGCTTCGACGACCACTGCGCCGTTGACGAGCCCGACCATCAGGTCGCCGGCCACGGTCAACGCCGGTGCCGCGGCGTTGCGCAGGGCGTGGTGGGTGACGACCCGAAGGTCGCTCGCCCCTTTGCTTCTCGCCAGCCGCACGTAGGGTGCCGACAGCGCCGAGACCATCGCGCCACGGACGACCTGTGTCAGGACGCCGAGCGGTCGAATGAGCAGCGTGGCGATCGGCAACACCCAGGAGAGCATTCCGCTGTCCACCCCGGAGGTGGGCAGCCACCCGAACAGGATGGCGAAGACGTAGACGCCCATGATGGCGAACCAGAAGTCGGGGATGGATGCGGCAGTCATCGACAGCAGGCTCGAGATGCGATCGGCCAGCGAGTTCGGTCGGTACGCAGCCCAGCAGCCGATGATCACCGCACCGAGGATGGCGAGGAACATCGTTGCGAACGCCAGCTGCAGCGTTGCGGGGAAGGCGCGCAGGGCCATTGCCGACGCGTCCTCGCCGGTGCGCAGTGACTGCCCGAAGTCGAGTTGTACGACACCCTTGAAGTAGTCAAGCAACTGAGTCAGCACCGGCTGATCGAAGCCGTTGGTGGCGCGGAACGCTTCGCGCTGCGCCTGGGTGGCCGACTCGGGTAGGTACAGGCTGGTGGGGTCGCCGGTGAGCCGAGCGAGGAAGAAGACGCCCAGTAGAACGACGAACAGCGGGATCAGGCTGGTGTAGATCCGTCGGCGCAGAAATCTGAACATGTCAGGGCCTCTCGGTCTCGGCGCGGGTCATCGCGGCCAGATGCATTTCGTCGACCGTGGCCGAGTCCGGGGTGTAGTCCACGGAGGCGGCCTTGGCGAGCACCCCGTTCATGTGCGCGATGTAGGCCATCTGCATGATGTCCTTCGGTTCGTCGGCGAACACCTGGGCGTACGCGGCCTGCCTGTCTTCTCCGGTGAGAGCGCCGGCAGCGGCGATCTCCTTGTCGAAGTCCGCTGTGCCGTAGGCACTCTGGAACCCATCACTGGTGAAGTACTGATCGACCGTGAAGGCGGAGTCGCCGGCCTGGTTGCCGTGCTGGATGACCAGCAGGTACGGACCGACGTCCGGGAACGGCCGCTCCTGGTACTCGGCAGTTCCTGCGGCGTCCATCATTTCGATCTTGACATTCATGCCGATCTTGGACAGCGAGTTCTGAATGACCTCCACCGTCTCGTTGATCTTCGGGAACTGACCGGTGCGTCCGATGAGACGGATCTCGGTGTCCACCGGAACCCCGTCGGCACGGGCCTGCTCGATCAACGTCCTGGCCTCGTCCATGTCGTAGGGCCAGGGAGTCAGGTCTTCGTTGTATCCCACGACGCCCTCGGAAATGAGCTGTGCTGCAGGTGAACCGAGTCCGCGGAACAACGCCTTGACGATGCCGTCGCGATTGATGGCGTAGTTGATCGCCTGCCGAACCCGCATGTCGTCCAGTGGCGGTTGCGCGGCCTGCATGCGCAGTGCCGTGGTCTCGTTGTTGGGATAGGCCACGCCGAGGTCGCCTGCACCGTCCTCCGGTCCGACCGACGTGGCGATCTCGGCCTCGCCGTTGGTCACCATCGACGCGCGGACACTGCCCTCGCTGCGCCATTGGTATTCGGCCCTGGCGTATTCGGGCTTCGGGCCCCAGTAGGTCTCGTTGCGTACCAGGGAGAGCTTCTGGCCGTAGTCCCACCGCTCGATCGCGAACGGGCCGGTGCCGATCGGTTCGCGTACCCGCTCGGTGTAGCTCGAAGTGCGCGGAACCATTTCCACGAACGAGAGCCGCAGCGGCAGAATGGGATCGGGCTCGGGTGACTGCACCGTCAGCGTCAACGGGTCGACGGCTTTCACCACCAGGTCGGCGTCGCCGAAGACGTATCCCTCGACGTTGCATCCCAGTTCGGAGTTGACGGTGCGGTCGATGGAGAACGCTGCATCCTCGGCTTCGAAGGGGCTGCCGTCGCTGAACGTCACGCCGGGGTGAATGGCGAACGTCCACTCGGTGTCCGAGGTCTGCTCCCACGAGTCCGCCAACTTCGGTTCCAGATCACCCGTACTCGGATTGCGCTCCATCAGCGGCTCGGTGATGTTCGAGCGCGTGACCACTCCGACCGACGTCAGGGATACGTCGCAGGCTTCGAGGGTGGGCGGTTCCTGAGGCAGAACGATGCGCAGGGTGTCTGCGCGGGCTGCGGTTCCGTTGCTCGAGTTCGCGACGGTGCAGCCGCTTGCGATCAATGAAAGTGATAGTGCGCCAACAGCAATAGCGGCGACGCGATGGGTCCGTCCCTGCTGCACGGAGAGTGCAGGGCTCATGGTGGCCTCCAGTGGGAAAAGGGATACGCGTCATCGAGCCGCATTCGGATCTGTGACGGTAGACACACGGTAGGAGTGGGTGATCTCCACCGTCAACCGGACGAAAGCGACGTTTCGGCCCGTTATCCACGTCACAATCGTGCTGGATCAGTGCGGATGCTCGCAGTTCAGCGCCTCTGAGCAGGTCGAACGTCCAAACGGGTTAGGTCTACCTGCATGCTGAGGGTCATGTTCATGCCGTTTGGGTATCGGTCCATGTTATTTGCGTGTTGGACAGGTATCCGAGAAGCGGCATACCGTACAGGAAACGCGCACGCTCCACCACATCGCGAGGAGAACAACGGTGACCACCGGTCAACAGGAAAAGTCTGTGTTGCAACAGGATTCACGCCGAGGGGGCCGCGTGCTCCGAGTCGGGCCGCTGAAGCCGTCCCTGATGGACACTCTGGTTGCCGACTACGACGCGCTGACCTTGCCCGACGGGGACGAGCGTGAGCAGTTCCTGGCCGAACACGGCCCGTCGATCACCGCCGTCGTCACCTCCGGCCGAACTGGTGTCGACGCAGCGCTGATGGAGCGGTTGCCGCAGCTCGGAGCCGTCGTGAACTTCGGCGTCGGCTACGACACCACCGATGTCGACGCGGCCACCGAGCGTGGCATCGGGGTCAGCAACACCCCGGATGTGCTCACCGACTGCGTCGCGGATCTCGCTGTCGGCCTGGTGATCGACACCGTGCGTGGGCTCTCGTCCGCGGAGCGATTCGTACGGGCCGGCCGCTGGCCGGCCGAGGGCAACACTCCACTGACCCGCCAGGTCACCGGCAAACGAGTCGGGATCATCGGGCTCGGCCGGATCGGATCTGCAATCGCGGACCGGCTCACCGCATTCCGATGCCCCATCTCGTACCACAACCGCAACGAGATAGACGGTTCACCGTATGCGTACGCGGCCAATCCTGTAGCGCTCGCCGAGAGCGTCGACGTACTGATCGTCGCCGCCTCGGGCGGCTCGGGAACGGCCCATCTGGTCGATCGCGCGGTGCTCGACGCGCTGGGGCCGCAGGGCTATCTGATCAACGTGGCGCGCGGAAGCGTCGTCGACGAAGAGGCGCTGATCGAGCTGCTCGCCTCCGGGCAGCTCGCCGGTGCGGGTCTGGACGTGTTCGCCCACGAACCGAACGTGCCCGACGCCCTGCTGGCGATGGACAACGTGGTGCTCCTGCCGCACGTGGGCAGCGCAACGGTGGAGACTCGCGCCGCCATGGAAGCACTGACACTGGAGAACCTCGATCGATTCCTGGCCGACGGCTCCCTCGTCACGCCGGTGACGAAGTGACCGTCGTCGTCGGCTACTCGCCGACCACCGAAGGAAAAGGCGCGCTGCCCTTCGCATTTCGCGAGGCCCAGATGCGCGGAACGAATCTGCTCATCGTCGCCGAGGACAACAGCGCGGCAGACGCCGACTTCGCTGCCACCGTCGAATCGGCTCGCGAGGAGGCGTCGGCGGTCGGTGTCACGACGAAGATTCACGACAACGAGGCCGGCCGCTCGCACGCCGACAACCTGATCGACCTGTCGTTCGACGAGCAGGCTCAGTTGGTCGTCATCGGCATCCGACGTCGATCGCCCGTCGGAAAGTTGTTCATGGGCAGCATCTCTCAGCGCGTACTGCTCGAAGCGCATTGCCCGGTGACGGCCGTCAAGCCGCCGGTTGGGACGCCGCGATAGTTCGGTTGCTGGCTGGACAGTATTCGGCACCGTCGCTGCGACCCCCTTCATCGCTAAGACCGACCGCGACACACTGCAAGCGATCGCCGACATCGACCTCGACAGCAACGACTTAGCGGAAACCGACGGCAACAGCGACAATGGGGCTACAACACACCGCGAGGAGCGCCCATGACCACCACCGAACCGCGCCGGGCCTGGACCCCCGAGCAGCGCCGGAAGGTACGCGCAGCAGCCGCAGGAGCGTCCATCAAACTCCGCGAGTACGACAACAAGCCGGTCCCGCAACGGCTCCGCGACGTCGCCGCTGGCAAAGACGCCAATCCGCCCGAAGACTGAGCACCCACGAACCCGACAAGGCCCGCTCCCAACCAGGTGCGGGCCTTCGTTGGCTTTCGAGGCGCGCCGTATTCACACGAGCACTCGACCGAGACCGGCTTCGGGCACTGTCGAACCACGGCTCGATCAGCAGGAAAAAATCACGACCACTCACGCGTCGGCAGCACGTCGGTCATGAAGCGGTGCAGTGCCGGGTTGTCGTTGTCGACGCGCCATGCCGCGTCGAGTTCGACGGGGCGTTCCTTTACGGTCCGAACCGGCCGGAACACAACGCCTTCCGGCCGCATGGTCGACGCCGACTCGGGTACCAGGGCCAGGCCGATTCCTGAGCGAACGAGCACCAGCATCGTGTGCACCTGCGTCACGTACTGCACGTAGCGCGGTGAGACCCCGACGATGGTGAAGGTGCTGATCAGCAGTTCGTGGAAGTACCGCGCGTCGACGGGCGAGTACATGATGATCGGCTGCTCGTCGAAGTCCTCTACCGACAGCTCGTCCTTCGCGGCCAGCGGGTGTTCTTCGGGCATCGCCGCGATCAACGACTCGTGCAGCACCGGCCGGGACGCGATGCCCGGTCGCTTGAGCGGGGGTCTGGCCAACCCGAGATCCAGATCGCCGATGGCCAAGGACTCCATCTGTACCGCCGAGACCATCTCGCGTAGAACGATTTTCACGTCCGGTAGCTTCTCGCGCGCGGCGTCGAGCAGCTGCGGGAGCACCGCATGCGCCGATGCCCCGGTGAATCCCACGATCACTGTCCCCAGGTCTCCGGTGGGAACGCGTCGCACCGTCAGCAGTGCACCCTCGGCGAGGTCGAGGATGCGTCGGGCCTCGGGTAGGAAGGCCAATCCCGCGGCCGTCAGGGTCACCGACCGGCTCGTGCGGTCGATCAGCTGCACGCCGACTTCGCTCTCGAGTTGTTGGATCTGCCTGCTGAGCGGCGGCTGCGTCATGTGCAGACGTTCGGCGGCGCGGCCGAAGTGCAGTTCCTCGGCGACGGCGATGAAGCAGGACAGCCTGTTGAGCGAGAACATCGATTCATTCCTTGCATCGCGCTGGGAGTTCCGGCGTGCCTTTTCGTATAAATCTAGCGCACGTGGTCCACGCTTCGATGATTAGTAACCTTCCCTCCGGTAAGAGTAGAGTTGCTCGCGTATTGGACGCCCATCCCGGTTGTCGTCCCTCGTAACCATCGAACGGAGTCGTCGTGTCTCGAGCTGCCCAGGTGCCCGGCACCGCCGTCGAAGACGTCTCGGTGCTGGGTGCGTTGCGCTCACCGAGGCGACTGAAGACCGAGGTTCTTGCCGGGCTGGTGGTGGCGCTGGCGTTGATCCCGGAAGCCATTTCGTTCTCGATCATCGCCGGTGTCGATCCCCGCGTCGGCCTGTTCGCGTCGTTCACGATGGCCGTCACCATCTCCATCGTCGGGGGTCGACCGGCGATGATCTCCGCGGCCACCGGAGCCATCGCCCTGGTGGTCGCCCCCCTGGCTCGCGAGTACGGCCTCGACTACCTCATTGCCGCGGTTATCCTCGGAGGAGTCCTGCAGATCGTGTTGAGCGTCCTCGGTGTCGCCAAGTTGATGCGATTCATCCCGCGCAGTGTCATGGTCGGATTCGTCAATGCGCTGGCGATCCTGATCTTCACCTCACAGGTGCCGTACCTGATCGGGGTGCCGTGGTTGGTCTACCCGATGGTCGCCGTCGGACTGCTCATCATGTTCTTCCTGCCGAAGCTCACCACTGTCGTGCCGGCACCTCTGATCGCCATCGTGATCCTCACCGCCGTCACGCTCGTCTTCGCGCTGGCCGTCCCGGACGTGGGCGACGAGGGCGAGCTGCCGTCCTCGCTGCCGTCGTTCCTGATCCCGGACGTGCCGTTCACGTTCGACACCCTGTCGATCATCGCGCCGTTCGCTCTGGCCATTGCCCTGGTCGGTCTGCTCGAATCACTGATGACGGCCAAGCTCGTCGACGACATCACCGACTCGCACTCCAACAAGACTCGTGAGGGCTGGGGTCAGGGCGTGGCGAATCTGGTCACCGGACTCACCGGCGGTATGGGCGGCTGCGCGATGATCGGCCAGACCATGATCAACGTGAAGGTCTCCGGTGCCCGCACCCGTATCTCCACGTTCCTCGCCGGCACCTTCCTGCTGATCCTGGTGGTCGGTCTCGGCGACATCGTCGCACTCATTCCGATGGCCGCATTGGTCGCCGTGATGATCATGGTGTCGGTCGGCACCTTCGACTGGCACAGCATTCACCCGAAGACGTTGCGGCGCATGCCCAAGAGCGAAACTCTCGTCATGGTGGCCACCGTGGCTGTCACCGTGGTCACCCACAACCTCGCGTACGGCGTCGTCGTCGGAGTGATCACCGCGATGGTGCTGTTCGCTCGCAGGGTTGCCCATCTGACCGAGGTCGTCGACGTCGCACATCCCGACGACGACACCCGCGTCTACGCCGTCAAGGGCGAGTTGTTCTTCGCGTCGAGTAACGATCTGATCTACCAGTTCGACTACGTCGGAGATCCGAAGAACGTCGTCATCGATATGTCCGAGTCGCACATCTGGGACGCGTCGACCGTTGCGACCCTCGACGCCATCACCACCAAGTACGCCGCCAAGGGCAAGACGGTGGAGATCGTGGGCCTGAACGCGCCGTCGACCGAGCGGCACGATCGTCTCAGTGGGAACCTGGGTGCCGAGCACTGACTAGGGTGGTTGGTCGGGCGAAGAGAGGCGGCACATGACAGACGACGGCGTACACATGCAGATCGGGCAGGTAGCTCAGCGAACCGAGCTGTCGATTCGCACGGTTCGTCACTACGACGATGTCGGTCTGGTCACGCCCTCTGCTCGGACCGTCGGCGGCTTTCGGCTCTACACCGAGTCCGACGTCGAACGACTGCTCGTGATTCGCCGGATGAAGCCACTCGACTTCACGTTGGCCGAAATGAAACAGCTACTGGAATCCCTCGACGTTCTCGGCGACGAGAACGCGACCGACGACGCGAGGTCGTCGGCCGCGGCCTTCGTTCGTGATTGCCACACCAAGGCCGAGGAAAGCTGCCGCACGTTGCGGCGGCAGCTCGCCTACGCCGAGGAGCTGACCGAGGTGCTGTCGACTCGCGGCGCAGCGGCCCAAATCTGACCGCCCAGTTCTAGCCGTCCACGACCACCGGGACGATGAGGGGCTGGCGGCCCAGGGTCTGCTTGGCCCAGCGGGCCGATTCCTGCACGATGCGCTTCTCGATGTTCTCGCGGGACGCAACCTTGACGTCGCTCTCGCGTGTGAGGGTCTTGCCGATCGCCTTGGCCAACGAGTCGAAAGCGTTTGCCTCGTGGGCGAATCCGCGTCCGATGAAGTCGACGTCGTCGACCAGCAGCCCGGTGTCGGGATCGACGATGGCGATGACGGTCAGCACGCCCTCGTTCGCGAGGAGGCGACGCTCGGCCAGTGAATCCTCCGTCACGCCACCGACGGCACTGCCGTCGACGTAGATCAGCTCGATGGGGACGGAGCCGGTGATCTGCGCGACGCCGTCGTACAGGTCGATGACGCTTCCGTTCTCGGCGATGAGCACGCGATCGCGAGGAACACCGGTCCTGATTGCGAGATCGGCATTGGCACGCAGGTGCCGCGACTCACCGTGTACGGGAAGCACATTGGCGGGTTCGAGGATGTTGTAGCAGTAGACGAGCTCGCCGGCGCTGGCGTGACCGGAGACGTGCACCTTCGCATTTCCCTTGTGCACCACCCGCGCACCCTTGTCGACCAGGCCGTTGATGACGCGGTAGATCGCGTTCTCGTTGCCGGGGATCAAGCTGCTCGCCATCAGCACGGTGTCGCCGTCGCCGACCTTGATCTGGTGCTCACCCGACGCCATCCGCGACAGCGCCGCGAGGGGCTCGCCCTGCGAGCCGGTGCAGATCAGCGTGATCTTGTTGGCCGGGAGCCGGTTGAGCTTCGGGAGGTCCACGACGAGGCCGTCGGGAACGTCGAGGTAGCTCAGGTCGGTCGCAATCTTCATGTTGCGCACCATCGATCGGCCGACGAACGCAACCTTGCGGCCCTGTGCGTGTGCGGCGTCGAGTACCTGTTGAATGCGGTGCACGTGACTGGCGAAGCTCGAGACGATCACGCGTCCCGTCGTTTCGCGGAACACCTTCTCGATGGCCGGGACCAGGTCGCGTTCGGAGACCATGAACCCGGGCACTTCGGCGTTGGTGGAGTCGACGAGGAGGAGATCGAGCCCTTCTTCGCCGAGGCGTGCGAAGCTCCGGAGGTCGGTGATCCGACCGTCCAGCGGGAACTGGTCCATCTTGAAGTCACCGGTGTGCAGCACCAGCCCGGCGTCGGTACGAATGGCGATGGCCAGACCGTCGGGAATCGAGTGGTTGACGGCAATGAACTCGAGTTCGAACGGGCCTTCCTGTCGGGTTTGCCCCGCCTCGACCTCGATCAGCGTCGTCGAGACCTTGAACTCCTCGAACTTGGCAGCCAGGAAATGCAGCGTCAGCCGCGACGAGATGACGGGAATGTCGCCACGCTCGCGCAGCAGATACGGGACGCCGCCGATGTGGTCCTCGTGCCCGTGCGTCAGAACGATGGCAACGACGTCGTCGAGGCGATCCCGGATGCAACTCCAGTCGGGGAGGATGACGTCGACGCCGGGCTGATGCTCCTCGGGAAACAGCACGCCGCAGTCGACGATGAGCAGCTTTCCGTCGAATTCGAAGACGGTCATGTTCCGGCCGATCTCGCCGAGACCGCCCGTCGCGATCACGCGAAGGTGCCCTGCCGACAGCGCTGAGGAGGATCGCTTTCGAGGTGCGGCGGGGGATCTGCGGTTCCGTGGTGATCTCGACATGCCTCTTACGCTACGGGGGCCGCCCGACCTGGCTTCGACCCCGGTCCGAAGATCCACGCATTGCTCGCCGTCGAGGGTGGAATGCCGACCGTGTCATGGCCGTCCTCGAGCCATGGGACAGCTCGTCGTCCACGTCGATCTCGCGGCCGGCGCTCGTGTCGTCAGGGGGTGCAGAGTGAACGCGATGCAGCAACCAAGGCTGCAGCGTGCACGATGTCCCTGTCGTGGGCGGTGTTCGTGGCAACGACCGCTTGGACGAGGTCCGTGTAGCACGTCGGTGATCGAAGGGCTTGCGCGTTCGAGGCAAGCTGGGTGACCACCGCAGAAGTGAGTGCGGTGATGCGTTCCCGGATCGGCGCGAGGTCCGCGGGCGCATCGGGAGCGCCGGCCGGATCGGCGTGCCACTGGGCCAGGCGGAGCGATTGGATCGCCTTGCCCACCTCGATCTGGTCGCGAACCACAGTCCCTGCGCGTTCTGGTGCAAGTCCGAGCCCGATGGCAGCGTTCTGCGCCGCATCGATCACCTGGGCCTCGCGCTCGGGATCGCTGACGGGGCCGCCTGTCTTCCACTTCACCGCGGCCACGCTGTCTGCGGTGGCCAGACGGTCTGCAAGAACGTCGGTCAGAGATTGCAGATTCTCGGCAGGCGTCTCGGCCGCGCTCGTCGCCGCCGTCGGTAACAGGACCAGCGGTACGACCGCTGAGATCACGGCAATTCTGGCGATGCGACGCAGCCGCGACGCGTTTGCCGGTAAGGACACCTCAGGAGACATCTCACGCACCTTTCGTTCGACGGTTCGACGCCGATAGTGCCCGACGACGGTGAACAACAAGGGAACCGCCATTGCGGAATCACACGTCATCACTTTAAAGTGATGACGCGCAACATCGGATTGCGTCTTGTGCTGGAGGGGTTCGTCGATATGCGTATTCACACCGTGGTGATCATCGGTAGCGGCTTCGGAGGTCAATGCGCCGCCAAAGCCCTGCTCGACCGCGGTATCGACGACCTCGTCATTCTCGAGCGAAGGCCCTTTCTCGGTGGAACCTGGAAGCAGAATCGCTACCCGGGCGCGGCAGTCGACGTGCAGAGTCCCCTGTACTCCATTGCCTCCGAGCCGTTCGAGTGGTCGCGCATGTTCGCCGAGCGGGAGGAACTCGAGCGCTACACCCAGCACGTGCTCGAGTCCAACGGGCTGCCGCAACGCACACATGCCGACACCGACGTTCAGAAGATCCAATGGGTCGGCGATCACTGGCTGATCACCACGTCGCACGGTGATTACGCAGCGAAGTTCGTCGTCAATGCATCCGGGCCGCTCAGCACCCCGGTGATCCCCCCGTTCTCAGGCCGAGAGAAGTTCCGCGGCAAGCAGTTCCACACCAACGACTGGGACACTTCCTACGATCACGCCGGAAAACGGGTAGCCATCGTCGGTAGCGGTGCCAGCGCCGCACAGGTGATCCCCGCGATCCAGCCCGACGTCGAGGCGTTGCACGTCTTCCAGCGCACACCACACTGGGTGATGCCGCGTCACGATCGCGAATTCACGCCGCTGCAACGAAAGTTGCTGCGATTCGAGCCCATTCGACGGCTGGTGCGAGCCGGCATCTACTGGAGTCTCGAGACCCGCATCATCGGGTTCAAGTACTCGCGGCGGATGCTGAAAGCCGTGGCCCAGCGGACTGCCCTGAAGCACATCGAGTCTCAGGTTCCGGACTCCCAGCTTCGGGCGAAAGTCACCCCCGACTACACCATCGGGTGCAAGCGCGTGCTGCTGTCCAACACGCTGTATCCCGCACTGGGAGAAGCGAACGTGACCCTGCACGACAAGAACGACGGCATCGCCGAGATCACCGAAACCGGGATCGTGACCACCTCGGGGGAACACGTCGACGTCGACCTGCTGGTGTGGTCGACCGGATACGACGCCACCGACGGGGTCATCTCGTATCCGGTGATCGGGCGGGACGGCCGGGCGCTGTCCGAGGTCTGGGATCCCTACCCCCGCGCTTACCTCGGCACCACGATTCCCGGTTTCCCCAACCTGTTCGTGGTCACCGGACCGAACACCGGAATCGGGCACACCTCCGCCATCTTCCTCATCGAGGCGCAGATGGAGTACATTGTGCGAGCCGTCGACGCAGTTCAGCACGCGGGTGCAACCGCCATCGAGGTCACTGCCGCCGCCGAGCAGGAGTACACCGACACGATTCACCGCGAGATGGACGGCACCGTCTGGAAGGACGGCGGCTGCCACAGCTGGTACCAGTCGAAATCCGGGCATGTCGTCGCCATGTTCCCCGGCTTCAGCTTCACGTTCCGACGGTGGGCCAAGCGTTTTCGGCCGGAAGCCCATCACATCCATCGGTCGTCCACCGACGTGACGACGAAGGACGAGGTATCGGCATGAAGAATCATTCGGGCCAGGTAGCGCTGATCACCGGGGCGGCAGGCGGTATCGGCTCTGCTGTGGCGGCAGCACTGCATCGGCGCGGTGCCTCGATCGTTCTGGTCGACATGGAGTCGACCGATCTCGAATCGGTTGCTGCAAAGCTGGGCAACCAGCGCGTAGCGATCGCCCATGCCGACGTCACCGTGCGAGAGCAACTCGACGCGGCGGTCGCCACCGCGATCCAGACGTTCGGCACGCTCGACATCGTGATGGCGAATGCGGGAATCTCCAGCGGTGCACAGGCATCGACGATCCGTTCCGTCGACGACGGTGTGTTCGAGACAGTCATCGGGGTCAATCTCGTCGGTGTGTGGAACACGGTGCGAGCGGCGCTGCCGCACATCGTCGAGTCCGGGGGCTACGTGCTGCTCACCTCCTCGACGTACGCCTACCTCAACGGTCTGGCGAACGCACCGTACGCGGCCTCGAAGGCGGCGGTGGAACAACTCGGTCGTGCTCTGCGTGCGGAACTCGCGGGCACGAAAGCGACAGCGGGAGTGCTGTATCCGGGGTGGGTGGCGACGCCGATCGCCGACGTTGCGTTCGGCGGCGACACCGTCGCTACGGCGATGACTGCCCGCGCCTTTCCCTCGCCACTGCTCCGCCCGATCACACCGGACAAGCTTGCCCGCGTGGCCGTACGAGGCATCGGACGCCGAGCCGCGCGCATCGCCGTTCCCGGTCGCTGGATCCCGATCTCGATATTGCGCGGCATCGTCAACCCGATCATGGACGCCGCGATGGAGCGGGATGCCGAATTGATCCGTCTGACTGCCGAACTGGATGCCCGGCGGTCATGAGCACCGTGTCCGAAGCGGCCGGCCGCGCCTACGGCGGTGAGAGCGCGGCCGACCGCGACGACCGCAGGCGGCGGCAGCTGCTGGATGCGGGACTGCGGGTGTTCGGCAGCGTCGGGTACCGCGCCGCGACCGTCCGTGGACTGTGCCGTGAGGCCAAGATCGCCGATCGCCACTTCTATCAGTATTTCGACAAGACCGAGGATCTTCTGCTCGCCGTCTATGCCGAATGCATTGCACGCCTGACCGATTCGGTGTCCGACGCAATTGTGCAGGTGAATCGGGACGGTGATCTGAGGGCTGTCACCGAGCAGTTGCTCGACCCGTTCTTCCGGGTCGTCGAGGACCCGCACCTGGCCCGCGTGGTGTGGATGGAGGTGCTCGGCGTCAGCCCTCGCGTGGAGCAGACGTATCTGACGGTGATGCAGCAATTCGGCACCCTGCTGCTCGGCTACCTCCGCACGTTCGCCGGCGAGGTGCCGTCGGGCCCGGAGCTCGACGTGGACCTGCTCGCCACCGCTGCCATCGGCGCAATCAGCCACACCGCCATGACCTGGTACCAGAGCGGCTACGCCGCAGAACGACGCATCGTCGTCGCCACGATCGCGACCATGCTCGCCAATATCGTCGCGCCGCTGCAGACGTAGAGTCCGATCACCAACGCGGGCAGGTGTTCTCGAAGCGCGGATCGATGCTCTGCATGTATCCGGTGTCGTCGCGGTCACGAATTCCGCAGTCCAGGTACTGCTGATGCAGTGCCGCGAGCGCGTCCTCGTCGATCTCGATGCCCAGACCGGGTCCGGTGGGAACGGCCACTGCGCCGTCGACGAAGTTCAACACCCCCGGCACGACGACATCCTCGTTCTTCCAGGGCCAATGCGTGTCGCAGGCATAGGTCAAGTTCGGTGTCGCCGCTGCGAGATGAACCATGGCGGCCAGACTGATTCCGAGGTGGCTGTTCGAGTGCATCGACAGTCCCATCTCGAACGTCTCGCAGATTCCGGCGAGCAACCTCGATCGCTGGAGTCCGCCCCAGTAATGGTGGTCGGACAACACCACCTGCACCGAGTCCTTCACCACGGCAGGCTTCAGGTGATCGAAGGCAACGACACACATGTTCGTCGCCAGCGGCATCTTGGCTTCGCGCGCAACCTCGGCCATCCCGTCGAGCCCGGGTGTGGGATCTTCGAGATATTCGACGATGCCGTCGAGCTCGGCGGCTACCCGGATGGATGTGTCGACAGTCCAGGCGGCGTTGGGATCCAACCGCAACGGCAGCTCCGGGAACGCCTGCCGGAGCGCCTTGATTCCGGCGATCTCCTCGTCGGGCGGAAAGACGCCGCCCTTGACCTTGATTGCCCCGAAGCCGTACTCGTCGATCATCTTTCGGGCCTGACGAACCAATCCGTCCGGATCGATCGCCTCGCCCCATTCGTCGGGCTCCTGGCCGGGATGAGCTGCCCACTTGTAGAACAGATACGCACTGAACGGAACGGAGTCCCGAACCTTGCCGCCGAGCAGGTCGGACACCGGTCGACCCAGGACCTTGCCCTGCACGTCCAGGCACGCGATCTCGAAGGGGGAGAACACCCGATCGGTGGTGCTGGCTGTGGTGATCATGCCTGCGACGCCGTCGCCGCCTGTGATCGACAGGGTTCCCAGGACGGCATCGATGGCATCTCGGATCTCGTTGAGCGCGAACACGTCCAGACCGAAGATGGCGGTGGAGGCCGCTTCCAGTCGAGCCAGATGAGCAGTGTCGGCGTACGTTTCACCGAGTCCGACGACACCGGCGTCGGTGTCCAGCTGAATGATCGCGCGGAGCGCATACGGCTGATGCACGCCGACGGTGTTGAGCAACGGAGGATCGACGAAGGCGATCGGTGTGATTCGAGCCCCGGTGATCAGTACCGGTTCTTGCATCAGTGCACCGCGAGCTCGTCTGCCAACACGGCCCGGCCGGCGGCAACGATTGCGGTGAGTTCCTCGAGGTGCGGTGCGCTGATGTCCACCAGGGGTGGGCGAACCGGCCCTGCTTCGATGCCCTCCATCGTCACGCCGGCCTTGATGAGAGAGACGGCGTAGCCGGGAACCTTGTCGCGCAAGCGCACGAGCGGGTGGAAGAACTCGCGGAGCAGTGCGGCAGTGAGCTTTTCGTTTCCGCTGTCGAGAGAGCGGTAGAACGCCAGTGCCAGTTCGGGTGCGAACGCGAATGTCGCGGAGGAATACAGCGTGACACCGATCGCTCGGTACGCCTGCTGGGAGACCTCGGCGGTGGGTAGTCCGTTGAAGAACTGGAAGGGCTTGCCCGACGGCTCCAGAGCGTCCAGTACCGCGCGGACGATGCGGCCGACCTGATCGAGATCGCCGGTGCCATCTTTGAATCCGACGACGGTGGGAAGCTGCGCAACCTCGACGGCGGACTCCTCGGTGAAGCGAGCGTTGCCGCGGTTGTAGACGATCAGCGGCAGATCCGATGCGGCGGCAACGGCCTTGGTGTAATTCACGAGACCGGCTTGCGGCATCGTCACCAGGTACGGCGGCAGCAACAGGATGCCGTCGGCTCCGTTGGCCTTCGCCGCGTGTGCGAATGCCTTTGCCTGCGCGACGGATCCGCCTGCACCGGCGTAGACAGGAACGCGGCCTGCGACGCTGTCGACTGCGGTACGGACGATCTTGCCGAACTCCTCGAGTTCGAGGGCGTGGAATTCGCCGGTGCCGCAGGCAATGAACACTCCACCGGGTCCCGCGTCGACACCCTTCGTGATGTGAGCGGCCAGGAGGTCGTAATCGACCTCACCGGATGCGGTGAACGGGGTGACGGGGAAGAACAGAACTCCGTCGAGCATGGGGGTCTCCTCGAGAACTAGGTTGGGTGTGTCAGTCTTGGGTGAGCTGGCCGTCGATGCGGCGGAAGATGCCGTCCGGATTTCCGTCTGCGATGGCGTTGGGCAACAACGATTTCGGTACGTCCTGGTACGCGACCGGGCGCAGGAAGCGTTCGATCGCGAGCGATCCGACCGACGTGGTGCGGGAGTCCGAGGTCGCGGGGAACGGCCCGCCGTGCACCATGGCATGGCCGACCTCGACTCCGGTGGGCCATCCGTCGAACAGGATCCGGCCGGCCTTGAGTTCGAGCACCGAGAGCAGCTTTCCGGCCTCGGAATGATCGGATTCGTCGGCATGAATGGTGGCGGTGAGCTGACCTTCGAGCTGTGACGCCACCCGCCGAACCTGCTGGGCATCTGCACAGCGCACGACGAGGCTCGACGCGCCGAACACCTCGGCCTGCGCTGCCTCCGAGGTGAGGAACGTGGCCGCATCGGTGTCGAACAGCGCTGCGCGGCAGGCATTCGGGGCGTCGGTGTCGGATCCCCGCGCTACCACCGTCACCGCGTCGGACAGTGTTCGCACACCCTCGGCGTAGCTCGAGGCGATGTTCGGCGTCAGCATCGTCGAGGGAGCGGATTCTTGCACTGCGGCGGCAGCGGCGTCGATGAACGACTGCAAGCCCGGGCCGTCGACGGCGATGACCAGACCGGGATTGGTGCAGAACTGGCCCGAGCCCATCGTCAGCGATGCGACGAACGCGCGGCCCAATTCGGCTCCACGGGTGGCGAGTGCACCGTCCATGACGAACACCGGATTGATGGAACTCATCTCGGCGTACACCGGGATGGGCTCACGACGACCCGCCGCAGCAGCAACGAGAGCTGTTCCACCCGAACGCGATCCGGTGAATCCGACGGCCTTGATGCGAGGGTCGGTCACCAGAGCGGTGCCGAGTCCGCGGCCGGAGCCGAAGAGCAACGAGAATGTGCCGGAGGGCATTCCGGTGGAGATAACCGCGTCGGTGATGGCGCGGGCGACCAGCTCGGACGTTCCTGGATGGGCGTCGTGTGCTTTGACCACTACGGGGCATCCGGCCGCGAGGGCAGAGGCGGTGTCGCCACCGGCGACGGAGAAGGCGAGGGGGAAGTTGCTGGCACCGAACACAGCAACCGGCCCGAGGGGGATCTGACGCTGACGGATGTCTGCACGCGGCAGCGGGCTGCGCTCGGGCTGGGCGGGGTCTATGCGGGCTCCGTTCCAACTGCCCTCGCGCAGAACCGAAGCGAACAGACGGAGTTGACCGGTGGTGCGGCCGACCTCGCCGGTGATGCGTGCCAGCGGCAGACCGGACTCGGCGACCGTCCGCTCGATGAGCGTGTCGCCCAGGGCCGCGATGTTGTCGGCGATGGTCTCGAGAAACCGTGCGCGAGTGTCCGACGAGGTAGCGCGGTAGTCGGCGAAGGCGTCGGCCGCTGCGGCACAGGCGCGCTCGACATCCGAGTCGTCGCCGTGGCCGTAGGCGGGTTCGAGATTCTCTCCGGTACCGGGATCGATTCCGTGAATCTGCGTCCCGGCACCGAAAACCGGAACGCCGGCGATGATCATCCGACCGGTGAGGTCGGTGGACTGTGTCGTCGACGCTGTCATGGGGTGACTCCTAAGGCAGTGGTGCGGTACGTGCAGTGACGCCGAGGCCGTGACCTGGCTCATAACTCACCACCGTAGGAGCCGGATCGATACATGTCCAAGTCTAAAAATGTTGTGTTTGATGCAGTCTCGGTATCGCCTGGCTGACCGTCTACTCGAGCGTGGATGCCGATCCTCGATACCTCGACTGCATCAGTCGATGCGCAGATGGTGTTGGACGGGAATCGATAGCTGGCCATACTGTCGTCTGTGAGCCGAGTCACCAGAGGTATGCGAGAAAGGTCGGGCATGGTCGTCCACACCAGCACCCCCGTCGTCACCGAAATGCGTGTCATTCCCATTGCCGGTCACGACGACATGTTGCTGAACCTCAGCGGCGCGCACGCGCCGTATTTCACCCGCAATCTGGTGGTGCTCACCGACTCGGACGGGCGCACCGGCGTCGGCGAAGTGCCGGGCGGGGAGCCGATTCGGCAGACGCTCGAAGACGCGCGCGTGCTGGTCGAGGGGCAGAACATCGGCCGGTACAACGCGGTGCTGGCCGCCATGCGTCGCGCGTTCGCAGATCGTGATGCCGGTGGCCGCGGCGCGCAGACGTTCGATCTGCGGATCGCCATTCATGCGGTGACCGCAGTGGAATCGGCATTGTTGGATCTGCTCGGTCAGCATCTCGGCGTCAGCGTCGCGGCGTTGTTGGGCGAGGGGCAGCAGCGCGAGAAGGTGCAGGCGTTGGGCTACCTGTTCTTCGTCGCCGATCGCAACAAGACCGATCTCGCATACCGGAGCAGCGCCGACGAGGCGGCCGGAGCCGACGACTGGCTGCGGATCAGGCACGAGGAGGCGATGGATCCGGAGTCGATCGTGCGCCTCGCCGAGGCTGCGCAGGCACGCTACGGCTTCCAGGATTTCAAGCTCAAGGGTGGTGCACTGCCGGCACCCGAGGAGGCCGCCGCTGTTCGTGCTCTGGCCGAGCGCTTTCCCGAGGCGCGAATCACGTTGGATCCCAACGGCGGCTGGTTGCTGAAGGATGCGATCGAGACCTGCCGAGGGCTGCGTGACGTGCTGGCGTACGCCGAGGATCCCGTCGGCCCCGAGGGCGGTTTCTCGGGCCGCGAGGTGATGACGGAGTTCAAGCGGGCCACCGGGTTACAGACCGCGACCAACATGATCGCGACGGACTGGCGCGAGATGGGCCACACCGTCCGGTCCGGTGCCGTGGACATCCCGCTGGCCGATCCGCACTTCTGGACGATGGCCGGGTCGGTGCGTGTCGCGCAGCTCTGCGACGCGTGGGGCCTGACGTGGGGATCGCACTCCAACAATCACTTCGACGTCTCCCTGGCGATGTTCACGCACGTCGCTGCTGCAGCTCCCGGGAACATCACCGCCATCGACACCCACTGGATCTGGCAGGACGGGCAGCGAGTGACCAAGGAGCCGTTCACGATCGAGGATGGCTACCTCACGGTGCCCGACAAGCCGGGTCTGGGTGTCGAACTCGACTTCGAGCAGATCGATGCGGCGCACGAGCTGTACCAGAAGGAAGGACTGGGGGCCCGAGACGACGCCATCGGCATGCAGTACCTGATCGAGGGCTGGACGTTCGACAGCAAGCGCCCGGCCCTCGTTCGATGAGTTCTGGTGCGTCGAGTTCTGGTGCGTCGATGAAGATCGTCGTCGGTGACCGCAACGTCGTGCCGCATCGCGAGCAGTTCGAGGCGGGTCTACCGGCGAACGCCGAGGTGGTGTGGAGCGTTCCGTTCGACGAGCAGGACGTGATCGCCCATCTCCACGACGCCGACGTCTATGTCGGCGGCAAGTTCAGCGCGGCCATGGGGGCGGCTGCCCCAAGGCTGCGGATGGTTCACGTTGCCGGCGCCGGTACCGACAACGTGGATCGATCCGGAATGCGGCCCGATGTGCAGGTGTGCAACACCTTTCACCACGAGCAGTCGATTGCCGAATACGTCGTCGCGGCAACGGTGATGTTGCGACGAAAGTTCCTGGAGCAGGACCGTGCCCTCCGCTCGGGGTTGTTTGCCACGTCCGTGTACGACCCGACCATCCCGCAGCCGTTGTCGCTCAGCGGTGCGCGGATCGGGTTCGTCGGGTTCGGGCACATCGGCCGGCAGACCTGGCAGCTGTTTCGGGCATACGGGGCAACCGGTGCTGCCGTCACCGGAAGCGGTCGGGCTTCGGACGAGGGTCTCGAATGGGTGTCGGATGCACAGGATTTGGGAAAGCTTGCCGAGTTCGCCGATGTACTCGTGGTTTCCGCACCACTGAACGAGCACACCCGCGGCATGATCGGTGCCGAGGAACTGCGCAGGCTGGGAAGCGGAGGGGTCGTCGTCAACGTCGGTCGAGGCCCGCTGATTCAGGAACGACCACTGTTCGACGCTCTGTCTCGCAACGAGATTGCCGCGGCCGCCATCGATGTCTGGTACAGCTACCCGGGGCCGGACGGGCGTGGTGAGCCCAGTTCCCTGCCGTTCCGCGAGCTGGAGAACGTGCTGATGACGCCGCACTCGTCGGGCGTCACGCATCACACGTTCGTCGGCCGGGTCGCCGACATCGCGTCGAACATCAATGCACTTGCCGTATCGATGGCCCGCTGAATTGTGTTGGACGCGTATCGGAACCTGAATTAGGCTGTGAGGCAACACCCTTCGCAAACACAGGAGATGTGACATGACAACGTACATCGACAAGCCCTCGAGCGGACTCACCGCGCCCGATGCGGCGATTCGGGCCCTCGCATCCGGTGACGCGTCCGTCGACAGCATCTCCGAGGTGACGCTGTCCTCGATCGTGCTGCCGCTGCGCAATCCGATCAGCGACGCCAAGGTTCTCACCGGTCGACAGAAGGCGATGACCGAGGTGGTGTTTCTGTTCGTCGAGATCCGTACCGAACAGGGCCATGAGGGAATCGGTTTCAGCTATTCGAAGCGGGCGGGTGGGCCTGCCCAGTTCGCGCACGCCCAGGAGATCGCGCCGGTGCTCATCGGTGAGGACCCGAACGATATCGGCAAGGTCTGGACCAAGGTGGTGTGGGCCGGAGCGTCGGTCGGCCGCAGTGGCGTTGCGACACAGGCCATCGCTGCGATCGATATTGCCCTGTGGGATCTCAAAGCCAAGCGTGCCGGGTTACCGCTGGCGAAGCTGATCGGCGCGTCCCGCGATTCGGTGCAGACGTACAACACCTCCGGTGGATTTCTGCATACTCCGATCGAGGAGGTCATGGACAACGCGGCCCGGTCGCTCGCGAACGGAATCGGCGGTATCAAACTGAAGGTGGGCCAACCTGATTGGCGCACCGACATCGCCCGCGTCACCGCGGTACGCGAGTTCCTCGGTGACGACGTCCCGCTGATGGTCGACGCGAATCAACAGTGGGATCGTCCGACGGCGAACCGCATGTGCCGCATCCTCGAGCAGTTCGACCTCGTCTGGATCGAAGAACCGCTCGATGCCTACGACGCCGAGGGTCATGCGATGCTGGCGAGAAATTTCGACACCTCCATCGCGACGGGGGAGATGCTGGCCAGCGTCGGCGAGCATGTCCGTCTCCTCGAGGCCGGCGCGGTCGACATCCTGCAGCCCGACGCACCCCGCATCGGCGGCATCACCCAGTTCCTGAAATTGGCCGGGCTGGCCGAACATCACAACGTGCAGCTCGCCCCGCACTTTGCGATGGAGATTCATCTGCACCTCGCAGCGGTGTACCCACTGCAGACATGGGTGGAGCACTTCGACTGGTTGGACCCATTGTTCGACGAGCACCTCGAGACGCGGGATGGCCGGATGCACCTGTCCGCTCGCCCGGGGCTGGGATTCACATTGAGCGAGCAGGGCCGGGCCTGGACGGTGGCGAAGGCAGTGGTGCGCTGACGTGGAGCCCTGACGTGGAGCGCTGACGTGCGCGGAAACTCGACCCCTGCTACGAAGTTCCGCGCACGTGCCGCGAAGCGGTTCGTCCCACCGGTACTGTCTGCCGGGTGACAGACGCTCACCAGGCATCACGACGGTTCGCGCTCTTCAGGCCGACGCCGGTCAGAGTGATGGCAACGGGTTTCGCGGTGGCCATACTCCTCGGTGCGGGCATCCTGATGGTTCCGGCGGCTACCGTGCCTGGAAACGACACCGGGATTCTGCAGGCGCTGTTCACGTCGACCTCGGCGGTGAGCCTGACGGGTCTGATCGTGGTGGACACCCCGGTGTACTGGTCGGGTCTCGGCCAGGGCGTCATTCTCGGCCTGATTCAGATCGGCGGGTTCGGGATCATGACGATCGCGTCCTTGGTCGGGTTGGTCCTGGCGGATCGGATCGGTCTTCGGGGCAGGTTGAATGCGGCAGCCGAGGTACGCACATCCGGGCTGGGCGACGTTCGAAGCGTCGTCGTGGGGGTGTTTCGTACCAGTCTGATCATCGAGGGTGTTGTCGCGCTCTGTCTGTCGGCGCGCTTCTTCTTCGGATACGACGAGCCCCTCGGCCGCGCGATCTGGCTGGGGATCTTCCACTCCGTGTCGGCGTTCAACAACGCCGGATTTGCGCTCTTCAGCGACAACATGATCGGGTTCGCCACCGACCCGTGGATCTGTGTGCCGTTGTTGATCGCGGTCGTGCTGGGCGGCATCGGGTTTCCGGTTCTGTTCGAGATCGCCCGTCGTATCCGATCACGTGCTCGCGGCGTTCGTTCTCGCAAGCGCTGGACCTTGCACACCCGGATGACGTTGTCCGTCACCGCCGTTCTGTTGGTTCTCGGTCCGACGGTGGTGTTGCTTTTCGAGTGGTCGAGAACCCTGGGCGGATTCGGCTTCTGGGACAAGATGCTCGTTGCGACGTTCCAGGGCGTCATGCCCCGAACCGCAGGATTCAACAGCGTCGATTACGCGGATGTGGACAACGCGACCCTCTTGATCACCGATGTCCTGATGTTCATCGGTGGTGGCAGCGGCGGTACGGCAGGCGGCATCAAGGTCACCACATTTGCCTTGCTGCTGTTCGTCATCGTGGCCGAAATCCGCGGTGACCGCGAGGTGACGGTGTTCGACCGTCGAATAGATCCTCGGGTGCAACGTCAGGCATTGACCGTCGCGTTGATCGGGGTGGCCCTCATCATGCTGCCGGTGGTGGCGCTGTTGGCCGGTACGAACTTCGACCTCGACGTGCTTCTCTTCGAGGTCGTCTCGGCATTCGCGACGGTGGGCCTGTCCACCGGAATCACCGCACAGTTGCCCGGCTGGGGCCAGATGATTCTGATCGTCCTGATGTATCTGGGCCGCATCGGTTCCATCACTCTGGTCAGTGCTCTCGCCGCCCGCGACCGCGGTCGGCGCTACATGCTTCCCACGGAAAGGCCGTTCATTGGCTAGGAAACCGTCCTCCGACGTCGTCGTCGTTCTCGGTCTCGGCCGCTTCGGTAAGTCGCTGGCGCTGGAACTGATGAGCCAGGGAGTCGAGGTGCTCGGCGTCGACAGCGACGAGGCCGTAGTGCAACGCGTGGCAGACCGTTTGACGCATGCTGTGGTGGCCGATACCACCGACGAGGAGTCGTTGCGACAACTTTCGGTACACGAGTACGACCGCGCCGTCGTGGGCATCGGTTCCAATCTCGAAGCGAGCCTGCTCACCGCATCGGCTCTGGTGAATCTGTCGATGTCGACCATCTGGGCCAAGGCTCTGAGCAACGCGCACGCCAAGATTCTCAGCCAGATCGGCGTCCACCACGTCGTCCGGCCCGAGCACGACATGGGTAAGCGAGTAGCTCACCTGGTACGTGGTCGGATGATGGACTACATCGAGTTCGACGACGGCTTTGCCATGGCGAAGACGTCGCCCCCGGCCTCGCTGCTAGGAAAAACTCTGGGCGAGAGTAGATTTCCACCAAGCACGGAGTAACCGTCGTTGCAGTCAAGCGTCCGGGTGAAGGGTTCACCTACGCCACGGCAGACACGGTGATCGGCGCAGGCGATACCGTCATCGTCTCCGGCCAGGTTCGAGACACCGAAAAATTCAGCGAGTCGACATGAGCGCCTCCAGGGTCGCGCGCGCACCGTTCTTCTGCAGTGACGCCAACTGTTTCGTGTACTCGGCGACGAAACGTTCGTTGTCGATCAGATCGCCGAACACTGCTCGATTGGCGATGAAGGCCGTCGGATTCTCTCGCTGACCCTGCGCGATCGGAACGAGTGAATCCTTCAGTTGATCGACGATGTCGATGGGCTCACCGGCCTCGTCGACTGCCTCGGCGTAGCGTGCCCAACTGGCAACGACTGCGGTGGAGCGAGTGATCTCACCGCCGCTCTCGAGATTCTTGCGGATTACGGGCAACAGCCACTTGGGAATTCGATCCGAGGACTCGGCGCACAGGCGGGCGACGGTGTCGCGGATTTCCGGGTTGGAGAACCGTTCGATGAGCGTGTGCTTGTATTCGGCGAGGTCGATGCCGGGAACGGGTTGCAATGTGGGCGTTGCTTCCTCGTCCATGTACGCGAGCAGGAACGCGGCGAACTGCGGGTCCTGACAGACTTCGTGCACCAGTCGAAAACCGCTGAGGTAGCCGAAATACGCGAGCGCCTGATGGCTGGCGTTGAGCAGCCGTAGCTTCATCAGCTCGTACGGCGTGACGTCGTCGACAACCTGAACTCCGACGTCCTCGAGAGGCGGTCGTCCCAGCGTGAAGTTGTCCTCGAGCACCCACTGTGTGAACGGCTCACCGGCTACGGGCCACTGATCGTCGATGGCGTAGCGAGCCGAGAGTTCCTCGATCACTTCCGGTGTCGTGACCGGAGTGATGCGGTCGACCATGGAGTTGGGGAACGCCCCTTCTGCGGCGATCCATTCTGCGAGAGCTGGATCCTTCAGGCGGGCAAAGGTGGTGAATGTCGATTGTGCGATGTGGCCGTTGCCTTCGATGTTGTCGCACGACATGATCGTGAACGGCTTCAGTCCGCGTTCCTTGCGCCGTGACAATGCCTCCACGACGAGCCCGAATGTGGTTGCCGGAACGGCCCCGTCCACGAGATCGGCGACGATGGCGGGGTTCTCGACGTCGAACTCGCCCGTCGTCGCGGAGAAGTTGTAGCCGCCCTCGGTGATCGTGAGGGAGACGATCCTCGTGGTCTCCGCGGCCATCTTCTCGACGACGGCTTCTGCGTCGTCGGGCGCGAAGAGATATTCGACGATGGATCCGACGACGCGGGTGTCCCACGTGCCGTCGGAATGCTTGAGCGCCAACGTGTACAGGCAGTTCTGCGCCTCCATCACGTCCTTCATCCGGCGGTCTCCGGGAAGTACGCCCACTCCACAGATGCCCCACTCGGACCCTTGCCCCTGTTGCAACAACCGGTCGATGTACATCGCCTGATGTGCTCGATGGAAGCCGCCGACACCGAAATGCACGATGCCCACGGTGACGTCGGAACGGTCGTAGGTGGGAACGGCCACGTCCTCGATGAAGTCGTCGAGATTGCGCGAGTTCAACTTCATACGTTCGTCTCCTTCGATGGGCTCTGGGAAAGACCGGGAATCACAACGGCTTTGATGCTGCCGGGTTGCTTGTCTGCATTCAAGGCATCCTCGACGCGATCGAGACCGAAACGCGCGGTGACCATAGCATCGAGGTCGACGCGACCGGCCAGGACGAGCTCGCGCGCGATCGGCCACGTGTTGGCGTAGCGAAACACGCCGGTGAGAACCAGTTCTCGGTTCTGAATCAGCGAGATGGGAAGCGGGTAATCCGAACCGCCCATGCCCACTAGTACGACGGTACCCGCCGGCCGCACAGCATGAATGCCGTCGACGACGGCCCGAGCGGCACCCGATGCGTCGATGAACGCGTCCACTTCCAGCGCACGCACGTCGTCCACTGCTGGATCGAGCACCCGCGTCGCACCGAGTTTCGCGGCATTGTCACGCCGCGGTGCGTCGATGTCACTGACGATCACCTCGGTGGCACCGAAAGCACGGGCCACCTGGGCGGTGACGATGCCGACCGGGCCTGCACCGGCGATGAGCACGCTGGATCCGGCGGTGATTCCGGCCTTCTGCGCCGACGCGATACCGACCGACAGCGGCTCGAACAGTGCTGCGGCTTCGTCGGAGATCGAGTCGGGGACGTCGTGGGCGAACACCGACTGGATCAGTACGTACTCTGCCAGCGCGCCGTCGATCGGCGGCGTGGCGAAGAATTCCATGGCCGGGCACAGGTTGTAGCGGCCGGCGCGCGACTGGGCGCTGGTGGGATCGGGACGCTGCGGTTCGATGGACACCCGCTGCCCGACGCGGGCGTCGGACACATCGGAGCCGACCGCGACGATCACACCGGCCGCCTCGTGACCGAGGACCAGCGGGCCGTCGACCACGTACTCGCCGATGCGCCCCTCCCGGTAGTAATGCGCATCGGACCCGCACACGCCGACGGCGGTGACCTGGACCAGTACCTCGTCGTGCGCTGGGGTCGGCACCGGCCGGTCTTCCATTCGTATCTCGTGCACGCCGGTGAGCACGCTGGCCTGCATGGACTGTGGCACGGGCCGCTGGATGCGAGGGGGTGTTGTGTAGATCACACCTTAATGTTAGCTTAGTGAGCAGATGAACACGAGCTGAGCATTTGCTCACTGGTCAGGGAGGCGTCATGGACGGATCGGAGCCCGGTGGGGCGAAGTCCGCGCGGTCGGGAGAAGATCTCCGGCTGGCTCTGCGCGCCGCCACGATGTACCACCTCGAAGGCGCGACGCAGGCCGAGATCGCCGTGAAACTGGGCGTCTCGCGCCCGACTGCAGGACGGTTGGTCGCGCGGGCTCGTTCCCAGGGGCTCGTGACGATCGAGATCAACGTCCCCGACGATCTGCAGGGCACCGTGCACGCGGACGTCGAGCGTGAGCTCGAAGCGAAGTTCGGACTCACCGAGGTGTTGGTCGTCTCGGACGTCATCGACGGCACGGACACCGGCTACGGATCCCTCGGCCGAGCGGCAGCGACGTTGCTCTCGCGTCGACTCAAGGATCGCGACGTCCTGGGGTTCACCTGGGGCCCCGAAACGGTGGCGGTGGCGAGCTCGCTGAAGACCCGATCCACCAAATGTGCTGCGGTGGTACAACTCGACGGCTCCATCACCTCGGCCGACTATCAGACCGGTGTCGAGTACACACTGGGACGGTGCGCTGCGTACCTGCAGGCGACACCCATCCGGCTCAACGCGCCGCTGTACGCCGATCAGGCGACAGTCGTTGCGTTGGAGCAGGATTCCGTGATCTCGCGCGCCCTCAAAGCCGGGACCGATGCCGATGTGATGATGTACGGCATCGGTCCCGTTTCCACGTCCACCACCTTGTTCGAGGGCAGCTTCATCGACCTCGACGTGCTCGAAGAATTGCGCCGCCTCGGTGCAGTCGGCGAGATCGGCGGACGGTTCTACGACGCCGACGGCATCGATACCGGAGGATCACTCCCCGGCCGAACCGTGTCGGTGGGGCTCGACGCCATCAGGGCGTGTGATCGGGCTGTGCTCGTCACCGGTGGGCAACGTAAACACGAGGCGCTCCTCGGTGCTCTGCGCGGCGGACTGGCCTCGATCCTGGTGACCGACATCGAAAGTGCACGCTGGCTCGTTGCGCAAGCTCCTGCAACGGCGACCTCCAATGGAAAGGTATTTCAGTGAGGGTTTTACCGAAAGTGGCTGTCGCGGCCTCGCTTGCGACAACTTTGGTGCTGTCCGGCTGCGCCGGAGCCGGCTCGTTCGGTGGTGACGGTGACGGCAAGACGATCACCGTCGCGATCGTCTCCAATTCACAGATGTCCGACGCCATTTCGCTCGCTCCGGAGTTCGAGGCGGAGCACCCCGGCATCAATCTGAAGTTCGTGTCGCTGTCGGAGAACGAGGCGCGGGCCAAGATCACCGCCTCGGTCGCCACCGGCGGCGGCGAGTTCGACGTGGTGATGATCAGCAACTTCGAGACCCCGCAGTGGGCCGAGAACGGCTGGCTGACCAACCTGTCCGAGTATGCCGACGCAACACCGGGTTACGACGAGGACGACTTCATTCCCACCCTGAAGGAGTCGCTGTCGTACGAGGGGAGCATGTACTCGGTGCCGTTCTACGGCGAATCCTCCTTCCTGATGTACCGGAAGGACCTGATGGAGGCTGCCGGCATCACCATGCCGGAGGAGCCCACCTGGCAGGAAGTCGCCGACGCCGCCGCGAAGCTCGACAGCCCGGACGTATCGGGAATATGCTTGCGCGGCAAGCCCGGTTGGGGTGAAGTACTCGCCCCGTTGGATACCGTCATCAACGCATTCGGTGGTCGGTGGTTCGACGAGAACTGGAACGCACAGCTCAACAGCCCAGAGGTGGAACAGGCCGTTCAGTTCTACGTCGACCTGGTCCGTGAACACGGTCAGGCAGGCGCAGCGACGAGCGGTTTCAGCGAATGCGGAACGCAACTGTCGCAGGGAAATACGGCAATGTGGTACGACGCCACATCTGCAGTGTCGGTCCTCGAAGACCCGACGTCTTCGAACGTCGTCGGCAAGATCGGATACGCCAAGGCACCGTCGGCCGCCAAGGGCGACAACGGGTGGCTGTACTCCTGGGCCCTCGGAATCCCGAAGACGTCCGAGAATCCGGACGACGCCTGGAAGTTCGTCTCGTGGATGACCAGCAAGGAATACCTGAACAAGGTCGGCAACGAATTGGGTTGGGAGCGAGTGCCTCCCGGCAGTCGTCTGTCGACCTACCGGATTCCCGAATACGAGGAGGCGTCCGCTGCGTACGGTCAGGTCACCCTCGATTCGATCAACGGCGCGGATCCGAACAATCCCACTGTGGATCCGGTTCCGTACACCGGAGTGCAGTTCCTGACCATCCCCGAGTTCCAGGACCTCGGAACCCGTGTCAGTCAACAGATCAGCGCCGCAGTAGCAGGACGAATCAGCGTCCACGACGCGCTCGAACAAGCGCAGCAATACGCCGAAGTGGTCGGTAAGACGTACCAGGAGGACCAGGGATGACCACCACCGCAACACGATCGGCGAAGGCCGATTCCGAGGAGTTCGTACCGAGACCGAGGACGATCTCCAAGGCCGAAGGGTGGCGTCGCCGCGGCCCGCTGCTACCGGCCATGGTGTTCGCCATTCTCGTCACCCAGGTTCCGTTCCTGTTCACGTTGTACTACTCGACGCAGTCGTGGAACCTGGTCCGACCGGGTTCGCAGAAGTTCAACTGGCTCAACAACTACGTCGCGGTCTTCCAGGACAGCCAGTTCCGTGAGGTCGCCCTCAACACGGTGATCATGATCGTCGGAACCGTCATCATCTCGGTGGTTCTCGGGTTGTTCCTGGCTCTGCTGTTGGACCGGAAGTTCATCGGCCGCAGCCTGATTCGCACCCTACTGATCACCCCGTTCCTCATCACCCCGGTCGCCGGCGCGTTGATCTGGAAGACCACGATGTTCGATCCCGTCTTCGGCCTGATCAACTTCGCGCTGAGCCCGTTCGGTGTCGATCAGATCGACTGGGTCTCGCGCTACCCATTGCCCGCCGTCATGGCGAACCTGATCTGGCAGTGGACCCCGTTCATGATGCTGCTGATCCTGGCCGGCCTGCAGTCGATGCCGAAGGACATCGCCGAGGCAGCACGGGTCGACGGGGCAGGGCCGGTCAAGCTCTTCCGTGAGCTGACCCTCCCGCATCTGCGCCGATTCATCGAGCTCGGTGCGGTGCTCGGGGCCATCTATCTGGTCAACACCTTCGACGCGGTCTACATGATGACCTCCGGCGGACCGGGTGTGGCGAGTGCGAACCTGCCGTTCTACATCTACCAGCGAGCGTTCCTCGGCTTCGACATCGGTCAGGCCGCGGCCATGGGCGTCGTCACCGTCGTGGCCACCATCATCGTCAGCACCCTGGCGCTGAGACTGATCTTCAAGAGCTTCAGCGGAACCGAGGAGGCTGCGTGATGAGTACCGCAACTGTGGACAAGACAACTACTCCCGCGCCGATCAAGCGCAAGAGCAAGTGGGGCCCGGGTTCCATCTGGTCCTTCGTCGCCTGGGTCGCAGGCATCGCGTTCTTCTTCCCGGTGCTGTGGATGGTCCTCACCGGTTTCAAGCAGGAGGCCGACGCCTACTCCGACCCGCCCAAGCTGTTCTTCACACCGACCCTCGATCAGTATCGAGGGGTCCTGGAGAGCGGCATCGGCACGACGTTGCTGAACTCGGCGTTCGCGACCGTCGTCTCGACGATCTTCGTTCTGCTGCTGGGTGTTCCGGCTGCTTTCGCGCTGTCGCTGCGTCCGGTCAAGAAGACGAAGGACGTGCTGTTCTTCTTCATCTCCACCAAGATGCTGCCCGTCGTCGCCGCGATCGTCCCGCTGTACGTCATCGTCGGTGACATCGGAATGCTCGACAACATCTGGACTTTGGTCGTGCTGTACACCGCGATGAATCTTCCGATCGCCGTGTGGATGATGCGATCGTTCTTCCTCGAGGTACCGAGCGAACTGCTCGAAGCCGCGAGTATGGACGGCGCGTCACTGTGGACCTCGGTACGTGAGGTGATCCTGCCGCTGGTCTCGCCCGGCATCGCGGCCACGTCGTTGATCTGCGTCATCTTCTCGTGGAACGAGTTCTTCTTCGCGGTCAACCTCACTGCCGTTCAGGCCCAGACGATTCCGGTGTACCTCGTCGGATTCATCACCGGTCAGGGCCTGTACTGGGCCCAGCTTTCCGCAGCTGCGACGTTCGCAGCACTTCCCGTCGTCCTTGCCGGATGGTTCGCGCAGAACAAGCTCGTGCGCGGCCTGTCCTTCGGCGCAATCAAGTAGGAGAAAGTCCCATGGCTGCAATCACGTACAAGAAGGCATCCTGCGTCTACGAAGGTGCCGACAAGCTCGCCGTCGATTCACTCGACCTCGACATCCAGGACGGCGAATTGGTCGTGCTGGTCGGGCCTTCCGGCTCCGGCAAGTCCACCGCTCTGCGGATGCTCGCCGGCCTCGAGGAGATCGACGGTGGGGCCATCGAGATCGGTGGCAAGAACATGGTGGGGGTGCCGTCGAAGGACCGCGACATCGCGATGGTGTTCCAGAACTACGCTCTGTACCCCAACAAGACCGTCGGGGAGAACATGGGTTTCGCCCTGAAGATGCGTGGTGTGTCCCTCGAGGAGCGCACGAAGAAGGTGGCCGAGGCCGCGAAGATTCTCGACCTCACCGAGTACCTCGACCGCAAGCCCGGCAAGCTCTCGGGTGGTCAGCGTCAGCGAGTTGCCATGGGGCGTGCCATCGTTCGTGAGCCGCAGGTGTTCTGCATGGACGAGCCCCTGTCCAACCTCGACGCGAAACTGCGAGTCCAGACGCGTACGCAGATCGCGGCGTTGCAGCGCAGGCTCGGCACCACGACGGTCTACGTCACCCACGACCAGGTCGAGGCCATGACGATGGGTGATCGTGTTGCGGTGTTGCGCGGTGGCAAACTGCAGCAGTTCGCCTCTCCCACAGATCTGTACGACAACCCGGTCAACGCGTTCGTCGCCGGCTTCATCGGTTCGCCTGCGATGAACCTGATGACGGTTCCCATCGGCTCGGGTGGCGTGCAGATCGGTAGCTTCCTGCTTCCGCTCGAACGCGACGAGCTGACCAAGCTTGCGAGCCTGGGTCTCGACAACGTCACCGTCGGGCTACGCCCGGAGCAGCTCGGCATCGTGCACGGTGGTGGTGAAGGTTTCGAGGGCAAGGTCGATCTGATCGAGGAACTCGGCAGCGAGTCCTACCTCTACGCACACCTCGACGACCCGAAGGTCAAGGGGCTCGACGGCGGGCCGGTCTCACTCGTCGCCCGCTCGGCCGTCCGAGCTCCGGCCAAGATCGGCGAGAGCATCGGGCTGACGCGACTCGACGGTGCGATCCACCTCTTCCACCCGGAGACGGGGGAGCGCATCTAACGCGGTTGGTACGGGGCTTTTCTCGACAGGATCAGTGCCGTCAGAAGCGCTGCGCCCCAAAGCAGGAAGATGCCGTCGAAGAACAGGTGACCGTACTTGACTGATCGGTTCTCGTCCGAGACGACCAACCCGATCACCGCTCCGATGAACGACGCACCGCCCCAGACAATTAGCAGTACAGAGCCGGGCCAGGATATGCCGAAGATCAACGACGGCACCCTCGTCCGGTTCTGTGCTGCCAGGCGCGGCAGGTTCAGATAGGCGAGGGCCGGAAGAATTGCTGCGGCGAGTTTGACGAGGGCAAGCACCAGCAGTGCCGTTCGTGCCGTTGCCGGTTCGGAGTCGGCCCACTCCGTGGCGAAGGCACCGACGGTGTCGAGCATCCATCGACCGCCTGCAGCCCAATAGGCGGAGAACGCGGCGTGAATGATCCCCAGTACGCACGCGATCGCAAAGAATCGGATGGCCACGGTGATCGAGGTTAGCCGAGTTGCCACCCCCGTTCAGGGGTAGCGAGGAATTGTTCATCTCCCCTACCGTGGCGGTGATGGGCATCACAGGCGCAGGAGGAAACATGGTCGACTCGGCATATACGGCTTTCAGAAACGCACGCGATCTTCTGCTCGACACCTACGGCGACTACGACCGTGCGGTAGCGACTTTCGAATGGCCGTCGTTCGGCGAGACGTTCAACTGGGCCATCGACTGGTTCGACGCGATTGCCCGTGGCAACGACGGCACCGCGCTGTGGATCGTCGAAGAGGACGGCAGCGAGGCCAAATACAGTTTCGACGACATGGCGCGTCGCTCCGATCAGGTGGCTCGTTGGCTCGAATTGCAGGGAATCGGCCGCGGCGACTCGGTGATCCTGATGCTGGGCAACCAGGTGGAACTCTGGGAGTCGATGCTCGCGGTGATGAAGCTCGGAGCGGTCTTGATGCCGACGACCACGGCCATCGGGCCCGCCGACCTGACCGACCGAGTGGTGCGCGGCAATGCTCGCGCCGTGATCGTGAACCCCTCGGACACCGGCAAATTCGACGACGTGCCCGGAGACTATCTGCGAATCGCCACTACCGCCCACGATGGTTGGATCGACTATTCGGATGCCCGGTCCGTCGAGGCCAGGCCGTTCGAGTCCGTCACCGCACCCACCGACCGCCTGCTGATGTACTTCACCTCCGGTACCACCAGCAAGCCGAAACTCGTCGAACACACTCAGATCTCCTATCCCGCTGGGCATCTGAGCACGATGTACTTCCTCGGGCTACGCCCGGGCGACGTGCACCTGAACATCAGCTCGCCGGGCTGGGCCAAGCATGCGTGGAGCTGCTTCTTCGCACCGTGGATCGCCGAGGCGACCATCTTCATCTACAACTACGGCAAGTTCGACGCGAAGGCATTGCTCGAGCAGATCCGCCGGGCCGAGGTGACGACGTTCTGCGCGCCACCGACCGTGTGGCGCATGCTGATTCAGGCAGACCTCGCTGGCGGGGGTGGTTCACTGCGTGAGGCAATCGGTGCCGGTGAGCCGCTCAACCCAGAGGTGATCTCGCGGGTGCAGCAGGACTGGGGCCTGAACATCAGGGACGGCTTCGGCCAGACCGAAACCACTGCGCTGGTTGCCAATACACCGGGTGCGGTGCTGAAGTCCGGATCGATGGGTCGGCCTCTGCCCGGCGTCCCCGTGGTGATCGTCGACCCCACCACCGGCGAACTGGCCGACGAGGGCGAGATCTGCCTCGACCTGGCCCAGCAGCCGTTCAACCTGATGACCGGCTATCTCGGCGACCCCGAACGCAACGCTGCCGTAATGGCCGACGGCTACTACCACACCGGTGACGTCGCATCGCGGGACTCCGAGGGCTACATCACCTACGTCGGCCGCACCGACGACGTATTCAAGGCCTCGGACTACAAGATCTCCCCGTTCGAGCTCGAAAGCGTGCTGATCGAACACCCCGCGGTGGCCGAGGCGGCCGTCGTTCCGGCTCCCGACGAGACGCGGTTGGCCGTCCCCAAGGCGTATGTTGCGCTCGCAGCTGGATGGGAACCCAACGAAGACACGGCATTCGAGATCCTGAAGTACGCCCGCGAGCACCTGGCCCCGTTCCTGCGAGTTCGGCGTATCGAGTTCTTCGAGCTACCCAAAACTATTTCGGGCAAGATCCGCCGCGTGGAGTTGCGCGCCCGTGAGGACGCGGCCGTCGGACCACTGGACAGCGAGTGGCGTGACGACCAGTTCCCCGCGCTGAAGAGGTGACGTGAGCGCCCACTATTCGCTGCTGGAGGCGGGATCCGGGCTGTTTCGATTTCGAGGTGGCTTCCCTCGAGCTGTGTTGGACGGCGGATATCGATGCGGCCACGGGCAGGGCCACCGGCCTCACGCCAGTGCCGGGGTTTGTGCTCCGATGGCCTTGAACAGGTTGTGCACCAGGGCGTGGAAGGTGAATTCGGCGGCTGCTCGCTGTTGTCCTCGGCTGCTGAATCGTCGGAATCCGA
>NZ_JBFBMD010000032.1:0-38869 GCF_040686915.1 Rhodococcus sp. NPDC077669 | reverse complement strand
AGATGGTTCGCCACCAGCGTCTCTCGCCGCGCCAGGGTCGCAATACGGAGATCGGACTTGTTCTTCTCGACCTGCTCCCGCTTCGCTGCTGTGTCGGCGTTGACCTTCTCGAGTTCTGCCAACGCCTGCGCGATACGCGCCGCGCGAGTGCGTGGATCGGCCATCTCCTCGGGCACCTCGCCGCCGGACGAGCCCGGCCCGAACATCTCGTCCTCGTGCGCGTCGGCCGCAGCATGCTCGGCCGCGGCAGCCCGTGCGTGCTCGCGAAGTCGCTGCTCGGCTGCCTCGGCAGCCGCTGCGCGTAGTCCTTTTTCGGTGCGGTTGGCGCTCAGTGAGGCGTTGGAGGAGATCTTGACTCCGTCGAGGGCGACGACACCCAACCTGGCCAACCCCAGGTGCCCGCACAGCAGCAGTACCTGCGTGAACAAGGCCTCCATGTGCGGGGCCACATCGGCGCGGAAGCGGGAGATCGTCACATGATCAGGGGTGTTGCCCGCGCAGATGATCCGGAACGCCGCATCACGCCGACACAACCGTTCGAGCACCCGCGAGGATCGTTGCCCCTGAGCCCACCCGAAGATCAACACTGTCAGCAGCATGTCCGGGTCGTATCCCGCACGCCCGACACCACCGGTGCGGCGCACCGCATGCACAGCCGAGGTGTCCAACGCGGCAACCACATCGATCACCGTGAACACCGGATCCGACACCGGTAACCACTCACGCATGTCCACCGGCAACAAGAACTGCTGATCCCGATCCACCGGGCGATACCCTTTGGCCACCACCACATTCTCCCAGCCCACCACCACCCGCTACAGCACAACACGCAGCAAAATCAACAAGGCCCAATTCGCAACAGCCCGGATCCCCCGCCTACGGAGCCGAATAGTGGACACTCAGCGCACCAAGGAGGCGTGACGTGAGCACGATCGAGATCGAATTCGCCCCACATTGGGTGAACGCGTCCTTGGTGCGCACGCTGGCGCGGCCGTTCGTGACGATCGACGGCGTGGAGCATCGCCAGTCGTGGTCGGAACCGTCGACCTACGAGCTGGCACCGGGTGGCCACGAGCTCACCGCATTCATCCGCTATCGCGGCACGACATCCGCACTCGGCATCGGGCGGCGACGCGTCGAACTCGGTGCAGAACAGCATCTTCGGCTGCGCGCGCGTAACGGGTGGGCGAACCACATGCCGTTCGAGTTACAGCTCCGACTCGCCCCAGGTCTCGACGCGTAGTTCGTCCCCGACCGAGATGGTTCCTTCCTCGACCACCGAGAACTTCGAACCGAAGGCGACGCCCTTCTGTCGGGCCCGGCGGTAGGTGCCGAGAGTGCGCAGGGGTTCGGGTCCGGTGCGAACACCGGTGCTCTGCTCCACCGTGGTGACGGCGCAGCGGATCGCCAGCTTCGTGTACGCCAATCGTGCGTCGCCGATCGAGATGTCGCGCACTTCGTCCTCGACATGAGCGTCCTGCGAGCCGTCGACGACGATGTTGGGCCGAAATCGGTCGATCGGCAGCGGGGCGTCGAGACGGGAGTTCAGACCGGCCAGCGTGGCGGTCGAGAGGATGTGGACGGCGGCGCTGTCGGCGAAATGGGCCGAGCCGGGACGGATTCCGTCGGTGACGCGGCCGTGATCGCGGGGCGCGGCGACGAGGCGTGAGGGCTCGCCGATGACGTCGGTGAGCCAGGCGGCGATGTCGTCGCCCTGGTCGATGCCCCGCAGCGGCGTGCCGAACATCGTGACCTCGCGGTCCGCGGAATCACGATCGACGACGGCGGTGACGCTCCCTGCGCTCTCGTGGCGCAGTGTCAGTGAGCCGTTTTCCACCGAGCAGCGAACGACGGCCAGTACGGGATCGGTGCGTTGGCTGCGGAACGAGCCGTCCGCGTCGACGATCATGAACGCTCGGTCGTGTTCGAGACCGGATGTGCTCACCCGGGCCGAGTCCAGTGCCGTACCGGCACATCCTTTGACGGGATAGGTCACCAAAGACGACACGCGCACCCGTCGAGGATACTGGGACACATGACTCGTGCTCTGTTGGTAGTCGATGTTCAGAACGATTTCACCGAGGGTGGTGCGTTGGCCGTGGTCGGCGGTGGGGAGGTGGCGCGCAGGATCAGCGCGTACCTCGCCCGGAGCGGCGACGACTACGATCTCGTGGTGTCCTCACGTGATTGGCACGACGGCGACAGCGACAACGGTGGACATTTCGCCACCGACGCTGCCCCGGATTTCGTCACCACGTGGCCCGTGCACTGCGTCGCGGGAACGGTCGGCGCGGAATATCACCCGGATTACCGAACCGGCAGCGTCGACGTGCATGTCTACAAGGGGCAGGGCAGACCGTCGTACTCGGCGTTCGAAGGCGTCACCGAGGACGGAACATCCCTGTCCGAGATCCTGACCGCCAACGAGGTGACGGCCGTCGACATCGTCGGTCTCGCCACCGATTACTGCGTGCTGGCGTCGGCGAAAGATGCAGTGGCACAGCACCTGGACGTTCGGGTTCTCACCGATCTGGTGGCCGGGGTCGCTCCCGAGACCTCCGCAGCAGCTCTCGACGAACTCCGCGAAGTCGGAGCAGCAGTGGTGTGAGACAGCAGTGGTGTGAAACAGCAGTGGTCTACGAGTCGATCGTGGTGGTGATGGACGTGACCGACGGTGCCGCGGGGGTGCTGCCGAAACCGAACGTCACCGGGGGAGTGACGGGCGTCAGCGAGCCGAGGTCCTCTCCTTGCCAGGATGCGACGACGTCGACGACGCGGTGCTGGTGCCTGGCTCCGTAGTATTCGCGCCTGCCTCCGCCGGCGCTGCCGCGAGTTCGCACTCCGCGCAGTATCACTCGGGCGATGGGGTCGCTGATCGTGCAGAACCACGGTGCGGTGGACACGGCGTCGGGGACGAGGCTCAGGGCGCGGCCGAGAACCGTCGGCCCGGCCACTCGGATGCGTACCGACAGATCCCCGGCGACGACGGACCGCCACCCGTCGGGCTGGTCGGAGAAGGTGACCGGTACCAGCTCGGTGGAATCGAACGAGTATGTCGCCGTGACGAATTCACGTACCGCCTCGTTCGGGGCCACGAGTAGGCGTCGACCGTCCGCGAATTGGACCATCACATCGGTGAATTCGCCGAGGGGCGAGCGCGTCCAGTGTCCGACGACGATGCGCACTCCCGACGTCGTACCTACCCCGTAGATCTCTCCGTGAAACCGTGATCTGGTCATCTTCGTGCACTCTCACCTAGGTAGCACTATGCGGTGCATAGTGGAGGTCATGGCGTCCTCGCAACCCACTGTATTCGTCCTGTTCGGCGCGACCGGAGACCTCGCGAAGCGAATGGTTCTGCCGTCGTTCTACCAACTCCACGTCGAAGGCCTGCTGCCGGAGAAATGGATCCTGATCGGCAACGGTCGCAAGGACTCGTCCGACGACGAGTTCCGCGACCACGTGAAAGATGTGCTCGACGAGTTCGCCGAGAACGTGGCCGACGACGATTGGTCGGCGTTCTCGAAGCGAATCCGATTCGCGGGCAACGGCTTCACCGTCGACGATCCCGGCAAGCTCCCCGACGTCGTCGCCGACGCCAGGAAAGAGATCGGTGACGACGCACAGCTGGTGCACTACATCGCGCTGCCGCCGAGCACGTTCGTCGACTACACGAAGGCCCTGGGTGCACACGATCTCGCCGAGGGTTCCCGAGTGGTGTACGAGAAGCCCTTCGGCACCTCGCAGCACAACTTCGAGGAACTCGACAAGGCCGTGCACGAGGTCGTGAAGGAGGAACAGGTCTATCGCATCGACCATTTCCTCGGTAAGGAAGCAACGCAGAACCTGCACGTGCTGCGGTTCGCCAACGGCATGATCAGCGGCATCTGGAACTCCGAGCACGTGGAGCATGTGCAGATCGACGTGCCCGAGACACTCGACATCGACGACCGCGCCGAGTTCTACGACGAGACCGGTGCCGTACTGGACATGCTGGTGACCCATCTGTTCCAGGTGGCCGCCGAGGTCGCCATGGAACCTCCTGCGTCGTTGAAGGCCGAGGATCTTCAGTCGGCTCGCGAAACGGTGATCGGGCAGTTCCGTCCACTCGACACCGACGAGGTGGTTCTGGGGCAGTACGACGGCTACCGCGACGTCGACGGCGTTGCCGAGGATTCGACGGTCGACACGTTCGTGGCCGCGAAGCTGTGGGTGGATACCGATCGCTGGCGTGGGGTGCCGTTCCTGCTTCGTACCGGCAAGATGCTCGGTGCCGGAGCGCAGCGGGTGTCGCTGGTGTTCCGCAAGCCCGCCGACAGTCCACTGTCGACGCTGCCCGAAGACGGCGCGGTGCTCTCGTTCGACCTGTCCGGTGACGGCAGCATCGATATCGCCATGACGGTCAAGGAACCCGGACCGGATTTCGACCTGTCCGTCGGGCATCTGTCGTTGCCGCTGAAATCGGTGCCCGACGCGGAGCCGTTGAGCCCGTACTCCCGTCTGATCCTCGACGTACTGAACGGGGACCGATCGCTGTTCACCAGACCCGACGGCCTGGCCCACGTGTGGGAGGTGGCGGCACCGCTGTTGAACGATCCGCCCGCGGTGAAGAACTATGCGCCGGGCTCGATGGGACCGACGGAAGCCGACGATCTGGCAGCGCCCTGCGGTTGGTTGATCACCGGGAAAACCGAGGACTGATCACCGGAACGGCGAAGACCCGGGTCGGCTTTCGAGCCCCGAAACAGCCGGTGGGTCCTTTTTGTCCGAAACGATGGAATGGATCGCGTCTGGAACGTTATGTTCCTGTGGCCTGGTCACCCTCCGACTCGGGCCACGACGTGTCTTTCGAAAGGCTTACCCATGCTCCTCGATCTCCTCACCGGCCTCCTGCCCATCCTCGGCGGCGGCGAAGACGGTGGCATCACCGGACCCATCACCGGTGGCCTCACCGATGGTCTCGGTGAACTCCTCGACGGACTGCTCGGCGGAAGCACCGGTAGCTTCGGCTCCAGCTAGGCCCCATTCCGCGAAGTCCGACGGCAAGGCCCCGCTCCTCCACCGCCGAGGATGCGGGGCCTTTCCTCGGTCCCGGGAGCTCACGGGCGGCGCGGCATCAGCATCAGGGCAGCCAGGTAGATCAGTACGACCGTGCCACCGCTGAGCACTGCACCGGCGACGGTGGCGACGCGAACGAGGTTGACGTCCCAGCCGAAGTAGTCGGCTATACCGCCGCAGACGCCTCCGATCATCTTCTGCGAGTTGGACAGGGTGAATTCTCTGGGGGAATTGCTCTCGAATGTCATGGTGAGAAGTCTGCGTCGCCGACGCCTGTGGGCACATCGGGGCTTTCACCCATATCGACCCGGAGAATCGAACGATCGAGAAACGGGTCGCCGAACAAGTTCGGTGACTTTTACGACGCGGACACTCGACCTGTTGTCGGCGCGAGGATTACGGTCGGATGTGTCGGTCGCTTCCGGTCCGTCCCCCTTGCAGACCGGAAGCGTGTCCGATGCGTCCGGTTGCGCTCGGTGTTCACCGAATCGCCATGGACCGGTCACCGATGAGCACTAACTTTCGGCGCATGACCGACTTCGATCTCCGCAACGGCGTGGCTGCACGCAAGAATCTCAGCGACGTGCGGGACATCACGACCGCCGTGGATCTTGCCGATACTTCGGGATTCGTCGTCGACGACTCCGATGACGACGACCCGGTGTTGCTGACGGTCCCGGGCGGTCACGTCGTCGACACGTGGCGGGAGAACTACCCCTACGACGAGCGTATGACCCGCGCCGAGTACGAACTCGAAAAGCGGCTGCTGCAAATCGAACTCCTCAAGCTGCAGATGTGGTCCAAGGACACCGGACGACGCCACGTCATCATCTTCGAGGGTCGCGACGCCGCCGGTAAGGGCGGCACGATCAAGCGGTTCATGGAGCACCTCAACCCCCGCGGCGCACGCGTCGTCGCGTTGGAGAAGCCGTCGGTGCGGGAGTCGACGGAGTGGTATTTCCAGCGGTACATCGGGCATCTGCCTGCGGCCGGCGAAATTGTGATGTTCGACAGGTCTTGGTACAACCGTGCCGGTGTCGAACGGGTCATGGGGTTCTGCACCGAGGAGCAGCATGCACAGTTCGTTCGGCAGGCACCGCTGTTCGAGCAGATGTTGGTGGACGAGGGCATCAGCTTGACCAAGTTCTGGTTCTCGGTGTCGCAGCACGAGCAGCGCACTCGCTTCGCGATCCGGCAGGTGGATCCGGTACGGCAGTGGAAACTGTCGCCGATGGATCTTGCGTCACTGGACAAGTGGGATGCGTACACCGCTGCGAAGGAAGAGAACTTCCGCGCCACCGATACCGACGTAGCACCGTGGACCGTGGTGAAGAGCAACGACAAGAAGCGCGCGCGGATCAACGCGATGCGGTTCGTGCTCAACAAGTTCGACTACGCCAACAAGGACTCCGAGATCGTGGGCGAAACAGACCCGTTGCTCGTCGGTCGCGCGAAAGACGTGCTCGGAGAATAATTCTGGGCTACATACCGGGGTCTGCTCGGTGAACGTCCTGCGTCGCTTCGGTATCCGCGCAGTGAGTTCGTGCCGCGTTGTGCACCGCGCCGGTGGTTGCGGTAGGAAAGTGGTAGGCCGTATTACCTACGGCTGTACGAAGAGACGAGCATCAGGAGTTCTCATGGGTTCAGCTGCGCAGTTCATCACCGACATTGCAACCGGAGTCTACGACGGCATCGTCGACGCGATCGTCGAGCAGATCGTCGGCGTGCTGACGTCGGGTAGCGCCGCGTAATTCGTCGGTCCACGAGTCGCGGTCGCTGTCGGGGGCGGCCGCGACTTTTCGTCTGCGTGACCGTTTTGTGACAGCTCACCAAGATTTCTGACTTTTCGATGCCAATGCGTGTACGAAACGTTATCCGTTCGGGTAGAAATCTTCATGCAGAGGTAATCGAGTGACGACCGTCACGTTCGATCTGCACATCCCTCGAACAACAAGGAGCCTGTCGCATGTCCGCTGAACTCGGTGACCTCTTGGCAATCTTCATCCAGCTCTTCTCGGGTATCAGTTCTTCCTCCGACTGACATCCCGGCTCCGCGCCGTAGGCCTCGGCCAGGACGGCAGACCGGAGCCGAATCGATGAACAGTAAGGCTCGCGACGCCGCGTCGGCGGCGAATCCCCCTCTCTCGAAGGAGTTTTGATGGAATTTCTCTCGCTGTTGCTGCAGTTGCTCGCTGTCGGCAGCTCCGAAGGAACAGGTTCGGTCGTCAACATCCCCGGCACGCTCCCCAGCTGAAGCGCGACCCCGAAGCCGGGCCCGACTACCGTCGGGCCCGGTTTTCGTGGTTTCGAAGTGTCATTCGGTCGACCGAAATATCCTCCAGCGGTCGATGATTCGCCGCCGACCGGGTAGACCTGAACCTCATCCTCGATGCGCTCGGTATCGACGGTAATAGAGGTGGTGCCATGCTCGAAGCCGTAGTCGGATTCATCAACAGTCAATTGTTCTGGTTCAGCTGGTCGACCGGTAGCTACCACCCGATCATCCTGTGAGGTAGTGCCCTGGGGAAGGTGCGGTCGCACCGTCATAGGGTTGGCCGATGCAGACGGTTCCGATTCAGATGCCCGACGGTTCGACGGTGCCGGTGACGCTGTTTCCGAGTGAGGGCCGAGACGATGCGCCCGTCATCGTCGTTCTCCCGGGTCTCGGCATCCCCGGCGGCTACTACCGGCTGTTCGCCGAAGCGCTCGTCGCCCGCGGATTCCATGCTGCGATCGGCGATCTTCGGGGCCAGGGGGACAGTAAGCCGAAGCCGAGTTCGTCGAGCAGGTACGGATATCAGGAATTGGTCTCGGTCGACTTTCCGGCGATCTTCGAGGTGGTGCGCGAGCAGTTCCCCGCCGCGACCCCGTATCTGCTGGGCCACAGTATGGGCGGACAACTGGGCGCGATGTACGCCGCCCGAATTCGAGGCAGGCTCGGTGGCTTGATCCTGGTGGCGTCCGGGTCGCCGTACCACCGCGGTTTCGGCACCACTCGCGGGGTCCCGCTGTACTTCGGCGCGGCGACGATGGCGATCACCAGCAACATCGCCGGGTTCTGGCCGGGGGACCGCATCGGGGTCGGCGGATTCGGTCGTCAATCACGAGTGTTGATCGACGACTGGTCGAGGTTCGCCCGAACGGGCTCGATCGAGCCGGCCGGTGCCGATATCGACTACGAGGAACGGATGGGCCGGCTGACCCTACCGGTGCTGGCAGTGACCATCGAGGGCGACGATCTGGCCCCCAAGGGTTCGATGGAGAATCTGACGGCCAAGCTTGCCAACGCCGACATCACCACCGAACACATCGACGAGCCGCTGGGCCACAACGGGTGGATCCGCAATCCCACCGCGGTGGCCGACCTGGTCGAGCGGTGGATGCACCGCTGACACAACCCCGTGCCGAACGATACGGTCGTTTGGACTAATTCATGCGATAAGTTCCAACTCCGCGCCCGTTCTGGTGTACAACGCTAGTGACTCAACTTCTGTTCTGCCGAAGATAGCGAGCACGTGTATGAACGGCCTGGGGGCTACAGCTCGTCGGATCGGTAGGGCTGTGCTCGTGGCCGCGTGTATCGCTGCGTCGGCCGCGCAGGGCACGGCCCTCGCCGCGCCCGACGCGTCGACGTCGTACGTGGTGCGAACGGAGGAGACCGACGCCGTCGCCATGACGGCGTTCGTGCATTCGGCCGCGATGGAGCGGACCATCCCGCTGAAGATTCTCCGCTCGCCGGACCGTGCGAAGCCGAGCCCCACCGTGTATCTGCTCAACGGCGCGGGCGGTGGGGTGGACGGTATGGACTGGTACACCCAGACCGATGTCGTGTCGTTCTTCGCGGACAAGAACGTCAATGTGGTCACACCCGTCGGCGGGGCCTATTCCTACTACACGGACTGGCAGCGAGACGATCGCGTGCTCGGCCGCAACAAGTGGGAGACCTTCCTGACCCGTGAACTGCCTCCACTCGTCGACCAACTGCTGAAGACCAACGGCCGCAACGTCATTGCCGGAATCTCGATGGCTGCGACGTCGGTGCTCAATCTGGCGGCACACAACCCCGGTCTCTTCCGGGCGGTCGGCTCCTACAGCGGCTGCGCCTCGACCACCGATCCGTTGGGCCGCGCGTACGTCAAGACCGTCGTATCGATGGCGCTCGGAACCGACGTGAAGAACATGTGGGGCCCGGACGGCGACCCCGACTGGGTGCACAACGACGCTGTCGTCAACGCCGACAAGCTGCGCGGCACCGCGCTGTACATCTCCAACGGCAGTGGCCTGGCGGGGGCATCGGACACCTTCGACGGAACCAACCCCAACGGCCCCGGTTTCGTGCTGCTGAACCAGATGGTGGTGGGCGGTGCCATCGAGGTCGCCACCGGCGACTGCACCCGTCGACTGAAGAGCGCGCTCGAAAAGCTGGACATCCCAGCCCATTTCGAGCTACGGGAACGCGGGACGCACTCCTGGGGATACTGGCAGGACGATCTCCACAATTCCTGGCCGATGTTCGAGCAGGCTCTGGCCGACTGACATCACCGGCTCTCGAGGTGCCGCCACAGGAACTCGTACGTCAGTGCGGTCTTGAAAGCCAGCTGCGCATTGTCCGACGCCCCGCCGTGGCCGCCCTCGATGTTCTCGTAGTAGCTCACGTCCTGACCGAGCTCGGCCAGCCGCGCAGCCATCTTGCGGGCGTGACCGGGATGGACTCGATCGTCTCGGGTGGACGTGGCGATGAGTATCGGTGGGTACTTCCGCTCGGACGCGGCCACGACGTTCTGGTACGGGGAGTACTGCGAGATGAACTCCCATTCGGCGGGGTCGTCGGGGTTGCCGTACTCGGCCACCCAGGACGCTCCCGCGAGCAACAGGTGGTACCGCTTCATGTCCAGTAGCGGGACCTGACATACCAACGCCCCGAACAGTTCCGGGTACTTCGTTTCCATGATGCCCATCAGCAGGCCGCCGTTGCTGCCGCCCTGGGCGGCCAAGCGGTCGGCGGTGGTGATCCCTCGGGCCACCAAATCGCGCGCGACCGCGGCGAAGTCCTCGTGGACCAGATGCCGGCCCGCTCGCAACACCTGGGTGTGCCAGGACGGTCCGTACTCGCCGCCGCCGCGGATGTTGGCAACGACGTAGGTGCCGCCGCGCTCGAGCCACGTTCGACCCATCGCTCCGCTGTAGCCGGGCGTCATCGAGATCTCGAAGCCGCCGTAGCCGTACAGCAGTGTCGGGCCGGGGCCTGCGTCGCCGCGTCGGACGACGAAGTAGGGGATCGCGGTGCCGTCGTCCGACTCCGCGAAGAACTGCTGCACCGTCATGCCGTCCGCGTCGAAGAAGGCGGGAGCCTGCTTCAGTACCTCGAGCGCGCCGCCGACCGTGCCGACCAACAGCGTGGCCGGGGTGAGGTAACCCGAGGAGCCGAGGAAGAACTCGTCCCCGTTCTCCTCGGCGTCCGTACCGATGATCTCGGTCGACGCCAACTCCGACAACCCGTCGACGGTGGCCGTGTCCCACTCCGTCGTGCGCGTTTTGCGCCCCTCCAGGTACGCAAAACGCGCACGAGGGGTGAGCACATGCAGACGAGTGCGGACATCTTGCAGCGTCACCAGCAGCAGATGATTCTCGGTCCACGCGTACTGATGCAGGGACGTGTGCTCGTCCGGAGTGAACAGAACCGCCAGAGATGCTGTGCCGCTCATGAATTCGTCGAAGTCGGCCGCGAGCAGAGCGCCCGCCGGATGGGTGACGCCGTCGTAGGTCCACTCGGTCATCGTCCGAACCAGCAGCCAGTTCTCGTGGACCGAGGTCGATGCGTCCGTCGGCGTCGGAATGCGGGTCACCGCCGTACCGTCGAGCACGTAGGTCTCGGAGTTGTAGAAGTCGGTGGACCGCTGCACGAAGTCGCGCTCGAATCCGGGCGTGCGGTCGTGCCACGCGGAGATCGAAATGTCCTGGGATTCGCCCTCGTAGACGGTCTCCGCGTCGGCGAGCGGGGTGCCTCGGTGCCATCTCTTGGTGATCCGCGGATAGCCGGATTCGGTCAGGGACCCCGGTCCGAAATCGGTGCCGACGAAGACGGTGTCGGCGTCGATCCAGCCGATGTCGGTCTTGGCCTCGGGCAGCGTGAAACCGCCGTCCTCCGCAGCGCGGAACGTGCGGGAGTCGAGATCGAACTCGCGTACCACCGTCGCGTCGGCACCGCCTCGGGACAGCGTCACCAAAGCGCGCAGCTGGTCGGGGCGCAGTACCTGAGCGCCGCCCCATACCCAGTTCTCGCCCTCGTCGGCGGCCAGGGCATCGAGATCGAGCAGGACGTCCCATGCGGGTTCGTCCGTGCGGTACTCGTCCATCGTGGTGCGCCGCCACACCCCGCGGATGTGCTCGGCGTCGCGCCAGAAGTTGTAGAGGAACTGCCCGCGCCTGCGTGCGTACGGAATCCGCGCATCGGTGTCGAGAATCTCGCGTACACCCGCCACGGTGGCGTCGAAACGCTCGCCTGCCAGCGCCTGGATCGTCACCTCGTTCTTCTCGCGTACCCACGCGAGTGCGTCGTCGCCGGTGACGTCTTCGAGCCAGAGGTACGGGTCGTCCGAGAAAGCCATGGCACAGTTCTAGCAGCACACGTGCGGTCGGGTGCAGGACGCGTGCGAGGCTACCGGCTGGTAACGAAGACCAGGTCGAGACAGTGTCGGAGGGCACGACTACGCTGGGGACTCGTGACCTCACACTATGACGTCGTTGTCCTCGGAGCCGGTCCCGGTGGGTACGTCGCTGCTATCCGCGCGGCACAACTCGGACTCAGCACTGCCATCATCGAGAAGAAGTACTGGGGCGGTGTGTGCCTCAACGTGGGCTGCATCCCCTCGAAGGCGCTTCTCCGTAACGCCGAGCTGGCGCACCTCTTCACCAAAGAGGCCAAGCTGTTCGGTATCTCGGGTGAAGCATCCTTCGACTTCGGCGCAGCATTCGACCGCAGCCGCAAGGTCGCGGACGGACGCGTCAAGGGCATCCACTTCTTGATGAAGAAGAACAAGATCCCCGAGTACGACGGCCAGGGCACGTTCACCGATGCCAACACCATCGAGGTCGAACTGTCCAAGGGCGGCACCGAGACGATCACGTTCGACAACGCGATCATCGCGACCGGCAGCACTACCAAGCTGCTCCCGGGAACCGAGCTCAGCAAGAACGTCGTCACGTACGAAGAGCAGATCATGACCAAGGATCTGCCGGGCTCGATCCTCATCGTCGGCGCAGGTGCCATCGGTATGGAATTCGGGTACGTCCTGACGAACTACGGAGTCGACGTCACCATCGTCGAGTTCCTCGATCGCGCGCTCCCCAACGAGGACAAGGACGTCTCGAAGGAGATCGAGAAGCAGTACAAGAAGCTCGGCGTCAAGGTCATCACCGGCGCGGGTGTGCAGAGCATCGACGACGACGGCTCCAAGGTCACCGTCGAGATCAAGCACAACAAGTCCGGTGAGAGCGAGACCTTCACCGTCGACAAGGTGATGCAGTCCGTCGGATTCGCCCCTCGCGTCGAGGGCTTCGGTCTCGAGAAGACCGGTGTCGAGCTCACCGATCGCGGTGCCATCGGCATCACGAACACGATGCAGACCAACGTCCCGCACATCTACGCCATCGGCGACGTCACCGCCAAGCTCCAGCTCGCCCACGTGGCGGAGGCGCAGGCCGTGGTGGCTGCCGAAACCATCGGCGGCGCAGAGACATTGCCGATCGACGACTACCGGATGATGCCACGCGCCACGTTCTGCCAGCCGCAGGTCGCCAGCTTCGGTCTGACCGAGGACCAGGCCCGCGAAGAAGCGCAGGCTCGTGGATCCGACATCAAGGTCGCGAACTTCCCGTTCGCCGCCAACGGCAAGGCACACGGCCTGGGCGACGCGACGGGCTTCGTCAAGCTCATCGCCGACACCGAGCACGGTGAGCTGCTCGGTGGCCACCTCATCGGACCGGACGTCTCGGAGCTGCTGCCGGAGCTGACCCTGGCCCAGAAGTGGGACCTGACGGTCAACGAGCTGGCCCGCAACGTCCACACGCACCCGACGCTGTCGGAGGCACTGCAGGAAGCGATCCACGGCCTCGCAGGCCACATGATCAACTTCTGATCTCTGCTGTAGAACGACGAACGGCGGCGACCACCTCGGTGGTCGCCGCCGTTCGCTTCGTTCTGGGGTGCTAGGACTTTCGCCAGTGATCGAACCTGCCCTTGATGTCCGATGCCACGTCGCCGATTCCGTTGCCGACGGCGTCGACGGCACCGGTGAAGCCGCTGCCGATGTCGCGGACCGTCTTGATCAGCGGGTCCTCAGACGTGTCGAAGTTGTTCTTGTACGTGCGGGCCGCGTTACGGAACTCCTCCGACACCTTGGCCTCGTGGTCGGTGGACCGGCGCGGGTAGTCGCCGCGAAGGACCGCCGCGTACTCGCCGGTGTCGACCCACTTCTTCAGTTCCGCAGCTCGCAGCACCGAGAACGGGTGCGAGAGGAGTTCGAGATTGAGCAGCTTGAGCACGCCGTCGCGCAGGTCTCCACTGGCCTCGTACTCGGCGGCCTGAGCGAGGAAGGCGTCGACGTCGATTTCACTGATACGTGCGCCGCCCGCCAACTTGAGCTGCACGCTGATCGCGGTGTGCACATCCTGTCCGCACAGCAAACCTGCTCTGTCGCCGGATAATTCGGATTTGCGCTGCCATTCCATCAGCCCCGCGATGACCGCGCGCAAGGCCCAGCCGCCCACCGGAACCCAGCCGACCGTGCCGGCGAGGCGCATCAGGTGCATGAGAACGGTGCGGTACACCGCGTGGCCGGACAGGGCGTGGCCCAGTTCGTGGCCGACCACGAATCGCTGTTCCTCGTAGGTCATGATGTCGAGCATGCCGGTGGTCAGGACGATGAACGGTCGATCCATCCCGATGGTGAACGCGTTGACCATCGGCGACTGAACCACGAACAGCTCCGGAGTTTCCTCCGCGCCGAGAATCTGCACACAATCGGCTCGAAGATCGTTCAGATCCTTGAACTGGCGTTCGTCGACACGCACCGCGGTGGCCAAGTACATCAGGCGATGCTGTCTCTCGCGCAGCAGTCCGGACAGCGTTCGCAGCACCGTGTCGAAGCCCTTGAGGGTGCGAAGAGTGACCAAGGCTGCTCGGTCCGAAGGGTGTTCCCAAGTGCGAGAGGAGATATCGGGAAACTCGATACGAGTACGGTCCGGTGCGTGTGTCACTGTGTGGCTCCCAGTCTGATCGGTCTGTTTGCCAAAGTATCAGTAAAAAGCCCTTCCGGTTCGTTCTTGACCACGGTCAGGTCTCGCATTGCCGGGGGTGTAGCAGGGTCGGTAGCGCTAATTCTTGGTGGCACTGACGAATTGGGCGAGACCGCGGATGTCCTGCTCGATGTCGGTCATGCCCGCAGCAGCGAACATCTCGGTGAACTGCCCCTTCGGGAACATGCGTACCCCGACGGCGGCAGATCCCAGGCCGACGACGGTACGCAGCGGTGCCAGGCCCAGTTCACAGCTGGTCATGATGGCGATGCGTCCACCCGGTCGCAGGACGCGGATGAGCTCGTCGACCACCTGCAGTGGATGTGGCACGAGATACAGTGCGGCATAACAGCATACGGCGTCGAATGTCGCGTCGGCGTACGGGAGTTCGGCCGCATCGCCGCGAACGTATGCCGCACGCGGCCCCCGATTGTCGCGCACTGCACGAGCGATCATGGCCTCGGAGATATCGAAGCCGACGGCGATACCGTCCTCGGTCAGCTGCTCCGACAGGAACCTGGTGAAGTTGCCGGGGCCGCAGGCGACGTCCAGGACTCGCTGTGGCCCGTGTAACCGCAAGTCGGCGACGGCCTTGGCGCGTTCGGCGGACATGGGCAGCCCGCCGATTCCCATCATCGATACGCCGAACGGTCGCCAGATGTTCTCGTAGATCGCCGCGACACCGCGGTTGTTCATCGCTCGGCTGGCCATCGTCGGATTGGGGGCCTTGGCGTCGTCCATGAGTTCGACGTAGTCGCCGTCGATCCGGGCGCTCGTGCGGACCGACTCCGGTTCGATCATCGCCAGAGCGCGGCGCAGTGCAGTCTCGGGTGTCTCGTTCATCGTCGTGGCGGCCGGTCGCCGTAGTCGCGTTCGACGCGGAGGGTGCCCAGTGTGGTTGCGAGCCCGTCGTATTGGGTGACCAGCAAGACGAATTCGATGAGGCGACGTTCGTCGAACTGGGTCGCCAGTTCGGACCACGTGGCGTCGGTGAGCGTCTTGGTCTCGATCAGCTCGTCGACGGCAGTGAGGATGGTGCGGTAGCGAGTCGACAGCCCAGGGGCGTGCGGGCCGGTCATGATCAGCTCGAGCAGGTCTCGGTCGATGCCGGCTCGACGGCCCAGGCGGATGTGGTGGTCCATCTCGTATGCCGATTCGCGCAGGTGCGCCACCCGGAGAATCACCATTTCCGATTCCTTGCGGGATATCTTTCCGCCCGGCATCAGATGGCCGCTGTAGAACAGCCACGCCCGGTACAGGCCGCCGGTTCGACCGAGAGTGGTGAACAGGTGGGGGTTGGGTACTCCCGCGCCCTTGGCGATGACCTTGCAGATGACCCAGTTGACGGGGCCGAGGGTGCGGGCGGTACCGGACGGAATGCGTGGAGTGGTCACGATCACATCTTACCGACTGGTAGCTCCGCCGTCCGGGGACGCGGTTCGCAACGGCTTGCAGGGTAGGCTAACCTCCTTTGTGTCTCGCATTGTTCTACCCGGAGGTCCCTCGAAGTGGTGCAGTTCAAGCTCGGTCTGACAGCGTTGGCCATCACCGCGCTCGCGGTGGCGGCAGGAGCGACGGCATGCTCGTCGGCCGATACCGCCGACGGTTCGGCCGGCGAAGCGACTCGAACGGTCGAGACCGTTCGAGGCTCGATCGACGTTCCCGACAATCCTCTGCGGGTCGTCACCCTGGAACCGGTGGAACTCGACACCACGGTCGCGCTCGGCATCGTGCCCGTCGGCACGGCGGTGCTCAGCGAAACCGCCGGTGTGCCGGCCTATCTCGGTACGGAAGCGGCCGACATCGCCACGGTCGGCACGGTGGCCGAACCGACCATCGAGGACATTGCGGCCGCGCAACCCGACCTCATTCTCGGGACGGAGACTCGGCACGCGCAGTACTACGACCAACTCTCCGCCATCGCGCCGACGGTGTTCATCGCCTCCCAGTCCGATCCGTGGCGCGACAGTGTCCGATTCGTCGGGCGCGTTCTCGGCAAGGAAGCGAAGGCCGAGGAACTGCTCACCGCCTACGACGACCGGTGCGCCGAGATCGCCGAAAAGCACGACACCGCCGGGAAAACAGCGCAATTGATCAGGCCGCGCAGTGGTGAGCTGACCCTGTACGGGCCGTCGTCGTTCGCCGGAAGCACGCTCGAATGCGCCGGATTCACCACCCCGCCGCGGCCGGAATGGGCCGACGAGATCTCGGTCGACCTCTCGCCCGAGCTCGCGGCTCAGGCGGCCGCGGACCTGATCGTCGTCACCGCCGACAACCCGTCGGACCCCGCCGCGATCCCGTCGTCGATCACCGCCAACGCTGCGGCACTGCCCAACCCGCACGCGGTGGACCTGTCGTACTGGATCACCGGCGTCGGGCCCATGGGCGGGCAAACCGTGCTAGACGACATCGATCGTATTCTGTCGGCTTCCAACTGACGCGTCAGATTCGGACCGCGCCGGCCAACGCCGCTGCCTGACGGGCGCGCTCGACCACTCGGTCGCGGGACGAATCGATATGTGCAACAAGCATATTCAGCGCCGTGTCCAGCTGCCCGGCCAGTAGGTGCTCGACGATCGCGAGATGTTCATCGATCGCCGAGACCACGGCCGAGGCGTCGAGACCACCGAGAATACGCACGGGCCGCACCTTGGCGTTGACGGCGCACAGGGCCTCGGTCAGAGCCGCATTGCCCGAAGCGGCCGACAACGCGACATGGAACTGCTCGTCCATGGCGACCATGTCGTCGGTGGTCTCCGGTGGGTGCGCACGCAACCCGGCCCACGTCACCGCCAACGCCGACAAGGCCGCCCGATCGAAGGACTGCGGCGTCGAGCGAGTGATTCCGCGGGACTCGAGAGTCGACCGCAGTTCGTACAGATCCGGTAGGTCGCCGAGCCGGGGACGATAGGGATGCAGACCGGCCTCGTCGCGCACGACCAGACCGTCGGCTTGCAGACGTGCCAGCGCCTCCCGCACAGGCGTGCGCGAGACGCCGTACAGCTCGGCGAGACGCTCCTCGCCGAGCCGTTCCGTGGAGCCGATCGCACCGGAGATCAGATCCCGGCGCAGTGACGAATAGACCTTCTCGCGAAGGTCCTTGCGCGGCACGATACGCCCGGTCAGATCGCCATGGCTGCGCGCACGTCGGCCTCGGAATCGGATCCGCCCACACCGGTGGACGTGATCCGGCCGGCCTCGAGAATGTAGTACTTCTGGGCAGATTCCAATGCGAAGCCGATGTGCTGCTCCACCAACAGAACTCCGAGACCGCCGCGGCGGGTGAGCTCGATGACGGTGCGCTCGATCTCGGCGACGACCGACGGCTGAATACCCTCGGTCGGCTCGTCGAGAATCAGCATCCGCGGTTCGGTGATCAATGCTCGTGCGATGGCGAGCTGTTGGCGCTGGCCGCCGGACAGTAGGCCGGCTCTGCGATTCAGCAATTCCTTCAGCGCCGGAAAGAGGTCGAGTGCCTCGTCGATCAGTGCCTTGCCGCGCTTGCGCCCGTCGGCCACCACCTGCAGATTCTCCGCTGTCGTCAACTGACCGAACGACTGCTGGCCCTGTGGCACGTACGCCAGTCCGCGGGCGACGCGGGCGCTGGGCCGCAACGCACTGACGTCCTCACCGTCGAACATGACCTTGCCCGAGTTCACTTTCAACAGCCCGACCGCCGCGCGCAGCAGCGTCGTCTTGCCCGCACCGTTGTGGCCCATCACCGCCGCGACACCGTCGGCCGGAACCGTCAGCGACGCACCGTGAACGACCTCGCTGCGGCCGTAACCTGTTCTGACGTCGACCAGTTCAAGCATGATCGGCTCCCTCTTCTGCGATGTGCTCGAGTTCCTCGCCCGCCGCGGCGGTGCCGAGGTAGACCTGCTGAACCTTCGGATCGGCCTGCACCTCGGCCACGGTGCCCTCGGCCAGAACGCGTCCGGCCGCCAGTACTGTCACCGAGGTCGCGAACATCCGCATGAAGTCCATGTCGTGCTCCACCACCACCACGGTCCGTTCACCGCCGATGCGTTGCAGCAGCTGGCCCGTCTCCTCACGTTCCTCGTGGCTCATGCCGGCGACCGGCTCGTCGAGAAGGAGCACATCGGCGTTCTGCACCAACAACATTCCGATCTCTAGCCACTGCTTCTGGCCGTGCGCCAGAATTCCTGCGGCCTTGTCTCTCTGGGCCGTCAGGCCGATCGTTTCGAGGGCCTCCTCGATCTGCGGCAGAACCGATGCCCGACGGCGCAACATCGTCAGCACGGATCGTCCGGACCCAGCGGCGATGTCCAGGTTCTGCAGCACCGTCAAATTTTCGAAGATGCTGGCCGTCTGGAAGGTTCGACCGATACCGAGCCGGGCGATCTGATGCACCTTCTTGCCCAGCAGTTCCACTCCGGACTTGGTGACAGAGCCGGTGGCCGGAACGAGACCGGTGATGGCGTCGATCAGCGTGGTCTTGCCGGCTCCGTTCGGTCCGATGAGGAAGCGAAGATCGCCCTGCATCAGCGTCAGATCGACGTTGGTGTTGGCCTTGAAGCCGTCGAAACTGACTGTCAGATCGCGGACTTCGAGGTACTGACTGGACATGCCGGCGTTGCCGCCGAACGTGGGCTGCGGGCCTTCGACATGGATCATCGTGCGAGCTCTTTCTCTGGTTCCGCGCTGGCCTCGGGGACCGATTCGGGCTCTTTCTTTCGCTTGCGCAGTGCGAAGAGTCCGGCGATGCCGGCGGGGAAGAATCCGACGACCACGACGAACAGCAGACCCTGCGCGTACGTCCAACCGGACGGGAACTGCTCGGACAGCGTGGTCTGCGCCCACGCGACTCCGAGCGCGCCGAGAACCGGGCCGAGCAGAGTGGTGCGGCCGCCGATGGCGACGCCGATGAGAAACGCGATGGACGGAACGATGCCGACGTCGTTGGGGGAGATGATGCCGACAATCGGGACGGACAGCGCCCCGGCGAGACCGGCGAAGAACGCTGCGGCGACGTACGCGACGATCTTCACGTTCGCCGGGTCGTAGCCGAGGAAGCGCACTCGCTCTTCCTGATCGCGGACGGCCACCAGTAGTTCGCCGTAGCGCGAATACATCAGCTGGCGGGTGATGGCGACGACGACGAGCAGTACGCCGGCAGCGATGAAGAACAGCATCTGCTTGTTGGCCGGGTCGTTGAGGTTGAACCCGAAAAACGTGCGGAACCTGTTGAGCCCGTTGGATCCACCGGTGGTCTGCTGTCCGATGAGCAGGATCGCGAAGGCGGCGGCCAGTGCCTGACTGAGGATCGCGAAGTACGCGCCCTTGACGCGACGCTTGAACACGCCGAGGCCGAGCACCAGCGCCACCAGTGCCGGCACGAACAGGATGCCCAGGATCGTCGTGATGGGCGAGGTGAACGGCAGCCAGTACGAGGGCAATTCACGGATGCCGGCGATGGACATGAAGTCCGGTACCGCGTCGCCGCGCAGATCGGCGTCGGAGATCTTCAGATGCATAGCCATGATGTAGGCACCGATGCCGAAGAAGACACCCTGGCCGAGGGTGAGCATTCCGCCTCGGCCCCAGGCCAATCCGATACCGACAGCCACGATCGCGTAGCAGATGAACTTGCCCAGCAGATTCAACCGGAAGTCGCTGAGGACGGCGGGCGCCACAGCGAACAACAGGATTGCGGCGAGCGCGAAACCCAGCAGAGCGCCGCGCTTGGCGATGAACTCGCTCATACCAGGCTCCTTGTCTTGACGGCGAACAAGCCCTGCGGGCGGGCCTGCAGGAAGATCACGATGAGGACGAACACGATGACCTTGGCGATCGAGGCCGTGGTGCTGTATTCGATGAACGAGTTGAGGATTCCGAGGGCGAAGGCGGCGATCACCGCGCCCTTGATCTGGCCGAGTCCACCGACGACGACCACCAGGAAGGCGTCGATCAGGTAGCTCTGTCCCACAGTGGAACTCGTGGATCCGATCAGAGTCAGTGCCACGCCCGCGACACCCGCCAAACCGGAGCCGAGGAAGAACGTCGAGATGTCGGTCCTGCGGCTCGAGATGCCCGAGGTTTCCGCGAGATCGCGGTTCTGCACCACCGCGCGGATGCGTCGACCCATTGCGGTCTTCTTCAGCGCGATCGACAGTGCGACGACGGCGACGACCGCCAGCACGAGAATGAAGATTCGGGTCTTGGGCACCACGGCACCGAGGATGTCGACGCCGCCGCTCAGCCATTCCGGCGAGACGACGTTGACCGCAGGGGCACCGAAGATGTCGCGAGCGAGCTGCTGCAGGATGAGCCCGACGCCGAACGTGACGAGCAGGGTGTCCAGTGGACGGTGGTACATGCGCTGGATCAGCGTCACCTCGAGCAGCACACCCATTGCGCCGCCGACGAGGAAGCCGACGATGAGCGAGATGAACAGTGATGCGCCGCCGGTCGAGACGATCTGCTGCACTACGTAAGCCGTGTACGAGCCGGCCATGATGAACTCGCCGTGTGCCATGTTGATGACGCCCATCTGACCGAACGTCAGTGAGAGCCCGAGGGCGGCGAGCAAGAGAATGGATCCGATCGACAGGCCGGTGAACAACTGTCCGATCACGACGTCCATGGGGGAGCTCCTTCGGAGCATGTGAGTGGAACTTCGTAGCAGGCTACGAAGTTCCACTCACATGGGTGGTGGTCAGTTGAGGTCGGAGGCCCAGTCGTAGGTCTCGAGGAACGGGTCGGGAGCGATGGCCTCGGGGGACTCCCACACCGTGTAGATCAAGCCGTCGGGCCGGATCTCACCGATGCGGGCGGTCTTGGAGATGTGGTGGTTGTCGCCGTCGATGACGACCTCGCCCTCGGGAGCGGCGAAGCTGACACCGTCGGCTGCGGCCTGAATGTCGGCCACCGCGAACGAATTTGCCTTCTCGACGGTGTTCTTCCACAGGTAGACCGAGGTGTACGCGGCTTCCATGGGGTCCGAGGTGGGCTTGTCGGCACCGTACTTCGCCTTGTAGTCGGCGACGAACTTGGTGTTCTCCGGGCTGTCGACGGTCTGGTAGTAGTTCCAGGCAGTGAGCTGGCCAGCGATGTTCGCGGCTCCGATGCCCGCCACCTCTTCCTCGGCGATGGACACCGAGATGACCGGCATGTCAGCAGCTTTGAGGCCGGCGTTGGTGTACTCACGGAAGAATGCGACGTTGGAATCACCGTTGAGCGTGTTGAACACGGCATCGGCGTCGGCGGAGCGCACCTTGTTGACGATGGTGGAGAAGTCCGTCGAACCGAGCGGGGTGTAATCCTCGCCCTTGATCTCGATACCGTTGGCGGCCGCATACGCCTTGATCTCGCGGTTGGCCGTCTGCGGGAACACGTAGTCGCTGCCCACCAGGTACAGGGACTTGACGCCCTTCTCCTTCAGGTAGTCCAGGGCGGGGATGATCTGCTGGTTGGTGGTGGCTCCGGTGTAGAAGATGTTCTTCGACGCCTCGAGGCCCTCGTACTGCACGGGGTAGTAGAGGAGTGCGTCGTTGTCCTCGAACACCGGCAGCATCGCCTTGCGCGACGACGACGTCCAGCCACCGAAAACGGCTGCGACACAGTCGCTGCTGATCAGCTTCTCGGCCTTCTCGGCGAACACGGTCGGCTCGGATGCGCCGTCCTCTGCGACGACCTCGATCTGCTTTCCGTTGACGCCGCCTGCCGCATTGATCTGCTCGACGGCCAGTGCGATCGAATCACGCACTGTCACTTCGCTGATCGCCATCGTGCCGGACAGGGAGTTGAGCGAGCCGACCTTGATGGTGTCACCGGAGGTGTCCACACACGAGGTGGACGAGCCTCCGCCGCCCTCGGCGGTGGTGGTGTCGCTCGCCTTGCTACCGCAGGCAGTGGCAACCAGGCTCAATGCAGCCAGTGCTGCGGGAACGACCATGACGCGCTTGACGGACATGCGCTTCGAGACAGCAGGCATCTACGGCCCTTTCGGAAAGTGTGTATACGGAGATGTATTCGCGATTGCGAACAGTAAAGGCAACTTATTGCGTTGGTATTTTCTGCGGTGACGAGTCTGTTTCTCGCGTTACGAGTAGGTAAAGGCCAGCGAATGACAAGACTGCTTGACATTTCATGACAAGCAGAGTTGACTTTTGGTCATGCCCGGATCCAACAACGTTCGCGCGCATCGCAAACAGGCACGCATCACGCAGGCCGAACTCGGCACCATCTGCGGAGTCAGCCGGCAGAGCATCGTCTCCGTCGAGGGCGGCGACTACGCACCGAGCGTGTACCTGGCACTGCGACTGGCCCGAGCACTCGACACGACAGTCGAAACACTGTTCGGCGACGACGAAGGGAAACGAACATGAGCGCATTCACCAAAGCTGCCCGCTTCGTGGGAGACCTGGACGACGACTTCTACGCCGACGAACTACAACGCGACATCTGGAACGAGGCCTCGGCCGTCGGATTCCAATCCCTGCTGTGGATCGGAATGATCGTCGGCGCTGTACTGCCCTTCGCGGCGGGTGTCACCGGGGCCTGGGTGGCATTGGGAATCTTCGTGGCTCTCCTCACGGTCGCCAACGTAGTTGTGGGGTACGCCCGAGCGCGGGGGATCGACATGTACACCTCGCAGAAGCTTCGCCGGTCGCGGATCGGGGTGTTGGTGGTTCTTTATCTCGTGGGTGCTGGTGGTGCCGGCCTGCGCCTGCTGCTTCATTACGGACACGGGAGGCTCGCACCGATCCTGGTCGGTGCCGGCATCGGCCTTGTCGGAGGTCTTGCCGGTGTCGTGGTGGGCATCAGGGGTAGGCGGCGGCAGGCCCGACAGGCCGAGCGTGCCGCCGAGCTGGCCGAGCAGCGGGCTTTCGATACGGACGAATGAATTGGGTCTCGAATGTGTCGCACGATCTGTTTCAGGGTGCAAGGATGCGTAAAGGCTTCGATTGGACCGTCTCCGTTTCGCAGATTTGCAGGCCGGAGGGTATGTTCTGACCGATGACATCGCGATTTCCCGGTGTTGCGGCTGTAGGGGTGCTGTTCGGCGGCGGTTTCGGTAACGCGGACGGATGCACGTTCGATGTAAAGGGAGGCTCGGGTGGACGGCGATGACGACGTGTAATACCAATCCGTCCTCCGTCGCGCCACGAAGTACCAACGAGACCGTGTCGGGCGTCCACCTTCCGGTGGAGCATGCAAACAGGGAAGTCGAGACCGTGCGCAGAGAAAAGAGCTACCTCAGACTCGTAGGGTCGAGCACTCCCACGATCGAGGTTCTGGGCGGCCCCAGAACCATCACCGTCGATGTGGACAACGTTTTTCCGGGTCAGGTATGCGAGGTCCTGCACAACGGCATGCTGTCGCTGAGCCCACGCGTCGTCGTGGAAGACAACGCGACAAGCATCTCCATCACCACGTTCGCGCTCAAGCCGGGTGAGTACAACGTCTCGCTGCGTCTGGACGGACGCCTGGATTGCGTCACCGAATCGCAGACTGCTGTCGTCGGCGAGCAGTTCGAGGTCCGACGTAGTTCGTAGGCCGGACACAGCTCCTAGGCCGGACGCAAGGCCCGGTCATTTCAACACAGCGAAGCGGCGCGTAGCTCAGGTGAGCTACGCGCCGCTTCGCTTCGTTGTCGGTCCTCGCTGCCGTCAGGTCGCGCCAGTCAGTGACAGGTGCTGCCGGGATCGGTGTGGCAGTGCTTCGGCTCCGATGGTGCGACGTCGAGCGAGGGGTTGCGGTCGAAGAAGCCGAAAGGCTTGAGCCAGAACGAGACGGTGTCGGACGGCATCACCGGCCAGTCCTCGGGCCTGGTGATGTGATGGATGCCGAAGGTGTACCAGACCACCACATCGGTGTTCTCGATCGAACGGTTCTTCTCGGTCCACTCGGGGAGGCCATGGTCGACGCCACTCTGATTGACGAACTCGCCACTGGGCCAACGCTCGTCGGGTGAATTGGGCGTGACCCATACGGTGTGACCGATCACCTGGGAACGCTGGAAGATCGGCGACGCCGGATCGAACATCGCCGGAATCGCCGAGCCGGGCACCAACTTGTACGCGGGCCGGGTGCCGAGACCGTTGGTGACGTTGTCGTTGACCACCTTCCACGCCTTCTGCGTGTTCCAGTCGTAATCCTGCTTGCCCTCGGACTCGGTGGTGAGCGGGGTGTTCACTTGCGTCAGGGCCAGGCCGTACGGATTGTCGGGACCCATCGGAACCATCTGGGTCTGGCTGGAATAGACGGTGTTCTCGGTGCCGTCGATGTCCAGATCGAGCCGGGCGACCAGGAAGTGCTGGTGGTACGGCGCATACGTGCGATTGTCGATCAGCGTGCCCGACGGATGGGTGCCGCCCTCGTCGAAGTGGGTGACGACCATGATGCCGGTGGCGCGCACCTCGCACTCGATGTTGCCGTCCTGGTAGAAGCGCCAGTAGACGAGATACTCGTAGTTGGCGACGGTGGCGTGGAAGCTGACGGTGAGACGGCGCATCCGACGCACCTCTGCCCCGGCGTCGTGATCGACGTGCTTCCACAGCACCGCGTTGTCTTCCTCGTGGATGCAGATCGCGTTGGTGATCGTGTACGGCTCGCCTTTGCTGTTGTGCAGCACGGCATCGAGGTACCGGATCTCACCGAGGCAGTCGCAGCCGAGCTCGAGCGAGGTGGTCATGAAGCCCAGGCCCCACTCGCCGATGTCGAATGCGGTGCGCCGATAGTGATCCTCGGTGTGGTCACGATACGGAACGATCATCTCCGCGAACGACATTCGGTTCGCGACGGATCGCACGTTCCCGTTGTCGCCGTAGGTGACGGCGTGCAGCGTCATGCCCTCGCGGTAGTTGAACCCCACGCGCAGCGACCAGTTCTGCCACGTCAGCTTGTTTCCGTCCAGCTCGAACGACGGGCCGTCCGGCTGGGTGATCTCGAGCGGCTTCAGCGGCGGACGGCTGCTGGCGTTCCGGATGCGCTCCGGAATATGGCGGGGCACGTACTCGCCCATGATCTCCGGCCGCTCGACACGGTAGGTGTCCTCGATTTCGAGCAGTTCCATCGTGTTGGCGTCGATGACGCAGTGGAAGCCGCCCACCGGCCCCGCGTACGGATTGGCACCCTCTGCGGCTTTGACCCACGTGTCGGACCAGCCCAGGCGTCGACCCTTGTATTTCTCGGGCGTCACCGCCTCGCCGTACGTCCAGGTGTCCATGAACACCAGATCAAGATCGGTGATGCCTCGATCGGCAAGCGCGGCAATCACATCGGGGTGTGCACGCAGCGCCGCGTCGGCCTCTTCCCACTCGTCGACGGTGAAGTTGGGCTGCACGTCCGGGATGTGGGTCCAGGATTCGGTGCTCCTGTTGTCCAGTGACACCACGGCTTTGAACGTGCTGTTCTCGGCGCGGTTCAACACCACCGAGACTGCGCGACGGGCGGGGACTGTACCGTCCGCATCGAATGCGGCGACCTCGGACTTGGACGGTTCGATCATCTCGATCGAGGCGAATCGCCACCCGTCGCCGACACCGTGTTCCCGGCCCAGAACCTCGGCGACGGTAGAGAACTCGTCGCTCGAGAGTGGGTCCAGGGGATGGAATGTCATCGAAGAGTCTCCGTCGAGCTCATCACGTGCTTGATGCGGGTGTAATCGTCCACGCCGTAGGCCGAGAGGTCCTTGCCGTAACCGGAGTACTTGAAGCCGCCGTGCGGCATCTCGGCCACCAACGGGATGTGGCAGTTGACCCAGACGGCACCGAAGTCCAGAGCCGCCGAAATGCGAAGCGTGCGGGCGTGATCGGACGTCCAGACGCTCGAAGCGAGACCGAAGTCGACGTCGTTGGCCAGCTCGATCGCCTCTGCCTCGTCGGAGAACTTCTGCACCGTCAGCACCGGGCCGAACGTCTCCTCCTGCACGATGGGATCGGCTTGCTGCACGCCCGTGATGATCGTGGGCTCGTAGAAGAATCCCTTGTCGCCGATACGCTTTCCGCCGGTGACGATGGTGGCGTGCGCGCCGATACCGTCGACCTTGGAGCTGACCTGGCCGAAGTGGTTGACGTTGTTCAACGGGCCGAGGAAGGTGTCGGGGTCGTCGGGCAATCCGACCTTCAGTGTCTTCGCCTTGGCGACGAGTGCGTCGACGAGCGAGTCGTGTACCGACTCGTGAACCAACACGCGAGTGACCGCCGTGCAGTCCTGGCCGGCGTTGAAGAACGCGGCCTCGGCGATGCCGTCGGCGGCCTTGGTGATGTCGACGTCGTCGAACACGATGGCCGGTGCCTTGCCGCCCAGTTCGAGGTGCGCGCGCTTGAGCTGCTTGGCGGCGGCGACGGCGACGGCGATGCCTGCCCGCACGGAACCGGTGATCGAGACCAGGCCGGGCCTCTTGTGTTCGACGATGGCTGCGCCGGTGCCGCCGTTGCCGAGCACGATGTTCAGCACACCGTCGGGGACGATGCCCTTCGACAATTTCGCCAGCACCAGGGTGCTCTCGGGGGTGGTGTCGCTCGGCTTGAGAACGACGGTGTTGCCGGCCGCGAGGGCAGGCCCGATCTTCCAGATCGCCATCATGAACGGGTAGTTCCACGGCGTCACCTGCCCCACGACGCCGATCGGCTCGCGGCGTACGTACGAGGTGAACCCGTCCATGTACTCGCCGGCCGACTTGCCTTCGAGCATCCGTGCAGCCCCGGCGAAGAACCGAATCTGATCTGCTCCGACGGTGACTTCCTCGGCGGCGATGGTGGCCTTCGGCTGACCGGTGTTACGACTCTGCGCCTCGACGATCTCGTCGCTGTGGGCCTCGATGGCATCGGCGAGCTTCAGCAGTACCTTCTGCCGCTCACTCGGAGTCGTCTTGCCCCAGGTCTCGAAAGCTTTGGCGGCAGCCGACATTGCGGCATCGACATCGGCAGCATCGGAAATCGGGGCTCGAGCGACCACCGACTCGTCCACCGGACTGACGACATCGAGCATCTCGGTACCCGAGGGCGTCACGAATGCCCCGTCGATGTAGTTCTGCAGGACAGGCACCGTCATCACAACCCCTAGCGTCGACTATTTCGGTTCTGCAAAGCCTGCACCCGCGGACGAGACTTTGCCACCCGACAAGATGTACACGACGATGCGAGTAATCAGGACGAAACGTCAGTCTCCTCGGCCAGCGCCCTGACACCGGCGATGTAGGTGTCCAGCCCGAGCTTCTCGAACGCCGTCCGCGCGCTGACGTCGCTCAGATACGAGGCTGCGGCGAGGATATTGGGAAACTCGTCGGGATTGAGGGAGTTCATCGTTTCCGCCACCTCGTGTTCGACGTGTGCCCGACGCTCCGGCTCGACTTCGACACCCGTGAACAGCGGCTCCGTGATCAACGAAATGGCGACTCGAACGCCGTGACGGGCCAGCTGGGTGGCGTCGTACAGGGAGAAACCGGCCTCGCCGAGAAGTTTCAGGCTGAGCTCCATCGCCGCTCTGCTGTTGGGGGAGAACAGCATTCGTGGAACGACGATGGTCGCTGCTCCGGGATGTGCGCGCAAGGCGCGCATGAAGTCCTCGAGCACGGTGCGCAGTTGCTCCCACCACGTCGCCGTGGGGTCGACGGTGATCTCGAGATCCTGGCAGACGCGGTCGCCCATGGCGTCGAGCAGTTCGTCCTTGTTCTTCACATGCCAGTAGATCGCCATGGGAGAGACACCGAGTTCGGTGGCGATCTTGCGGATGGTGAGCGAGTCGAGTCCGCGTCGGTACGCGACTTCGAGCGCGGCGTCGACGACGGCAGTCCTGGTCAAGCGAGGCACCGGCAGAACTATACATGCGTACGAGTCGGTGTTAGCGTGACTTGTACTTAGTACGAGAAAGGGGTGCGCGATGGATGACGTCATCCTCGTCGGCGGTGGGGTGATGAGCGCGACGCTCGGCACGCTGCTGCAACGTGTGGAGCCGACCTGGTCGATTCGGGTCCTCGAACGATTGCCCGAGGTAGCGATGGAAGCCTCCGACGGGTGGAACAATGCCGGGACCGGCCACGCCGGCCTGTGCGAAACCAACTACACGACGGAGAGAGTCGACGGCTCCGTCGATATCGACCGGGCCGTCGCGATCGCCGAGCAGTTCGCCGTGACGCGACGCTTCTGGTCGACGCTGGCCGACACCAGCTTCGTACGTTCGGTGCCGCACATGACCCTGGTGCAGGGGGCGGAGAACGTCCGATCGCTGCAGGCCAGGCATCGAGCGTTGACCGCGCATCCGCTGTTTCGAGCCATGGAGTACACCGAAGATGCTGCGGTACTGGACGAGTGGGCACCGCTGGTGTCGGCGGGACGAACAGGCGACTGGGCCGCCACCCGAGATGCGACCGGAACCGACGTCGACTTCGGTGCACTGACGCGGCAGTTGCTGGGGGACATGAGTGGACGTGGTGCGCGCGTGGAGACCGGGCGGGAGGTGACCGGGATGAGTCAGGAACGGGACGGATCCTGGTCCCTGCGAGTGCGCGGTGGCCGATCGATCGAGCGCGCGCGCTTCGTGTTCGTCGGTGCCGGTGGCTGGGCTCTGAAGCTGTTGCGCACAGCAGGGATTCCCGAGGCCCGCGGTTATGGACTACTACCGATCAGCGGGCAGTTCTTGCGTTGTGATCGGCCCGAGGTGGTCGACAGACACGACGCGAAGGTCTACGGAACTCCGCCCATCGGAGCGCCTCCGATGTCGGTGCCCCATCTCGACACCCGCATCGTCGACGGGCGGCGGTCCATACTCTTCGGACCGTACGCCGGCGCGAATCCTCGGTTTCTGAAACACGGATCGTGGCTCGACTTCCCGACGTCGATCGACCGGCACAACATCGGTTCACTGCTGTCGATGGCAGGCAACAACACGCCGTTGATAGGTCTGCTGCTGTCGGAATTGACGGCCACCCGAGCCAAGAAGATTGCTGCGTTGCGCCAATTCGTACCGAATGCCGATCCGTCGGACTGGTCCGTGGTCCCCGCCGGACAGCGCGCCCAGATCGTCGTGAACGGGCAATTGCGTTTCGGCACGGAGGTGATCGCGTCGCAGGACGGCTCCATCGCCGCCGTTCTCGGCGCATCGCCCGGCGCCTCCACCGCTGTTCCCATCATGCTGGAAGTATTGGGTCGATGTTTTCCGGAGCGCCAGTGGAATGGTCGACTGCAAGAGATGCTCAGCGGATAGCCTGTGGCAGTGCGAAACACCGAGGTGGGATACCAGCAGATCGCCGACGACACCTGGGCCTTCATGCGTCCACCGGGCAGTTGGGGTCAGACCAACACCGGGCTCGTCGTGGCACCCGGCTCGGCGTCGATGCTGATCGACACCGTCTGGGACGTGAACTGGGCCGAGAGGGTTGCCGCCGACACGGCCGAGTTGGTTGCCGCCGCACCGATCACCGAGGTCCTCAACACGCATTCGGACGGTGATCACTGGTGGGGTAACGACAGCGTGCCCGCCTCCGCACGCATCACCACCAGTGCGGCGTCGCTGCACGCGATGAAGGAGGAGACCCCGCCGAAGGGTGTATCCGCATTCGCGTCCTTCGGCAAGGCAGTCGGCTGGGTGCCGGGACCGATCGGTGCGATGGGCTCCTACATGGACCGTGTTCGCGGCGATGCGCTGTTTCCGTCGGCGCTGCCCCGCCTGCCTGATCACACCTTCGAAACCACCGAAACCATCGATGTCGCAGGACGATCGGTACACCTGCGCTACCTCGGTCCGGCGCACACCGAAGGCGATCTCATCGCGCACCTCCCGGACGTGGGGGTCGTGTTCGCGGGCGACCTGCTCTTCATCGACGCCACCCCGGTGCTCTGGCACGGTCCTCTGCAAAACTGGATCGACGCCCTCGACCACCTCCTCGAACTCGACGCCGACGTGTACGTCCCCGGCCACGGACCCCTGTGCGGCACCGACGAAATACGCGCCGTGCGCAGCTACTGGACCTGGGTCGGCGAGGCCGGACGAGCGTGCTTCGACGCGGGCCTCGGCTCCACCGAGGCCGCCCTGAACCTGCTCAAATCACCCGAATTCGGCCATTACGCGCACTGGGATTCGCCCGAGCGACTCATCCTCAGCATGAGCACGCTCTACCGCCTGTGGCGAGGCGAACCCGCTGCGCCACCCACGCTGACGCGTCGAGCACGCGCGTTCGCCGACGCGGGACGGTATCTGCGGGAGCGCTAGTGTCAGCCTTTCGGTGAGACTGCTGGTTACCGGGCTCCGAGCTCCTTCGTCAAGGACGCGGCGTGCGCGAACAGTGGGGTCGGATCCGGTTGTTCTGCAGACGGTTCGAGTACGACAGTGGTCGCGCCCGCATCGATCCAGCGCTGCAGATTGCTCATGGCGGCATCGGAATCGGATCCGACGGCGACATAGACGACGATGTCGTGACCCGACCCCGCGGCGATATGCCCGACGGCAGCCCGCAGCTGATCCGGGTCCGTCTCGCTCGTGAGAATTGTGCCGACACTCCTGCGGCCGCTCAGAGCAAGGGTTTTCGGGCCCGTGGCCCCGACGAGCAGTGGAGGTGCCTGCAGCGGAGGCCAATCGAGCTGCACATTGTCGAGCGAGACGTACCGACCCTGCGTGGTGACGCTCTCGCCCGCGAGGAGAGCGGTGAGGGCTGTCATCTGCTCGTCGAGCAACGTCAGCGGAGACTGCACTCGTGCGCCGATCTGGCCCATCCACGACTGGACGCCGTGGCCGAGTCCCACGCGGAGCCGGCCCGGATGGACCCGAGCGACGGTCGCGATCTCCATGGCCGTCGACGCCACGTTCCGCATCGGAGTGGGCAACACCCCGATGCCGACGTTCACGCGATCGGTGCTCGCGAGAATCAGTGCAGCAGTGGACAGCCCGCCGGAGAAGAAGCAGTCTTCCCACAGCCAGACCTCGTCGACGCCCGCGGCATCGGCTGCGCGAGCCGCGTCGACCAGCGCCTCCGGGGCGATCTCGGGCCGGAGTACAACGCCGATTCGGGTCATGGGAATTCTCTTTCTACTCAGCGAACGAGGTACGGGGACACCGAGCTTCGGTGCTCGTCTATGTCGAGATCCTTGCCGAGCGGCGGAAACGCACGCTGCGGGCAATTCGAGCGTTCGCAGACCCGGCAACCCGCTCCGATCGGAGTTGCGACCGCCGAGCCCTGCACATCCAATCCATCGGCATAGACGAGCCGTCCGGCATGGCGCAGTTCGCAACCGAGGCCGATGGCAAAAGTCTTGCCGGGCTGCCCGTATCGAGCGGCGCGGCGTTCCACCGTCCGCGCGATCCACAGGTAGTTGCGGCCGTCGGGCATCTCGGCGATCTGCGTCATGATCTTGCCGGGATACGCGAACGTCTCGTACACGTTCCACAGCGGGCACGTGCCACCGCTGGACGAGAAATGAAAGCCGGTGGCGGACTGTCGTTTCGACATGTTGCCGGCGCGATCGACTCGGACGAACGAGAACGGAACACCGCGCATCTCGGGGCGCTGCAGCGTGGAGAGTCGGTGGCAGATGGTCTCGTAACTCACCGAGAAGAAGGCCGACAGCCGCTCGATGTCGTATCGGAAATCCTCGGCGACATCGTGGAACTGGTGATACGGCAACACCGTCGCGGCCGCGAAATAGTTGGCGAACCCGAGCACCGCCAATTTCTTCGACGCCTCGCTCGTGAAGTTTCCCTCGTCGGCCATCTTGTTCAACAGATCACCGCATTCGAGATACGCGAGCTCGGCAGCGAACTTGAACACCTTCTGCCCGCCGGAGAGGTGAGGAGAAATCTCCAACACCCGCGTCTGCGGGTCGAACCGATGCAGCACATTCTCACCGAGGTCGATGCGATTGACGATCTGCACGTCGTGCACCGTGCGCAACCGCTTCGCGATCTCACCGCCCACATCGGCGCGATGGAACCGAATTCTCGACGTCAATGCCTCTGCGGCGGTATCCAATTCGTGCAGATAGTTCTGTCGTTGATAGAAGTAGTCGCGCACCTCTTCGTGCGGCTTGCTGATGGAGCCGCTGCCACTGCCATCGGAGAATCGTTCCTCGGTCGCTGCCAACAGCTGAGCCGTCGTATTGCGGTAGCGGCGATGCATATTGACCATTGCCCGGGCCAGCTGTGGGTGCGAGCTGACCATCTGCGCGATCTCGTGCGGATCGGCATCGATGCCCATGTCCTGATCGAGTGCGACTTCGCGCAACTCGGCAACCAACCTGGTGTCGTCCTCGGAGGAGAAGAACGATGTGTCGACGCCGAAGACCTCCGAGATGCGCAGCAGTACCGGAACCGTCAACGGACGCACGTCGTGCTCGATCTGGTTGAGATAGCTGGCCGAGATGCCGAGCTTCTGCGCCAGAGATACCTGGCTCATGCTGCGTTCGCTGCGGAGCTGCCGAAGGCGAACGCCGACGAAAGTCTTGGACACGGTTGCCAGGCTACGCCTGCGAAGATTTGCCTTAACACCGTTCGCAACTAGCTGCTGGGTCACGATTCGGTGACCGTCGGGAACATTAGCCGAAGTAAAGGCGTATACCGATATACGAGCTATTCACCACGCACCTCGAGGAGCGGTCATGTCCAATCGTCAGCGCACATCGGAAATCGTCAGGGACGTCGTCGTCTTCATCACCGGAGCCGTTCTCGTCGCCTCCACCGTCTGGCTTTCCGTCCAGGGCGACCAAGAAGTCACCGGAGCCATCCTGGTGCTCGGCATCCTCGCGGCATCGTCGGCGCTCTGGGCCATCGGGTCCGCGTCCAGGCAGAGCCACTGGACCCACGTCGGCCTCGGTGTGTTGCTCGCCGTCTCACCCGCGCTGATGGTCTTCCCCTCCGGATTGCTGGCTGCGGACCTGTTCGCCATCGTCGGCGGACTCGTGATCGCCGCCATGGGTGCGCTGGGGGTCATCGCGTCGCGCCGGGCACCGGTCACCTCGCGAGTAGTGGCCTCCAGCAACGAGCGCACCGGCGTTCGCATCTGATCCCTTCTCTGCAACTGATGCTCCACTCCCTGGGGCGTGCGCGATGAATCTCGTGCTCGCCTCGGGAAGTGGAGCATTTCGTGCATTCAGCGCCGGGTCGGTCACTGCGACCGGCCGGATGCGACTGGTGCTCCACTCCCTGGGGCGTGCGCGATGAACTCCGTGTGCGGCCCAGCGAGTGGAGCATCGTGTGCAGTCATCGCCGCGATGCCCGGCGCCGCCTGACAACCGACGCGATTTCGGCAGCCACGTCGTCAGGCGCGGCGAGCACATCGAACGCCGAGTAGCGCAGCACCAACCAGCCATCGAGCACCAGCGCGTTCTGTCGTCGGCGATCCTTGCTGAATACGGCTGCTGCACTGTGGAATTCGCGACCGTCGACTTCGATGATCGTTCGGCTGCGGCGGTCGACGAAATCACACACGAACGGACCGACTGCAGCGTTCATCTCCAGGCGCAGGCCGAGTCGATGCACTGCGCGGCCCAGGGCGCGCTCGGGCTCCGACGCAAATCTCGATACCGCGAGCCGCACCTGACGAGCCAGCTCGACGTTCCCGTGTCGACTCGGGAAGCGGTCGAGTAGCCAGAGCAACGAAGCCGGGTCCATTCCGAACTTCAGGCGCTCGTCGATCAGCAACTCGGCATCGGGGCGGGGGAGTAGCGCCAGGCAATCGAGCATCGTCTGCGCAGAGATGGTGCAGGGCAGCGCCGCGACCTCGTCGACGAGCGTGGAGTCCATGTCGCGTCGGTGCAGCCGAAGCCATGACGGAGGTCGTAGCCGCGCAGTTCGAGGGACGGTGGCGTCGAGCATTGTCGGTTCGATGGTCCAGCCGCGCAGGTACGCGGCCGATCGATGACTGAGGACGGCGTCGGGTCGCCACAGCGTGATCGCCCGACAACGGTCCATCGTCGACGGCTCCCCGCGCATATGGACCGTCGGCAGGACGCGGGTGAAGCGACGCGAGATGGTGCTGGGGTGAATCCCTGCGGCGACGAGGTCCCCCCAAGTGGTGGGAGTGGAGCCTGCGGGGTTCTGGCGTGTCATTGCTGCAGCATCGGTGTCTCGCTGTACGGCGTTGATCGCTCGACCTGGGGAAATGGAATGGCCTGTGCATGGCCGAATGCTTGTGGATGGTGCAATTCCTGCTCCATTCGACGCACTCGCACGGGGGATTCTCCAACGAGAGATCGCGAGAGGAGCACCTTGTGCAGCGTCCACATCGTGAGACGAAGCGAGTGTGATGTCCATCACTACAGAGTCGTTTTCTGACTCGATTCAGACGCCCGATTCAAACCGTACAAGCGTCCCGTAAAGAATTTTGTTCATTCCGTTCACCAACTGGGGATTCGTCGCTACCGACGAGTAATCACGCTGCCCGATCGGCGAGGTATGTGAGCCCCGAAAATTTGCAGACTTAGCAAAGGGCTCTGGAAAGCTAGCCAAGATTGGCACTAACAACTGGTAGACGCCTCTTTTCGGGTGTGCCATTGTTTTGGAGTACACCAGAAGGGCCTGGCAACGATGTGAAGATTCGTCTCGCGGCAGGCCGAGAAGCAGAGAAGAGACTGGAGCTCCGATGTCGACCACCGGCACCCCGAAGACCACCGCCGAGATTCAGCAGGATTGGGACACCAACCCGCGCTGGAAGGGCGTCACCCGTAACTTCACCGCGCAGCAGGTCTCCGACCTCCAGGGCACTGTGGTCGAAGAAGCCACACTCGCTCGCCGCGGCAGCGAGATCCTGTGGGATCTCGTCAACAACGAGGACTACATCAACTCGCTCGGTGCCCTCACCGGCAACCAGGCCGTGCAGCAGATTCGCGCCGGCCTCCAGGCGATCTACCTCTCCGGCTGGCAGGTCGCCGGCGACGCCAACCTCTCGGGCCACACCTACCCGGACCAGAGCCTCTACCCGGCCAACTCGGTTCCGTCGGTCGTCCGTCGCATCAACAACGCACTCCTGCGCGCCGACGAGATCGCCAAGATCGAGGGCGACACGTCCGTCAAGAACTGGGTTGCGCCCATCGTGGCCGACGCCGAAGCAGGCTTCGGTGGCGCACTGAACGCATACGAGCTGCAGAAGGCCATGATCGTGGCCGGTGCTGCCGGCGTGCACTGGGAAGACCAGCTCGCATCGGAGAAGAAGTGCGGCCACCTCGGTGGCAAGGTGCTCATCCCCACCCAGCAGCACATCCGCACCCTGACCTCCGCCCGTCTGGCCTCGGACGTCGCCGACGTCCCCTCGGTCATCATCGCCCGCACCGACGCCGAGGCAGCCACGCTGATCACCTCCGACGTCGACGAGCGTGACCGCGAGTTCCTCGACGGAACCCGCACCGCAGAAGGCTTCTTCGGCGTCAAGAACGGCATCGAGCCCTGCATCGCTCGCGCCAAGGCCTACGCACCGTACGCAGACCTCATCTGGATGGAGACCGGCGTCCCGGACCTCGAGGTCGCCAAGAAGTTCTCCGAGTCGGTTCGCAGCGAATTCCCGGACCAGCTGCTCGCCTACAACTGCTCGCCTTCGTTCAACTGGAAGGCACACCTGGACGACGCCACCATCGCGAAATTCCAGAAGGAACTCGGCGCCATGGGCTTCAAGTTCCAGTTCATCACCCTCGCGGGCTTCCACTCGCTCAACTACGGCATGTTCGACCTGGCACACGGCTACGCCCGCGAAGGCATGACCGCGTTCGTCGACCTGCAGGAGCGTGAGTTCAAGGCTGCCGAAGAGCGTGGCTTCACCGCCATCAAGCACCAGCGTGAGGTTGGCGCCGGCTACTTCGACCGCATCGCCACCACCGTCGACCCCAACACCTCGACGGCAGCACTGAAGGGCTCCACCGAAGAAGGCCAGTTCCACTAGAGGTACCGCCTCTCCTGGCCTTCAGCGCACCAGTCGGGCGGTCCGCAACTTTCGTTGCGGGCCGCCTGTTCTGTATCGCGAGGGTCTTGCGCGTACCCGGCAAGAGTTACCCCCATCTCACCAAAGATGTTGTAGCGCAATGTTTTTTGAAGGAGTGTCTCAGTGACGGTCGAGAGGGTGGGGATCGTCGGAGCCGGACAGATGGGTGCGGGAATCGCAGAGGTCTGCGCCCGCGCGCACGTCGACGTGTCGGTCTACGAACAGACTCGCGAACTGGCGACGGCGGGCCGCAGCCGCATCCTGCAATCACTGGACCGCGGAGTGAGCAGCGGCAAGATCACCGAGCGCGAACGAGAACACGCCGCCTCCCGGTTACGGTTCACCTGCGACCTCGGGGACTTCGCAGACCGCCAACTGGTCGTCGAAGCAGTCCTCGAGGACGAAGAGATCAAGTCGGCAATATTCGCAGAACTCGACGCGGTGGTGTCCGACGCGAATGCCGTGCTCGCGTCCAACACCTCGTCCATTCCGATCACGACGCTCGCGTCGGCCACCACGGCACCGCAGCGCGTCGTCGGACTTCATTTCTTCAATCCGGTACCGGTGTTGCCACTCGTCGAGCTGGTCACCACGAGCACAACGTCCGATGCGGTGGCCGACCGTGCCGAAGCCTTCGCCGGAGATGTTCTCGGCAAACAGGTGGTGCGATCCGCAGATCGCTCGGGCTTCGTCGTCAACGCACTTCTCGTTCCGTATCTGCTCTCGGCGATCCGCATGGTCGAGTCGGGATTCGCCACCAAGGAAGACGTCGACAAAGCGACGGTTCTGGGTTTGGCGCACCCGATGGGACCGCTCGCGCTCGCGGATCTCGTAGGTCTCGACACCGTCAAGTCCATTGCCGACTCCATGTATTCGGAATTCGACGAGCCGCTGTTCGCGGCACCGCCGTTGTTGCTGCGCATGGTCGAGGCGGGACAGACGGGCAAGAAGACCGGGGCCGGGTTCTACCGCTACGAGAACGGCCGCGTAGCAAAGTAGTGGGCGTCTCGGGCGGGTCGCCGCGCAGCGGCTTGCAGAGCGCTATTGTCGGTCTGCCGGTGCAAATCCATCGATCCCAGGGAGCATGTCAGTGAGCAAGTCCAAGAAGTCGAACGGTCTGGTGCCCAAGGCATTCGGAATCGGGTTGGCCGCTACAGGCGCGGCCCATTTCGTGGTGCCGGAGGCCTTCGAGGGAATCACCAAGCTTCCGTTCCCCAAGGACACTCGAACCTGGATCAGTCGTAACGGGGCCACAGAACTGGCCGTCGGCGTGGCGATCGCGTACCCCAAGACCCGCAAGATCGGACTGGTCGGTCTGGCAGCGTATGTTGGATGGCTCGGCGTCAATATCGCCAAGAATAGCTGACGTTACTGTTGCGAACGACTCGTCCGGAGCAGGAATAGCCTGGTCGTAGCGGTAGCTGTGTTGCGCTTACACAGATGCGTAGGTAGCAATGTAGACATGACTTCAGCTACCGCTTACCAGGCCACCGCTCCGGACGCTCCGCTAGAGAAGGCGACGATCGAGCGACGCGCAGTCGGACCGCACGACATCCTCATCGACGTCAAGTTCGCGGGCATCTGCCACTCCGACATCCACACCGCCCGAAACGAGTGGGGCGGCACCACGTACCCCGTCGTTCCCGGACACGAGATCGCCGGCATCGTGGCCGAGGTCGGCTCCGAGGTGACCACCCGCAAGGTCGGCGACCGCGTGGGCGTCGGCTGCTTCGTCGACTCCTGCGGCAAGTGCGAGGCATGTCTCGACGGCGACGAGCAGTACTGCACCAAGGGCGTCGTCCAGACGTACAACTCGAAGACCTATGGGGGTGAGTTCACCAACGGCGGCTACTCCACCCAGATCGTCGTCACCGAGAAGTTCGTACTCGGAATCCCGGAAGGCGTCGAACTCGACGTCGCAGCGCCGCTGCTGTGCGCAGGCATCACGCTGTACTCGCCCCTCAAGCACTGGGGAGCCGGCCCCGACAAGAAGGTCGCCATCATCGGTATGGGCGGACTCGGCCACATCGGCGTCAAGATCGCTCACGCCATGGGCGCGCACGTCACCGTGCTGAGCCAGACGGATGCGAAAGAAGCAGACGGCAAGGCCTACGGTGCCGACGAGTACTACGCCACCAAGGACACCACCGCGCTCAAGGATCTGCAGGGCAAGTTCGACCTGATCCTCAACACCGTCTCGGCCAACCTGCCCATGGGCAAGTACCTGGGACTGCTGGCCCGCAACGGAACACTCGTCGAGCTCGGTGTTCCCGAGAAGCCCCTCGAGGTGCCTGCATTCAACCTGCTGGCCAACCGTCGCTCGTTCGCCGGTTCCATGGTCGGCGGCATCGCCGAGACCCAGGAAATGCTGGACTTCTGCGCCGAGCACCACATCGGTGCCGAGATCGAGGTCATCCCGGCCGAGAAGATCAACGAGGCATACGACCGCGTCGTCAAGTCCGACGTGCGCTACCGCTTCGTGATCGACGCAGCCACGCTGTAACTGTCTCCTTGGACGCGTGAATGGTCCATCGACCTGCCCAGACGGGGGTTGCACAGCTCCCCGGAAGTTGGACTGAGTAATTCAGTTCCGACTACCGGGGAGTTTTGTATGCGTGCACGAAGTTCACTTACCGAGGATCAGCG
>NZ_JBFBMD010000031.1:0-42232 GCF_040686915.1 Rhodococcus sp. NPDC077669 | reverse complement strand
ACCGCGACGACGCGTCTTGGGAAAGACACACCGGTCACTTGTGCGGTAGGTCAATCGTGGTGCCTAGCGACCCTGTGTCCAGTGTTCACTGCTTGAGCGGGCATCAGGGGCTTTCCTTCCAGGGGGGTGCGGAGTTGGTGCCCCAGTGCCGTGATGCGGCACTGGGGCGGGTTGGTCACAGTCGGGAGGTTCCGCGGACTATGTCGCCTTCGATGTAGGTGAATCCGTCTCCTCGGCCGTCACGGAGCGCGAAGTGGTAGTCCGCTTGGATCCAGACGGTATCGAAGTGTCCGGCGTCGGTGAGTGTGCCGAGTAGGTCTCGGTCGGCCCCGTTGGGGAAGAACGCGACTCCGGATGAGGGCGGGTAGTAGCGGCCCAGGGTGTCGATCAGCGTTTCGACGCTCCGGCATTCGGCGGCCGCGTCGAGGGCCTTGTCGTAGATGGTCCAGTAGTCGTCGTTGTCGTTGACGGTCATGACTTTTGCTCCTCTGTCTGGTCGATCGGTGGTGGGCGTGGCGGGTCAGTAGTCCTCGTCCCACCGCTCCCCTGCGTAGGTGGGGTCGAAGTCGGCGGGCGCGTGGGCCGGGTAGCGGCGTCGGAGGTCGTCCTCGAGGTCGAGGCGGTCTTGCCAGTGCTTGTCGCATCTCGGGTGCGCTACTCCGGTTCCGGACAGTGCGTCCCGGTATTCGACGTCGCCGGTGCAGTCGGGTCCGTCCGCGATGCAGGTGACGGTCTCGGTGTTCGTGGTCTCGGTCATAACTGTTGCTGCCCTTCGGAACTGGTGCCGGGTCGGTCTTGCGTCCTCCCCCCGTTTTTTCGCCGTTTCTGGCGTGAGGAGAGAAGGCAGCGCACGGGGCCGACGGGGCAACCCTTCGGCCGGACAGTTTTCGTGGGAGCGGAGCGAGCACGGGACGAAAAGTGTTCGGAGCCTTCGGTCGTAGCGCAGCGGAGCGAGGGGTTGAGGCGGCGGGCACGGGTGATGAATGCTCGCCGGTAGCCAGAACCGCTGTGAAAAAACGTCTGTGCTCTTTCCACGGTGCGGAGCGAAGCGGAGCTCGATTCGGTGGACACCGTAGGTGGCCTGATCCGCCGGCCGGAACATTTCGGCCGGCGAATCTCCCGGTGCACCTAGGCGGCTGCCCCGGTCCCGGTGTCCTCGCCGTCGTCCGACTCGGCGTCGGCAGGGTCGAGGGCGTCGGCCAGATCGTGGACAGCGGTCAGTACTGCTTTCGCGGTGGCGGTGACCTGCTCGGGGTCTCCTGCTGCCCATCCGGCGATGTAGCCGACGCTGTAGGCGCTGGTGTCGAGTCCGAGCATCCCGGCCAGGACGTATGCGACGGATTCGGCTTCGACTTCCATCCGGCCCCGGTGCAGGTCTTTGCGGGCTTCGGGGCCGATGAGGTCGGGTGCGTGCATGATTGCGTGCGCTGCCTCGTGGATCATCGTTTTCGCGGCCGCTGCGGGTTCTAACGCTGCGTCGACGACGATCCGGTGGGAGCCGTCGGTGGTGGTGTAGCCGTTCGCGCTGCTGGCGATCGCCTCGCGGGTGACGGTCCATCCACGCCCGGTCATGATCGCGGCGACGCGGTCGTAGATCGCGTCCGGATCGGCGCCGGTGAGCAGCTGGGCGATTTCCTCGGGCTGGGGGTGTCCCTCGATCGGGTCGGTTTGGGAGTGGTCGAACACCGACAGAATCGGGAAGGTGGGCACCTTGCGGGTCTCTTCGTCGCCGGTGGCGGGGTCGGTCTCGGTGACGGTGCGGGAGCTGTAGCCGTAGATCCGGATTGCTCTCTCGCCCTTACGAACCTGCCGTCCGCGCTGTTGCCACGCGCGGAATCCGGCGACCTGCGTTGCCTCTGGTTTCTGACTGAGGATCAACAGGACATTATTGAAAAAGGATGCGGAATAGCATCAGATGCACGATCGCCGCCCCGCCCGTTGCAGCCGACACGATCTCACCATGAACCGACGCCCGTTGTGGCCGCACCGGCACGCCATCCGATTCGAGGGCAGACTCGCTCGTATGAAGGTGGAAATCTTGTACTTCGACGGGTGCCCGAACTGGCAGGAAGCTGCGGACCGGGTTCGCGCTGCGGCCAGCCTGATCGGACAGTCGGACATCGAGATCGGTCACCGGCTGATCTCGTCCGACGCCGAGGCAGCGGCGTCGGCCTTCGCCGGCTCACCGACCATCCTTGTCGACGGCGTCGATGCCTTCGACGATGCCGTGCAACTGACCGAACTCGCCTGCCGCGTCTACTCGACCGACCGCGGCCTGGCGGGTCTGCCGACCGTCGACCAACTCGCCGCGTCGCTGCAATCGAAAGGCGAAGCGCTGCAACGATGAACGCAGCGAAGGGTCGCGTCCCGCCGCCCCGGTCGAACACTGAGCGGTAGCGCCCGCGCGGCGACCAGTGAACCTCGACCTGCACGCACTCCCCTAAGGCACGGCAGCGTTCACTCCCTCGTGGCGTTCGCCGGCGTTAGTGTTGCCCATGGCTATGTCCAGAGCGGTCCCCGCGCTGCCGGTACGGCACATCGAGACCGCGATCGCCGTCTACACCCGCGCCTTCGGCTTCACGGCGCAGTACTCCGATCCCACCTTCGCCAAGCTCACTCGAGACGACGTCGAGATCCACCTGTGGGCCTCCGACGACGACAGCTGGACCACCCGCACCGACCCTGCGCCGTGGCCGGTGTGCAGCGGAGCGGAGACCTTCCTCGCCGGAACGGCCAGTTGCCGCATCACCGTCGACGAGATCACGGAACTGTACGACGAACTCTCGCGCGCGGGCGTTCTGCACCCGGCAGACGCCGGCCACCCCGTCGCGACGGACTGGGGGACGACGGAATTCGCGACCGTCGACGGCGATGGGAACCTGCTCACGTTCTCCACGAACACTATTCGGACCGAAAGCCCGGTCGTCGACGGTGACGGTGACGCTGTCACCACTTCCTGACCGGCGGAGCCGTTGATCACCACGCATCCATCGGCGTCATCACGAAACTTGCATTGGATGCATGATACGTTCATGCGATGTCGGCCATGGATACCGTCGGGTCCGGCGCTTCTCGCGCCGGGGGGTCGGCAGATCACCTGATGCGAGACGGTCTGTCGCTGCTCGCGCCCGAGGAGACCGTGCTCGCGGCGATGATCGAAGGGTGGGAGCAACAGCAGCGCTCGCGGATGCTCGCGAACCTGACCATCGAGCGGCGGACACAGATCGTGCGCCGGTTGGTGGTCTTCACCAACGACTACCCGTGGCAGTGGTCGTCGGCGGACGTCGAGGAGTGGACGACGCATCTGGTGGAGTCGGGAGCCGCGCATTCGACGGTGCGGCTGTATCAGATGGCGGCATCGCTTTTCTGCAGCTACATCTCCGACGTCCGCTACCGGTGGCACGAGGTCTGTGAGCGGCACTTCGGGGTGCACCCGGTGCAGATCTTCCACGAGTGGAACATGGTCGTGCACCGCAGCGACTATGAAGGGCGACCCGGCAATCGGCCGCTGACCCGCGACGAGCTGCAGGCGTTCTTCGACTACTGCGACACCCGGGTGAACCGGGTCGGCGCCTCCGGCCGCAAAGGATGGCTGGCGAGCTATCGCGACGCCACGCTGTTCAAGGTGATCTACGCCTGGGGCCTACGCCGCCGGGAGGCCTCGATGCTCGACACCGTCGACTGGACCGCCAACCCCGCGGCCACCGAGTTCGGCCGCTACGGGGCGCTGTCGGTGCGCCACGGCAAAGCCCTCTCCGGCGGACCGCCGCGGCGCCGCACGGTCCTGACCACCATGGAATGGGCCGCCGAGGCCGTCGACGAGTGGGTCACCGAGATCCGGCCCCTCTACGACTCCGACCAACTCGCCCTCTGGCCCACCGAGCGCAGCGCACGGGTGGGAGCGGTGTCGATCTCCCAACGGTTCGCCGAGTACCGCGACGCCGTCGGGCTCGAGAAGCACCTCGGCCCGCACTGTCTGCGCCACTCGTATGCGACACATCTGCTCGAGGACGGGTTCGATCACCTCTTCGTCCAACAACAACTCGGACACTCCTGGGGATCGACCACCGCGATCTACACCAGCGTCGGCACCGATTACAAGAACAACGCCCTCCGACGAGCACTGAGTCGGGCGTTCACCACCGCGAGCACCGACGAGGAGAACTGATGCCGCACCCGCAGCTGAACTACCAGTGGCATCTGCGCCGCCTCCTGGCCGACCAGGGCATCTTCGCGACCACCGGACTCGGACCCCTCCTCGCCGAACGGGGCATCACACTCTCCGAAGCACAGGTGTATCGCCTGGTCACCGGGACACCCGAACGTCTGAGCCTGCGCACGCTGATGGCACTGTGCGACATCCTCACCTGCACACCCAACGACCTCATCGAACCGATCGCCGAACCCGCCACAGGGACCGCGACCGGAACATCGACACACCGCCCCGACACCGCTGCCGCGACCACCCGCGCCAAGACCCGCACACCACGACGCGCCGACATCCGGCGACAGTGATCGCAGGACGGTGTCGCATCTGCACCACCGCCGAGGTTCGCGGCATGACGGTGTGCGACCGCTGCAGAAAACGAGCCACGCAGCACCGCGGTACGTGCGCCGGCTGCAGAAAGCCGGACAAACTGTTGGACGACGCCGACACCTGCCGGTGGTGCCGCCAGAAGGCGCGTCGCACCTGCACCTGTTGCGATGCAACAGGATCAGCTCTCACCGGCGCCGAAGGCGACACCCTCTGTCACCGGTGCACACTGACCCGCCGCCTCGACGCGATAATCCCTCCTCATGCCGACGGCCCCCTCGCACCGCTGCGGCAGCCGCTCCTGCACGCCGAACCCGTCACCACCCGCCGGTGGCTGATCCGCACCACACCCCTGCTGCTCTCCATCCAGGACGGCAGCACAGCCCTCACACACACCTCGTTCGACACCCTCCCGCACCCGAAGTCGGTCGAGCACCTGCGCTCACTCCTCGTCGCCACCGGCATCCTCGGCCCGGACCTCGACCGCAGCCTGCGCCGCCTCGAAGCCCAACTCCCCCAACTACTGAGCAGCCTGACCCCGAACCACCGCGCACTCCTGACCCGGTGGACACAGTGGGCCGTACTCCCCAGATTGCGCGCGGCGACCGAGAAGCGGGAAGGCCATGTCGGCGCCCAGAACGCTCGCTCACAGATTCGCCAATCGGCACTGTTCCTCGACTTGCTGCAGCAGCGCTCGACAGAGCTCGGCGAGTGCACACAACACGACATCGACACCTGGTTCAGCGCGCCTGGAGCCGCCCACTGGCGCGTGCGGTCCTTCCTGACGTGGGCACGACGCAACCGGCACCTACCCCGCACACTCACCCTCCCCTCGAGCTACCGAGGCCGAGCGGAAGTCCCCACCGACGACGACGAGAGGTGGCAGATCTGCCGACGCCTCGTCCACGACGAGTCTCTGGACCCCGCCGACCGGCTCGCCGGCGCCTTGATCGCGCTGTTCGCCCAACCACTGACCCGTATCGCCGGACTCACCACTGCCCACGTCACCGAAACCGACGCCGGGGTGGAACTGCGGCTCGGCAGCGCCGACACGCTTCTGCTACCGGATCCGTTCGCCCAGATCGCACTGCAACTACCCCGACCACGACGCGCAGGAACCGCCGAGCAGATACCTCAGACATGGCTCTTCCCCGGTCACCGTGCTGACATACCACTCACGGCGACGGCGCTCGGTAACCGGTTGCGTCGCATCGGTATCAGTCCGCAGGCCCTGAGACTGTCCGCCATCGCCCACCTCACCCGAGAGCTCCCACCGAGCGCACTCGCCGCGATGCTGGGTCTGAACGCACACACCGTCGCGCAGCACACGCTCCGAGCCAGCGGCCAATGGGCGAACTACGCCGCCGACCGCCACTCCTGAGTCTCGCTATTCGCAGGGTCGAATACGGCAACCCTGCCAGTGCTGTAGGAGTGGAACGAGGCCACGTGATCGAGGTACGCGCGCCACGTGTCGGAGCTGGTCAGCTCGGCTACCTTGTCGGTGATCGAGGCGTGCAGTGATGCCGCGAGTTCGCGGCGTGCTTCGGCCTTGTCCGCTGTGCTGGTCTTGGTCCGTGATGCCATGACTGGCCCCTCTCCCTCGTGACCGGTCCCCCGGCCTGCTCTGCCAATTTCTTGTCGCCGTCATCTGGCGTGAGGAGAGACAGCAGCGCACGGGAACGACGGGGCAACCCCGCGGCCGGACAGTTTTCGTGGGAGCGCAGCGAGTACGGGACGAAAAGTGTTCGGAGCCTTCGGCCGTAGCGCAGCGGAGCGCGGGGTTGAGGCGGCGGGCCCGGGTGATGCAGTATCGCCGGGAGCCAGATGTGCGACAAGAAATCGATGTCTTTCGCGGTGCGGTGCGGTGCGGAGCGCAGCGGAGTTCGGTTCGGTGGACGCCCGCAGGGTGGCCGGCACCGCCGGCAGGCGGAATGCGAGACCGCTCGTCGACGTCGGCAGGTGACCACCTCCACCTGAGGAGCTCGCCCGGTGACTGTGCGGAGCGACGGAGACAGGCCACGCTCGGTGTCGCGGCAGCTCGTAGACCCTGGATACATTCTTTTGTCGAACATTTATCTATTGCGCGCAATTAATCGCGAATATCCGGAAAAGAATCAGAGATATCCGTTGCTTTATTCCGGTAATAATTCGCGCTTGATAAGTACGTGATTAAACTTATAAACCGGCCTTGACCTGGCGATACGGGGCCACCGTGCATTCATCGAGAGGGTTGCGGAAAGGCCCTCGATATGAGACTCTGATGGAGGCGAAGCAACCGCTGAGCCAAGATATCGAGAATCCAACCGAAAGGCCGATATGCCACACGTGTGCGCAAATCACCCCAACAACGGGACGGAATTTCACTACGAAGGGAAAGTATTATGGCTGCAGAAAAGAATGATGGGTCCGAGACCGGGCGAGCAGGCTGGAGAGGATGGTTCGCGAGGTTCAGGGGTTCACGACCCGTGAGGACCTTGTCGACACTGGCGCAGGTGCAGTGGCGGATTCAGCTGGTGTGCAACATGTTCGGTGTCGATGCGCCGTGGCAGGGTGACGAGGTTTCGCCTCCTGTGTGGGCAATGCTGCTGGCGGTCTGGGATGTGGTGGGTCCGTGGGTTCACGGGGCCGTTGACTTGCTGATTGCTTTGTTGCAGTAGTTCTATGGCTGATAGGTAGAAGCACCAGGAGCCGGTGGCCGTTCGTGGTCACCGGGCTTTTGGTTGTAGGGGTTGGCGGATTCAGGAGTGTCGCGCGTGGGGACTGCGGTCGTTGGCCGTGGCGTTCGTTCCGGTTGGGGCTGGGCGTTGTTCAGTTCCACGAGTGCGAGGAGTCGCGCTGTGTTCGCTGCGATTTCCGCTGGTAGCGGTGGGCCGGTGAGTGTTCTGATTCGCATGAGGGAAAGCATTGCAGTGGGTACCGACAGAGTTGTTCTCTCGCAACGCTTTCAGGCCTGCAGTCCCCTGATCATAGGTAGAGCAGGTGGGTGGCGGTGCCGTCGAAGTGTTCGAGGTTGTCGAGCACGCCGGTGTAGTTGCCGGGTCGGCAGGCTCCGAGGCTGACGATGAGGGCGCAGGCTTCGTCGATGGTGACGAGGTAGGTCGGTGGGGTGTTGGTGGGGCTGGCGTCTGCGTGGGCCTGGGCGTCGAGGAGGGCGTAGCGGACTGCGTCGGCGGCGGCGCGTTTCGCTGCGTCGAGGCTTGGTTCTGCTCCTGCGGCGGTGATGGTTTCGGGTTGGCGGTCGGGTCGTGTGGTGACGGTCCAGGTGATCATCGGAAGTTGTGCCCTTCGGTCGGTGGGCCGGGCGGCCTGTGGTGCGTGGTTCTTCCAGCATCGCGTACCGAGCGCCAGCGAGGTCCGCGATGCGCAGGCATTTTCCGGAATCTGGGGACAGAAGATTCGCCTGTGGATGGAGATGACTCGGCCCCGGAACCGTGTCGGGTCCGGGGCCGGGGGCCTGAGAGCGTCTTAGAGGCGTCGACGCCAGGGTGCAGCCATGTCTTCCTGGTGTTCGCGTTCGGCGTCGTCGAATGCGTCGGTCAGGGTGGTCGGGTCGCTCGTGTACTGGTCGCCGTCGGTGAAGATCGCGACGGCCATGCGGTGCACGTTGCGGAGCTCGTCGAGCATGGTGACGTAGCCGAGGCGGTCGATGATGCGCCAGGTGACCGGTCCCATGTGGACCTCGACCCAGTGCATGGTGCGCCGCCGGGCTGGGACGTACTGCTCGCGCGGGGTGACGGCGGTTTCCGGTGGCGCGATCCAGACCACGGACATGGCGGCGCGGGCGTAGTCGTCGCCCGGCCCCCCGGGCTTGGGCGCTTGGTTGTCGATCCGGCCGATGAAGGTTCGGGCGTCGGCGAGCCCGGCGATGAACGCGTGGACGGCGGCGGCAGAGCGGAAGGTCATCATCAGTCGGTTGAAGGTGACGATCATCTGGGCCTCGTCGGTGGCGGGCGCGTGGATGTTGACCACGGCTTTCTGGCGGCCGACGATGGTGGCGGTGGTGTGGGTGACCACTGCGCCGTAGTTGTCGGTGTCGGTGCTGCTGTGGGCTTTCTGGGCGGTGGTCCTCGACATCTCGCGCTCCTCTGCTCAACGTGGCGAACCTCGGTGGCCTGCCAATTTTTTTGCCGTTCTGGCAGAGGAGAGTTGGACCGGCATGAGGGGGCCGGAGTGCAATGGTCGGGCCGGAAAGTTTTCAGCCGCAGGCGTCTGTGAAAAGTTTCCGGAGCCCCTTGGGGCCGGGAGCGCAGCGGACGCCGGCGGTTGCGCGGAGGTCACCGCCGGTCAAAATCGGAAGGCCAGAAGGGGAAACAAGAATTTTTCACAGGACGGAGCGCAGCGGAGTTCGATTCGGTGGACGCCCGCAGGGTGGCCCGGTCCTACGCGAGCCGCTGAGCCCCTCTTGGGCAACGGACAAGGCCCGCACCCTGTGTCGGGTGCGGGCCTTGTCGGTCTGCGGCTGGTGCCTGTGTCAGGGCTGCTCTGCCGGTGGGGTGGTCGGGCGCCCTTCGGCAGCGTCGCGGATCCACTGGGGTACCTCGAGGCCGTCACGTTCGTACAACGCGACCGATGCCCGTGCTGCGGCCCGCGCTACCTGTGGTCGGGCGGCGGTAGTGCGCTTCTCGGTGGTGGTCATCGTGGGTCCTCCTGCTCGTTCTGGTTGTCAGTGTCCTCGGTTTGTGCCGGTGACGCCAGTGCTCGCCACAACGCCCGGGTCGCGACGGCGCGCAGCACGTCTCGTTCGGTTCGGGTGATGAGCGGCGAATCGGTCACCGGTGTGTAGATATCCCAGCCCAGTGCGGCTTCGGCCTCGGCCTCGCTGGTGGTGCGTTCTAAGCACCAGGTGATCCGTTGCCAGGCCTGGGCGCGTTTGTCGGCCACGGTGCGTTGACGGACGGTCAGGGCGACGCCGACGACGGCGAGGACGCCGACGATCAGGGTGACCCATGCTTGAGCGGGCATCAGGGGCGTTCCTTCCAGGTGGTGCGGGGTTGGTGGCCCCGGTGCCGTCTGGCACCGGGGCGGTCGGTTACCGGCGTGAGGTTCCGCGGACGATGTCGCCTTCGATGTAGGTGAATCCGTCTCCGCGGCCGTCACGGAGTGCGAAGTGGTAGTCCGCGTGGATCCAGACGGTAGCGAAGTGTCCGGCGTCGGTGAGGGTGCCGAGTAGGTCGCGGTCGGCTCCGTTGGGGAAGAACGCGACTCCGGACGAGGGCGGGTAGTAGCGGTTCAGGGTGTCGATCAGGGATTCGACGCTCCGGCATTCTGCGGCCGCGTCGAGGGCCTTGTCGTAGGTAGTCCAGTGGTCGTCGTTGTCGTTGGTGGTCATGGCTTGTGCTCCTCGGTCTGGTCGGTCGGATGGGTGTGGAGAGCGTGGCGGGTCAGTAGTCCCCGTCCCAGCGCTCCCCTGCGTAGGTGGGGTCGAAGTCAGCGGGTACGTGGGCCGGGTAGCGGCGGCGGAGGTCGTCCTCGAGCTCGAGACGGTCTTGCCAGTGCTTGTCGCACCTCGGATGCGATACCCCGGTTCCGGACAGTGCGTCCCGGTATTCGACGTCGCCGGTGCAATCGGGGCCGTCCGCGATGCAGGTGACGGCGTCGGTGTTCGTGGTCTCGGTCATAACTGTTGCTGCCCTTCGGAACTCGTGCCGGGTCGGCGTTGCGTCCTCCCCCGCGTTCTTTCGCCGTCATCTGGCGTGGGGAGAGTAGGCGGCGCACGGGAACGGCGTCCTGCCCCTGAGCCGGGAAGTTTTCAGCCGGAGGCGTTCGTGAAAAGTTCTCGGCGCCCGCAGGGCCGGAGCGCAGCGGAGTCAGGGGTGGGTAAGCCGGGCACGGGTGACGCAGACTCGCCGGCAGCCAGATGCCCGAAAGAACGAAGCTCGTCTACGGTGCGGAGCGCAGCGAAGCTCCACTCAGGGGACACCGCAGGTGGCCGGCACCGCCGGCAGGCGGAATGCGCGACCGCTCGTCGGTGTCGTCAGATGGCTACCTTCCACCTGTGGAGCACTTCGGGTAACTGTGCGGGAGCGACGCGGACCGACCACGCTCGGTGTCGCGGTAGCGCCGCGAGGCTCGCTGGTGAGGCATACTTCTATGTGCCCCAACAGGGCTAATGCTTCAGAGTATTGATAAAACTATCTATAGTTCTTGCAACGAAGCTGGATAGTTTGCTACCTTCTCGGCATGACAACAAACGAAGACACAGTGGCAGTGTTCACCGGCAAGAGCCTCGACTCGATTCTGGGTGAGGGTGGGTCTCAGTCGTGGAAACTGGATGCAGCGCGAGCCAGGAAGTGCCAGTACGTGGTGTGCACGCAGAACGCACACAACGTCGAGGCGTACGCGGACGGCACCGAAGATCACGGCAGCGCCTTTTTGGTCGGGCGGATCTCTCGGATTGTTCCCGCAACGGCCGGCGACCCCGCCCGGTGGAAGATTCAGTTCAGCGAATTTGCTCGGATCAGTGTTCCCGATATCTGGACCGGCGACCGAAATCCGGTGCGGTACACCACGTTGGACGATCTGGGGATCGACCTGACCGATGCAAAGTTCGAGAAATTCGACGATCAGTCCACGAGCACGCAAGCACCGACGACGGAGGTCGCCGCGTTGACGATCCGGCAGGCGAAGGCCGGTCTGGCGAAGACGTACGACGTCGATGTCGACGCCATCGAGATCGTTATCCGCGGATAGCCGAACGTCCGCCTGACTGAAACGGGCAGCACCGGACCGTGTGTCGACTGCCTCACCCTCGCCCGTACGACGAACTGTGGTCGTCGAAGACGAGATCTGCGCAAATGGGTCGGCGGTGGCCGGTAACGTCCGCTCTCATCGACCCAGAAGGGATCCACCGTAATGGCGACGACGGACGCAGACGATGTCGAGGTGCTCGTCGAGTACCTCACGGCTGAGATTACTGAGATGCACGCCGCCCCGGACGGATGGCCGGAGCATGTGGAACTGGCGTTGATCGATGCGGTCCTGTCGATCAGAGCGGTCTACGGAGTCTCTGCCGACACGGGCGTACGCGGCGCGATCAAGCGGTACAAGGCCGAGTCCGGCAGGCAAAGTTGGGACGACCTCGGCGTATTGGGTGAGGCCGACCCGCAGTGGCTTCAAACGGTGCTCGACAACAAGCAGAAGACCGGGGGTGTGCCGAAGGCTGAGGCGATCGTCTCTGCTGCCGGCCGGCTCGCAGCGTCGGGCGCGCGCCGCGCATCCGAGATCGATCGGGACTCTGCAGCGCAGCGAGCCGCGTACTGCGAAACTCGCGGCTTGGGCCCGGTGACGTGGGACTACTTCCTCATGCTGGTCGGCCACGACGGCGTCAAAGCCGACACTCTCGTCACTCGATTCGTGGTGGAGGCGTTGGGTCGCAGACTCGGGAGCGAAGAAGTCTCACGGCTGGTGACCGACGCTGCGAGGCGAATGGATATGCCGGTGTCGGCACTCGACCACTCGATCTGGCGGCACATGAGTAGACCTCGGAAGAGCTAGTTGCGTTCACCTGCCCGATCGAGGGAGAATTTTCATGGCCGTCGATTTCGAGTTCATCGGCATCTCGACCCATCGAGTGCGATGCTGCACGACCACCACGGGACCCGGTATGCGTTCGACGTGGCCGAATGCTCGTCGATCGAGCTCACGAACCACTGCGACCCACTCGTGACAGCACCGAAGACTGGCGACGAGCCGTTCACACAGCAGGGGCAGTCGATCGGATCGGACCTTCGCCAGTTCTGGCGTTGGGCGTGCTCGGATCTCATCGGTAACGCTCAACGCGGTGTTCTCGCCGAATACATTGTCGGACTCGCACTCGGATGCGTAGCCGATGGAGTCCGAGTGGAGTGGGATGCTTCTGATCTACTGACCGAAGGGGGAATTCGCGTCGAGGTGAAATCGTCTGCCTACCTGCAAAGTTGGAAGCAGAAGAGGTTGTCGACGATCAGCTTCGGGATCCAGCCGACGAACGGCTGGGACGCGACGACGAACACAATTGCCGCGCAACGGAAGCGGCAGGCCGACGTCTACGTCTTCTGTGTCTTCAAACGAACCGATCGGGCCACCGCCGACCCGCTCGACCTAGACCAGTGGGACTTCTACGTGATGTCTACCCAGCGCCTCAACTCCAGGTTCGGGGAGCAGAAGTCGATTGTGTTGAGCAGTCTGCTCTCGCACGATCCCGTCGAATGTTCGTTCTCCGAACTCGCCAGTGCTGTCCAGGCCGCGGCGCGCGAACAACCCTGACTCCGACCGTGCAGGCTCAGCGGCGACACGCCCCGTCGCACTCGAGGGTTCGACACCGGAACTTTATGCGTCTGCGGCTCTACCAGGAAGACTCCGCTGGGCCACGACCTCTTCCGTGACCGAAACGCCGAAGAGTCCCCGTGGATGGCGGTTGTCGTCGATGTAAGCGGCATACTCGGTCTGATCGTCCCCGACGTTGAGGTGGTTTCGGTAGGTCATGGCGAGTGTGCACGAGGTTATCGAAGCGTTCCGCGGTGAGCCGTCGAATTCGGAGCGGGGCACCAAGTTCGAGCAGCTGATGGTTCGGTACTTCGAGCTCGATCCGACGCTGGCGCAGCAGTACGAGCAGGTGTGGCGATGGATCGACTGGCCCGACCGTCAAGGTAAGGCCGACACCGGCATCGACCTGGTCGCCCGCGAGCGCGACACCGGCGACTACACCGCGATCCAGTGCAAGTTCTACGAACCGACCACCACGTTGAGCAAAGGCGATCTCGACTCGTTCTTCACCGCCTCCGGACAAACATTTCCCACCGCCGATGGGGATCGGTCGTTCACCAACCGCGTGATCATCTCCACCACCGACCGGTGGGGAAAGAACGCCGAAGACGCGATCAATCACCAGACCATCCCCGTCCAACGGATCGGTCTGGCCGAGATCGCCGAGGCCCCGATCGATTGGGACATCGCATGGCCGCAGGGCGAGCTGACGGTCGAGTTGCGTGAAGCGGTCCGCAACGAGCCCCGCGCACACCAGGTCGAGGCGATCGACGCTGTTTTCGCCGGGTTCTCCGCCGGCAACGACCGCGGGAAACTGATCATGGCCTGCGGAACGGGAAAGACGTTCACCGCTCTGAAGATCGCCGAACGCACGGCTGCCGAGGCCGGCGGCAGTGCACGCATCTTGTTCGCGGTCCCTTCCATCTCCTTGCTTTCGCAGACATTGCGAGAGTGGACCGCGCAAACCCAGCTCGACATTCGCGCGTTCGCGGTGTGCTCGGATTCGAAAGTCTCCCGCTCTGCCGAGGACTACAGCACCGTCGACGTCGCGATCCCGGTGACCACCGACCCCGACAACCTCGCATCGCACATGGCGCACCGGAAGCGCTCCAAAGGGCTGACCGTGGTGTTCACCACTTACCAGTCCCTGCCGACGGTCGCTGCGGCGCAAGGGCTGGGGGTGGATGCGTTCGATATGGTGATCTGCGACGAAGCGCATCGCACCACCGGTGTGACCGTCGCCGGCGCGGACGAATCGAACTTCGTCCGGGTTCACGACGCCGAGTTCCTGAAAGCGTCACGCCGGCTGTACATGACGGCCACGCCCCGGATCTTCGACGACGCAGTCAAGGAGAAGGCCGCCGACCACTCCGCCGAGTTGTCGTCGATGGACGATGTCGACATCTTCGGGCCGGAGCTGCACCGATTGTCCTTCGGTGACGCCGTCGAACGGGGGCTGCTCACCGACTACAAGGTCATCGTGCTCACCGTCGACGAGGACCTCGTCGCCGCCCCTATGCAGAAACAGCTCGCCGGCAACTTCGCCGAACTCCAACTCGACGACGCTTCGAAGATCGTCGGCTGCTGGAACGGTCTCGCCAAACGCGCAGGCCGCTCCCCCGACGGAGACGGGTTCGCTGTCGGCGCACCTCCGATGAAGCGGGCCGTCGCGTTCGCCAAGGACATCGCCGCCTCCAAGCAGGTCGCCGAAGTGTTCCCCGACGTCGTCGACGCCTACCGCGCCCTCCTCGACGAGAACGAGAACGACGGCGAACAGGTCGACGCCACCAACCGAGACCTCGTCGTCTCCGCACGCCACGTCGACGGCACATTCAACGCTCTCAAGCGCAACGAGCAACTGTCCTGGCTCAAAGCACCCGTCCCCGAGGGTGAATGCCGCATCCTGTCCAACGCACGCTGCCTGTCCGAGGGCGTCGACGTCCCGGCCCTCGATGCCGTGTTGTTTCTGCACCCCCGCAACTCCGTCGTCGACGTCGTCCAATCCGTCGGCCGTGTCATGCGTCTCTCTCCCGGCAAGGACTACGGGTACATCGTCCTGCCCGTCGCCGTGCCCGCCGGAGTGTCACCTTCGCAGGCCTTGGCGGACAATCGCCGCTTCAAGGTGGTGTGGCAGGTCCTCAACGCGCTACGGGCGCATGATGATCGGTTCAATGCGATGGTCAACTCCATCGCCCTCAACGCCACCACCAAGCAAGCCAAAGCTGGCCAGGGGAACGATCGCCTGCTCGGCGGGCACATCGGCCCCACCACCGACTCCGACGAGACGATCGGCGACGGACACCCTACCCCGGGCACGGATCCGAATCCGGATACCGGCGAAGGTGGGACTGGCGGGGTGGCGTCGCAGATGGCGTTGTTCGCACTCTCGGAGTGGCAGGAAGCGATCTACGCGCGCATCGTCGACAAGGTCGGCACCCGCGTCTACTGGGAACAGTGGGCCGCCGATGTCGCCGACATCGCTGCCGCCCAGATCGCCCGGATCAACGTATTGCTTGACGGTGCTTCCCCCCGGGTGACAGAGCAGTTCGAGAAGTTCCTGAAAGGATTGCGGGACAACCTCAACGACTCGATCAGCCGCCACGACGCGATCAGCATGCTCAGCCAGCATCTGATCACCAAACCGGTGTTCGACGCCTTGTTCGCCGGTCACGACTTTGCAGCCCACAATCCGGTCTCGATCGTCATGCAGCAGATGCTCGACACCCTTGGCGATGCGAATCTCGAATCCGAGACCGCCGGTCTCGACTCGTTTTATGACTCGGTCCGCATTCGGGCCTCCGAGGTGACCAGTGCCGAAGGCAAACAGCAGGTCATCGCCGAGTTGTATGAACGATTCTTCCGCGTTGCGTTCAAAAAGCAGTCCGATGCGCTGGGCATCGTCTACACCCCCGTCGAGATTGTCGACTTCATCCTCCGCGCTGCTGACCACGTCTCGAAGGAGCATTTCGGTAAGGGCCTCACCGACACCGGCGTCCATATCCTCGACCCATTCACCGGCACGGGCACCTTTCTCACCCGACTCCTGCAATCCGGGCTGATTCTTCCCGGTGACCTTGGACGCAAGTATCGGGAAGAGTTGCACGCCAACGAGATCATGCTTCTCGCGTACTACATCGCGGCCGTCAATATCGAGACCACCTACCACGCGTTGACGACCCCCAGCGGCGAGGAAGGTCAGTACGAGTCGTTCGAGGGAATTGTCCTCACCGATACCTTCCAGATGTCCGAAAACGGTGACACCATGGACGCGATCATGTTCCCGCAGAACAACGACCGCGTCATACGTCAGCAGGAAGCTCCGATCAACGTCATTGTTGGTAACCCTCCCTATTCGAAGGGCCAGGACAGCGCGAACGACGACAACGCGAACCTGAGCTATCCAACCCTCGACGCACGTATTGCCGCGACCTACGCCGGACGGTCAACAGCGACAAACAAGAACAGCCTGTACAACTCCTACTACCGCGCCTACCGGTGGGCCACCGACCGCGTCGGCGACCAAGGCATCGTTGCGTTCGTGTCGGCTGGAGGGTGGGTCGACGGCAACACTGCCGACGGAGTCCGCTTGAGCTTCGCTGACGAATTCGCCCACCTTTGGATCTACAACCTTCGCGGCAACCAACGCGCAGCCGGTGAACTCTCTTCTAAGGAAGGTGGCAAGGTATTCGGCTCCGGGAGCCGTTCCACCATAGTCATTTTCGTCGGCGTCAAGGATGCCGCACACTCCGGGCCCGCCCAGATTCACTATCGCGACATCGGCGATTACCTGGATCGGGAAGAGAAACTTCGCATTGCCGAAGTAAGCACCATAAGCAACACGGATTGGCGAGGAATATCGCCAAATAGCTACGGCGACTGGATAACCCAGAGGGACGATGCCTTTGGTTCCTGGCCTGTCATTGGAACGAAGACCCAATCCGATTCGTCGCCAATATTTGCGACTTACGCCTACGCTCTCTTGACGGCACGTGATGCCACCGTCTACAACTTCTCACGGTCGGCACTGCTTGCGAATGTCACAGCTGCAGCCACCGCATACTCCGACGTTCTAGCGGCATATGAACAACAGCGTTCAGCCGACGGAAAACCAAGCGCTGCTGGAGACATCGACCAGTTCTTGTTTGGCTCGCAGAACACCACAACAGCGATCAAATGGTCCGACAGCCTCAAGCGGCACCTCTTGCGCGGTTTGCCGGTGATGTTTGACTCCAGCCAGGCGGTTGAAGCCGCTTATAGACCGTTCAACAGAACAAACCTCTACTTCGATCCGGTTTTGAACCATCGCCGCGGCTTGCTCCCCACTATGTTTCCAACGGGTCTGCACACCAACTACGGACTCCATCTTGTTGCAGCTGGATCCGACAAGCCATTCTCGGTTCTCGCCGTAGGCATGATCCCGGACTTGTCATTTTGGGGTTCTGGAAGCTCACAGTTTTTCCCGCGATACACCTATGAGAACGTGGGGCCTCCCATCGACGGCGTTCTCGATTTCGATTCGACTGCTGATAGTCCGAGTGAGCAAGAAGGGGGCTACCGGCGGGTCGACAACATCACCGACGAGATACTTGATGTCTATCGGACCGCACTGGGCTCTTCCGTGACCAAGGACCAGATCTTTTGGTCGGTGTACGGGCAGTTGCACGTCCCCGGCTACCGGGAAACATACGCGGCGGATCTGAAGAAAATGCTCCCTCACATCCCCACCCCTGAAAGCTTGGGGCGCTTCACGCAGCTCGCCGACGCCGGCGAGCAGCTCGGCACCCTTCATATGCAGTACGAGGACGTCGCCCCTTACCCACTCGATGTCGAAATTAGGGCCGGGGTCGACGAACACGAGCGCGAGACGTGGCGGGTGCAGAAGATGAAGTGGCGCAGCAAGTCCGACCACACCGCAATTGTCTACAACTCGAAGGTGACTATCACCGGAATTCCACTAGAGGCCGAGGAGTACATGCTCGGGGCGAGGTCAGCGCTGGCATGGGTCATCGACCGTTACCAGGTCAAGACCGACAAGACATCGGGCATCGTGAACGATCCGAACTTGTGGTGCGACGAACACGACGACCCCACCTACATAATCGAACTGATCAAGAAAGTCACCACCGTCGCCGTCGAGACAATGCGCGTCGTTCGCGCACTCGACATCGAGAAGGCTTCCTGATGGTCCGGGCTCAGACCATCCAGATCTATCTACCCGGTGGGGATCCCGCCGGCATTCGGGTCGCGAGCCTGACAACCAGGACTGTCCGCGTCTTCGACATCCCACGATCGCTGCTGAGCGAATTTGCGAAGCTCCCGGCATCGACGCAGGTCGGGGTGTACTACCTGTTCGGAGGTAGTGACGACGAACGGACCGCATACATAGGCCAGACTGGCAACGTCGGTAAACGCCTAGGTGAGCACGGCGAGAAGAATTGGACCCGCGCGATGGTTGCAGTGTCGTTAACCAACGAATGGACATCCACCCACGTCTCCTACCTGGAATGGTTGTCGATCCGAACCGCCCAACGCGCAGACCGGTACACGCTGACCAACGGCAACGACGCGAGCAACCCGTTCACACCAGCACCACTCGAAGCAGACTGCCACGAATTCTTGGACACGATCTCCGTCCTGCTGACCACCCTCGGCGCACCCATCCTCGATTCGATCCGTCCAACGAACGAGTCGGGACAGGGCGACGAACCTCCAACCGAGCCTCTTTTCTTCCGTGAGTCCGGATGCGACGCGCAGGGGTACCTGACTCCCGAAGGCATTGTGGTCCGGCGCGGTTCACGCGGCCGACCGGATCTACGTGGCGCAGCTACTGAGCGTGTCAGGACTACCCGCGAGTCTCTTATCGCCAGCGGCCGTGCGGCGATCGAAGATGAGGCTTTCATTTTTCGCGAAGACGAGCTCTTCGACAGTCCATCCGCTGCTGGCGCAGTGCTCGTAGGTGGAAGCAACAATGGACGCATCAGCTGGAAGAACGAAGCCGGCGAAGATCTGAACGTGCTCGAGGCCCGTGAGCTGGCGAGCGCTCAGGCGCAGCGCGAGGCGTCACCGGCGAGCGATTCGGTCGAGGTCGCAGCGGGAGTGCCAACCGCGTAGTTCTCCCCTCAGCTCTAGGATTGCGCAAAATGGCGGTACAGGGTTCGCCGACTCACTCCGAGGACTTCAGCTATGTCGCCGATAGTGCTGCCCTGGTTGCGCATTCGGGTGGCTTCACGCTTGTCAGTTTCAGAAGAGGACTGCACTGTTTCAGAAGTGGACTGCACTACTCACCTCTCGCGACTGCTAGAGCGTCTCGTTCTTCCCTGGCGAGGGTGAGGTTGCTGTAGAGGGCGGATCGTTTCAATCCGGTGTTCTTGCAGAGTGTTTCGATCTTGAACTGACGAGTTTCGTACACCTGAAGCAGATAGGCCCGCTCTTCCTGGGTAAGCGTATGGGGCCGTCCTTTCATCTTGCCGGCGGCAGCGGCCGCGGCGATGGCGGGCGTCGCGCGTGCGGGCTCGGATCAGGTCGGACTCGAATTCGGCCATCAGACCGAGCATTCCGATGAACATTTTGCCCATGGGATCCGCTGGGTCGTAAACCTTGCCGTCGATCAACAGTGCTACTCCCCTAGCGGCGAGGCGGTTCACGGTTTCGTGGAGGTCTCCGGCTGATCGGGAGAGTCTGTCGAGTTTGGTGACGCAGAATTCGTCGCCGTCGCGGCTGGCGTTGATGGCGTTTTCGAGTCCGGGGCGTTTTGCCTGACGGCCGCTGACGGCATGGTCGATATAGACCCGGTCGCGTTCGACGCCGATCTTGGCGAGCAATCCAATTTGGACGGAGGTGTCCTGTCTAGCGGTGCTGCACCGCGCGTACCCGATTTTCATACCCCTCCGGCCTGCTGGACTCGATCTGTCCAGTAGAGACTACGGGAAGCTGGACCAATCAAGTGGACACTTCCAGCGGACGGTTTGGCCGAGAGAACGTCGCGGTCAATCACTCTCAGTGGCCCGTTCGCACTCGTCCGGTATGACGATGGTCAAAACGCACACCCAAACCCGCAGAAAGCGACTCAGGCGAAGACTGCCCGGTGGTCGCTCGGTGAACTCGTCTGTGTACGACTAGCTGTCGGCGCAGCTCGCTAGGCTCTGAGGAGATACCGGACAGTACGACAGATAGGGCAAGGCATGGGACTCAGCGAAGTCGAAGTCATGAAGCAAACTCGACATCGAATCCTGAAGAAACCTCTCCAAGGACAAGATGCTGCGGTTTGCCGCTTTCATGCCCGACATGGACACCGAGGTGGCCCTCAAGATCATCGAACAGTTCCCAGCTTTCAAGGAATTCGCCCTGGACACGGTGAAAGAGATAGAAGAGGCTCACAAGTCCACGCTCAAGTCGAATGATAAGAGCCAGAAACAGGCATACAAGGCTTTTGAAGATATCCGCGAGATCCTCAAGGGTGAGCTCGACAAGGATGACCTCACCTGGGACCAATGAAGTTCATCATCGAACTGATCCAAGAAAACGGGAAGCAAGTATCCCAGAAGGACAGTGAGAACAAGGAGTTCCTCAACACCGTCCTCGGAAAGGTCGCGGTCTTCGGGGGTGGTGCAATTGCTGCGGGAGCGGTTTTCTTGGGTGGCAAAATCATGCTCGAACAGGACGACGGCATCAACCGAATAGGCACCTGAGTCGACCACGGAGGTGCCCGCTACCTGGGCCGAGAATCGAGCCACCAGCCCGCGCTTGACGTCGCGAACCGCAACCGTGCCCACTCCCAGCACTCGGTCGGCGCGGTCCAGACACCCCCTGAACGAAGTTGAACTTGTGTGCTTCTATCGCAGTCTCTGAAAATTCAATTCCGGTGATCGATTGTGAAGTTCACTTCTGCATTCAAAATGTCAGAAGGCGACTGCAATCGGAGGTAATTCCCCAGGGAAGTCATGACGGCCACTTCTGAAACTGACAGCGTCGACCGAATTGTCAGTTTCAGAAGACGACTGCACTAGTTCAGAAGACGACTGCACTTACCCACCACACGGGAGCGCCGGTCAGTAGCATTCATCCCGCCGAGCTACGCGTACAACCACCATATAGAACAGCTTCTGTGATCGAAAAGTCCTCGATCTACCAGTGAACATGATTGCCCTCGACACGTCGTGTGTGTTCCCTTGGAGTCTTTGACTTTGACGTAGCTCGTCACCGGTATGTTGAGTGCGCTTGTGCGCCAGACGTTCTATGCGTTCGATTCGAAGTATCCCGATTCACTCTCGACCTACTGCAGTGGGGTTAAATTGGGTGGCGCAGTTCATGTTCGAGTGTGGTCTAGTCGACTGCGTGTCGATGCGGCGTGGCAATGAACCTCGGTTCCGAGCCTGGTGCCCGCTCTGAGTTCGACGACAATGCTGTGTTCGGCGAAATGTTCAGCGTCTTGGTGACGCCGTGTGCCACGTACCCGTGTTGAGAAGATCGCGGTGGTCGGCGGATCGGGAATACCGGGCTTGATACGCGAACACAGGTGTCCAATCCGACCCGTTGCACGGCCGGTGCCGTCGTGGCCGGTGCCGTCGTGGCCGTTAGTCGAGCTCAACAACCGGGTTCGGTTGTTGAGCTGCAGCGCTGGCACATAGACACCTCGGCCTGCTGACCGAGAATCTCGAACGTACATCGGATCTGCTTGGGTCGATCCCTGGTCAGGCTATAGTGGTGTCCGGCGATGGATCTCCGCCGAGACCGCCCCGTAGGGGGTTGTCTGAACCGCCCCAACCCTGGGGCTGATGGCTCCTTTCCCTGAGTGGAAGGAGTCTGTCCATGAACGGCCATCACGACCCGAATCCGACCCTACCGGTCGATCCCGACAGTGCGCCCCCAAGCCCGCTGCATGCGCGAGCGTCCGCGATCGCCGCCGTCGGTGTCGGTGGATTGGTCGGGGCCCCGCTCCGATACCAACTCGGACTGTGGTGTTCCTCTGCCGCGAGTGGCTGGCCGGTGACGACCTTCGCTATCAACATCGTCGGGGCGTTCCTGCTCGGAATGCTGCTGGAGGGATTGGCTCGCCTGGGCCCGGACACAGGGTGGCGGCAGCGGGTCCGGCTGTTGGTGGGCACCGGGATGCTCGGTTCGTTCACTACCTACAGCACACTGGCCGTCGATACCGATCTGTTTCTGCGCAGCCATCAGTGGTGGGCCGCCGGCAGCTACGCGGCCGGCACCGTACTGGTGGGTCTGGTCGCCACCACCGCCGGAATCGCGATCGCCGCGCGACTGCGGACACGGCCCGCGGAGGCAACACAATGACGACACTCTGGATCGCCTGCGCGGGCAGTGCAGGGGCGATCGTCCGTTTTGTGCTCGACGGGGCCATCAGGCACCGCCGGGCGTCGGATTTTCCCTGGGCGACAGCGATCATCAACGTGACCGGATCACTGCTCCTCGGATTCGTCACCGGACTGATCCTTTTCCACGGACTACCCCAGGAACTTCAGCTGATCGTGGGCATCGGTTTCTGCGGCGGGTACACCACCTTCAGCACCGCCAGTTTCGAGACGGTGCGGCTGATCCAACGTCAGAAGTACATCGCTGGCGTGTTGAACGCGGTCGGCACCCTGCTGGTGACTGTCGTCGCCGGCGGTGCCGGTCTCGTCCTGGCTTCCGTATGAGGAGAAAACAATATGAGGAGAAAACAATGACCGAGGACGATCCCAGCCACGCCTCCTGCGACGACCTAGGGGACTGGCGCGCTCCGCTACAGGTGGACGGCCCCGCCGCCTCGGTAGAACCGGTGTGCCACCTGGTCGTGGGGTTCGACCGGCACCCAGCAAGCCACGCTGCCTTGACCTACGCGATGGACCTTGCCGGTCGACTGAACGCGTTCCTGCATGTAGCGCACATCGTCGACACCGATGACCTGCCGATCGACCCGGACAGCGACGACTGGGAACAACGCATCGCCGACGCTGTCGAACAAGAGCGCCGCGAGGCATGCGCGATGCTGGCCGCCATCCCCGGGAACTGGGCGTTCTACTCGAGGCGGGGCAACCCGGCTCGACTGTTGACCACGATCGCCGACGCCAACGACGCCCTGATGATCATCATCGGTACCACCCGCGGCGGGATGATGTCACTGGTGGAGAGGGCCGTCGGCGAATCGGTGTCCGCGACACTCGCCCGCCACGCCCACCGCCCGGTCCTCCTCGTCCCCGCTACCGATAGGCAGCATAGTGACGCAGCCCAAACACGCCGGTGACCCATCCGCCGCACCGGGTTCCCGCCGCGCGCTTCCAGAAAGAAATCCACCGAACCGCCACGACCATCGATGGGGGGCGTGTCGGTTCGTTGTCGCGTTCGGGACGGTCAGCATGCTCGCGGACTTCGTCTACGAAGGTGCCCGCTCGATCACCGGCCCCCTCGCCTCGCGGGGGGCTACCGCCTTCGTCGTCGGGGTGTGGTCACCGCATCCGACGAGGTCGCAGCGCTGATGGTGCGCTCGGTCTCCGGCCCGGTGGCATACACCAAGCCGCCGCTTCTGGGCGTCGACGTTTCCGGTTACGCCCACCCCGTCATCGCCGTGCACTTCCTCTGGATCGCCGGCGCACTGGCGCGTCTGCGTTCTCGTGATCGACGAACGGAGCGGCAAAGCCATCCGTTCCCCAGCCGAAAACCGATCTGCTCTACGACATTCGATTCCCGCGTCGCTCACCGTCGTTCCCGCAATCCAGGTCATCGCAGTGGCCGCCCTACTCGCCACCGGTCGTCGCCGCACCTGGCACCCCACCGTCCATCCCACGCAACCCAACCAAGGAAAGTCACCTATGTTTCCTGCTCGTCCGTGGATTCGGCCGTTTGCCGCCGCTCTGCTCGCATTTGCCGCACTGCTCGCCGCCGGCACTCTCGCCTCCACCACTGCTGTGACAGAGGCGGGTCTGCGGTTCCACGACCGTATCGCCCTTCATCGCGCCGGCTGGGCCACTGCCCTCGCCGAATTTGTCACGGACTGCGCACAACCGGTCGTCGGAATCGTGGTGGCGATCGGTATCGCCGCATGGCTCACGTGGAGAGGCCGACGGGTCGACGCGGCATGGGCCCTGGCAGTGATGGCATCTACCCTCGTCGTGTCGACAATCGCGAAATACAGCATCCGCGAACCCCGTCCCCCGCAACGGTTCTGGCTGATTCCTCCCGACACCGTGTGGTCGTTCCCGTCTGGACATACAGCGGTGGCTGCGGCCATGATCGGGCTTGTGGTCCTGCTCACCGCTCGGGCGCACGTAATTGTCCGGCGGTTGGCCCGCACGACATCAGTGCTGTTCGCGCTCGCCGTCGCTGCCTCCCGGCTGTACCTCGGCGTACATTTCCCGCTCGACGTCGCCGCGAGCATTCTTGCCGCCAGCACTGCGCTCCTCGCACTGTGGACCATGTGGTCGATCCCTCCGGTCCGACACTGGGTCAATGTCCGGCTCGGACCGACCCCTCAGGCAGCCTCACCCGACTGATCGCGGACCCACTCCGACTCCGAGCACTACGTGACGGGAAGGTGAATACAAGTCCGCCGTCGACCGTCCGCGGCTGGTAGCGCAGGTGAGGATCGTTGCCCACAACTCGATACCCTCAGGTTGGTCAGCCGTTGAGAGCGTGCACGCCGACGGGGCCTTCATCTCGCTGAGAGGCGTCAGGTCTAGACGGATGAGCGCCCGGACGTCCGGGCGCGGTCTCGCTGGGAACATGGCCCGACGTTAGCCCCAGCACCTGCGTGGAAGGTCAAGGATTTGACCTTCCACCCGACTCGAAGGTTTATCCTCGTGCGCATGTCCGCTCTGCGCATTTCACAGCTGTCATCGGCGACCGGCGTCCCGGCGACCACGCTACGGTTCTACGAAAGCGAGGGCCTGCTCCCGGCGGACCGTTCGGCGAACGGTTACCGCGTTTACGACGACCGCGCTCGGCAACGCTTGGCGTTCATCACCGCCGCCAAGAGCCTGAACCTGTCGCTGCCGGAGATCAAACTTCTCCTTCGTGTCTGGGAGAAAGACTCCTGCGCAGCAGTCAAAGCCGAACTCGGCCCCGCCATCGAGTCCCACATCGCGCACGCCAACGAATCGATCGCTCAATTGACCGCTCTGCGTGAGAGTTTGACCGACGCGCTGGCCCGGCTCGGGGACACACCCGACGCGCCGACGCCATGCAATCCGGACTGCACCTGGCTGATCTCAGCGAACACCGCGGTGGGCACCGCATGAACATATCGAGCACCACCTCGGTGGTGGCGTGGCTGGAGAAGTTCCAGATCCCGCTCTACCTGCTGGCCCTGCTCATCGGTGGCGGTGTCGGTTTGGGTGCGCCGTCGTCGGCGCATGCGTTCGAGATTGCTATCAATCCGGTACTGATCGTGTTGCTCTACGCTACGTTCCTCGCGGTTCCGTTCTCCGCCATCGGCGCATCGCTGCGCGACGGCACATTCTTGCTCAGCGTCGTAGTACTGAATTTCGTGCTCGTTCCAATCGTCGTATTCGCTCTGACCCGGTTCGTTGCTGCTGATCAGGCGGTACTCGTCGGTGTGCTGTTGGTGTTGTTGGCTCCCTGCATCGACTACGTCATCGTCTTCAGTGGGTTGGCCGGTGCAGCGTCGGAACGGCTCCTCGCGAGCGCGCCGCTGTTGATGTTGTTGCAGATCGCGTTCCTGCCGCTCTACCTGTGGTTGTTCGTCGGGTCCGAGCTGGTGGAGATCATCGACATTGCACCGTTCGTCGAAGCGTTCGTGCTGTTGATCGTTGTTCCTCTGGTGTTGGCGGCCCTGACGCAAGCACTTGCGCGTCGTCGGCGTATCGGCACCCAGATCATGGATGTGATGGCCGCGGCGATGGTGCCGGTCATGATGGCCACTCTTGCCGTCGTCGTGGCGTCGCAGATCGACGCAGTCCGCTCCGAAGGCTCCCAGCTGTTTGCCGCGGTGCCGATCTTCGTCGCGTTCCTGGTCATCATGGCGGTTGTCGGATGGGCGACGGCCAGAGTGACCCGCCTGGACGTCCCGGACGCTCGGGCCTTGATCTTCTCCGGTGCCACCCGAAATTCGTTGGTCGTTCTGCCGCTGGCGCTCGCGCTGCCACCAGCACTGTCTCTTGCTGCCGTGGTCGTGGTGACGCAGACACTGGTGGAGCTGATCGGAATGGTCGCCTACGTCCGACTCATCCCCTGCCTTGTCCCAGCTCACGCTGCGAGAGCACCGGTGAAGTTCGAAACAACTCGCACGAACCAAGGCAATCCTGGGTGACGAGAACTGGATAAAAGCAGGTGGCGTCAGTGAGGGTGAACGAACCACGGGATCCAGTGCCGCGACCCCGTTCCACTTCCCGCGAGCATTGAGCATCGAATGGGGACTTTTCCGGCAAACGCGCCTGTGGGCTCCGCGCCCGCTACGACTGCAGTCTCTACGCTGGCACCGTGCCCCTGCCGACCCATGTGACCGACCTGATCAGCTACGAATTATTGCTGTCCGTCGCCGAGCTGGGAAGCATCGGACGCGCAGGGGAGGCGCATGACATGTCGCAGCCAGCGGCGAGCGCACGCCTGAAAGCACTCGAAAGCCGCATCGGGGTAGCACTCCTGCATCGCGGGCAGCGAGGTGCCACCCTCACCGCAACCGGCGAACTGGTCGCCGGCTGGGCCGAGCGCGTCATCGCCGAAGCCGCCGAGCTCGCCACGAGCATCGCAATGCTGCGCACCGACCGCCACAGCCACATTCGTATCGCCGCAAGCCTCACCATCGCCGAATACCTCATACCGCGATGGCTCATCACACTGCGCTCCCACGACACTTCCATCACACCGACTCTCACCTCCGGAAACTCTGTCGACGTAGCCGCATCGGTGCTCGACGGCCGCGCCGACATCGGATTCGTCGAAAGCCCCGATCTGCCCAGCGGACTCCACTCGAAGGACGTTGCCCGCGACGAACTCGTCGTCGTCGTCGCCCCCGATCATCAATGGGCTCGACGAACGATCACGGCGAGCGAACTGGCCGCGACACCGCTGGTCACCCGCGAACCCGGGTCCGGCACACGTCTCGCGCTCGAACGTGCGCTCCGGACTGCGGGCCCACTCGCCGCGCCACTGCTCGAGGTGTCCTCCACCACTGCCATCAAAGCTGCCGTCATCGGCGGCCTCGCACCGGCCGTACTCAGCTCCCTCGCGGTATCCGCCGAGATCGCCGCCGGAACGCTGGCCCGCGTTCACACAGAGGGGCTCGACCTGCGCCGGTTCCTGCGTGCCGTGTGGCCCGCGGGCCGTGAACTGCGAGGACCGTCGAGCGACCTGCTCGTCGTCGCCCTCAAATCCCCGCAGTCATAACCTGAGGTTGGGACCGGCCAGGTAATCGGTGTCTACCGGTGACGACTGTGTGCGAGGACGCTGGAAGTCATGACCACGACAGCTCTGCACCGCTCCTCCATCACGTCTCGGCGCGGCGACGATACCGAGCGGCCGCGCAAGTGGCCGGTGCTCTCCGACCTCGACCACCCGAGCCAGATCTTCGAACACATCACCCCCAACTGGTTCGCCTCGGTCATGGGCACCGGTATCGTCGCCAACGCCGCCGCCACCCTGCCCGCCCACATCCCCGGACTGCACGTGTTCGCAACGATCGTGTGGATCGCAGCGTCGGTCGCCTTGATCACACTCTCCGGTGCCTTCGCAGTGCACTGGATCCGACACCGGCAGTATGCGCGTGAGCACGCCGCGCATCCGGTGATGGTGCAGTTCTACGGCGCACCCCCCATGGCGCTGCTGACCGTCGGTGCCGGGACGATGCTGCTGGGCAAAGACGTCATCGGAGCGGCGCCCGCAACCGTGATTTTTGCCGTCCTGTGGACCGCTGGCACAGCCCTCGGGCTGATCACCAGCATTCTCGTGCCCTACCTGATGATCACCGCCCACGATCACCAGACCGCCGTCGCACTCCCGGCGTGGTTGATGCCCGTCGTACCGCCGATGGTGTCCGCCTCCACCGGTGCGCTGCTGCTCCCTCATATCGCGGATGGGCAATGGCGCCTGGCCATGCTGTCCGGTTGCTACGCGATGTTCGGGCTGTCACTGATCATCGGAATGCTGACCATGACGCTCATCTACGGACGGCTCGTCCACGGCGGAATCCCGCCGGTCCAGGCAGCACCGACGGTGTGGATCACCCTCGGCATGATCGGTCAATCGATCACCGCCGCGAACCTGCTCGGCAACGATGCACCCTTGGTGTTCACCGGCGAGACCGCCTCCGTCGCAACCGGCCTGCACGTGTTCGGCATTCTGTACGGACTGACGATGGGCGGCTTCGGCGTCTTGATGTTCACCCTCGCAACCGCCCTCACCATCCATGCCGCCCAGAAGGGACTGACATTCTCACTGACCTGGTGGTCGTTCACCTTCCCCATCGGCACCTGCGTCACCGGTGCCACTGCCCTCGGCGGCGCTCTGGGGTCGGCCGCGGTCGAGGCCCTTGCAATCGGACTGTATGCGGCCTTGCTCGCAGCCTGGGGCACAGTCGCCGCCCACACTCTCCGCGGCAGCGTGCAAGGAAAACTTTTTCAACCCAGCTGAACCGACCGCCGGGTAGTACCCACTCGGAACGCTGATACCGAACGAACAGCGTTGATCCAATCGACCACTGACCCCGGAAAGGACTCACGATCACGATGAACACACCGAATGCAGACACACCGACTTCCGATACCCCGAGACGGGGCAGCCGCGGACGCGTCTGGGCACGAGTCACCGAAAATTATCTGACCTGGCTGTTGCTGATGGCGGGAACAGCTGCTGCGGGGGCCTTTCTCACGGCCCTCGCCGGCGGGTTCGAGGGCTGGACCGTCGTCGCAGCGATCGTGACAGTGGTGCTGTTCGCGGGATGTTGGTTCTCATATCGAGACGGTGCACGCCGGGGTGCCGCCGAACCACACATCATCCAGTACCACCCCGACAGCCCGGACGAGGTGATCGACATCGACACCGACACCGGCGAACGCCAGCCCCACCAGGACTGACCGGTCGGAGGCAGCAGCAGCACGATCCGCCCTACCTCAGCACAGTGCGGGGTTCAGGTGCCTTCTCCAGGTGCGTTGCGACCGACAGTGCTGCGTTGATCAACCGCTGGCGAGCAGCCGCCGGTGCGTGTGCGTTGCGAGCCGAGGGGTGCGGTGCCGCTATCACCGGGAGGAGGCGGGTGGGAGCAGATGCAGTGATGACGCGCATGTAGCCATCGAGAGCCTTCGCACCAAGAACGAAAACCACCTCCAGTTTCGGCAGCAAGGCCATAAGCTCGCCGACATATGGGCCCGCCTCACCGAGAACGGATGCCGTCGGCGATACCGGATGACCGGCGTCATCGAGCACTGCCCACGGCACAATATTCCACTTGACGCACTGCACCCGGTCGATACCCGCGTCGGCGAACACCGATTTCAGCACGGGGTTCGTTCGATCTGGATTGTCGAACGAACACATGTTGGTCCCGCCCGGACGTATCGTTTTCGGCCCCGGAGACTCCAACAGCACCAGACAGCGAGCCGCGTCGCCGCCGTCGTCGGGATCGAACAGTGGAATGGACCGTGCAGTGTCGATCCTCCATCGCAACACCGACGCATTGAGTGAGCGGACCGGGGCATCGTGCGCTCGGGCGTGCTTTCCGGACCACACGTCATCATCTGTCATACGCCGCACTCACTGCTGACCCACGCCACACGTACTGCTGGCCATGGGGAAACGCACCGTGAGCCGTAGACGCCAGCTCTCGGTGGCTCGCCTCGACGACCACTGCTGAGCGTTTGACGACTCCGCTGCCTGAACACACCTATGAGATAACCACGACAGGCCGTGTGGTGCCTATTGCACCCGTCTTCTCATCGACTTCGATTCCAGATCAGGTCGGATACCCCCTAGGGTACTTACATACCCCCCTTGGTATATGCCACAGTGGGTACCGAACCGACCGAAAGGACCACCTGTGTGCTCCCCCACCTCGTGCCCGGCATGCGGTAAGACCACCTGGGCCGGTTGCGGTCGCCATATCGACAGCGTCATGGCGAACGTTCCGCAATCGCAGCAGTGCACCTGCTCCACCGAGTCGCCAAATCCAGCAACACGCAGCAGCTTCTTCCGCTCTCTGTTTCGTCGCTGACACCTCACCTCGCAGCACTTCGAGAGCATTTGTCAGTTTCAGAAGACGACTGCACTGTTTCAGAAGTGGACTGCACTAATCACTTCTCGCGACCGCGAGAGCGTCTCGTTCTTCCCGCGCCAGGGTGAGGTTGCTGTAGAGGGCGGATCGTTTCAATCCTGGTCAAACGCGCACCCAAACCGCAGCAAGCCGGTCAGGCCGACTGCCTCGAGATGCAGTTGTCCTGCAAACTGAAACGATTCGGCGTGCCCTCTTGAATCAGTGGTGTGAATCAATGACAAAATCGGTAGATGGGTGTGAAGGATTGGTGGGACGGTCCGCGCCAAGAGGCGGTTCCGCGTACGGTTGCTGTAGGCGGGATACTTCTCAGCCTGGCCGCACTGGTCGCTGGTCTGACCCTGCCCAACAGCGCAAGTTTCTGGATCAGCGTGTGCGCTGCTCTCTTCCTTGTCGGTCCTGGCCTGGTGTTCTCGAATTTGCTTATAGCGCGGTGGCAGAACCGCCGAGTCGAGAGGCAGGCACTTCCATGGCTTGTCTCGATCTGCGCCCTGCTCGCTCAGTCCTTCGACACATGCCGACAGGTTCTGGCGGCTGCAGGCGTCGAACATGAGTTGCCGCCGACACCGAACAAGTGCGACGTTGCGGCTCTCTTGTCGGTGGCCTCGTCCTATCCCGAATTGTTCTGGCAAACATTGTCGAACTCCCAGCCGATCCCTGATTCCATCCGGTTGACGCAAGACGATCTCACCCTCACACACTTCGGGTTGGTTGCACAGATGTTGCGAGAGGCGAGTTCGCTTGTCCCAGTATCTGCTTCATCTCAAGTCGCAACTTTCGCCGAGGCCTGGGCCGAATCCGCTGGCGTGACAATCGTGCACCATCATCGAGAAGACGGTCGGGCCGTTCTAGAGCGAAAAATCGGGTACCCGCAGATTATCGATGCGGCGAGAACCGCAGAACTCAGTCCGACCTTGGTGGCGCACTTCGATACACAGAGTCTAGCCGAGCTGGCTGTGAACCAACTGCTTCGTACTAAGCGGTTGCTAGAAGTGATCGCCGCTGACCTTCCCACTGATGTAGCTAGTTCTCTTCAGGTTTTCGACGTGCCGCAGTTCGATCCCGCAGGCTGACCAGGTTCAACTTCGCTGTCCCGCGTCATCGCAACAGCCGCACACTCGAATCTGGATGACCCAGAAATGCAGTCCACTTCTGAATTCGACAAACGGTGAAAATGTTCGCGCGCGGACTTTCTTCTGTCTGCACGTCCAACATCGTCATGTCTCGTGCACTTGACGTGTGTCCGCCGAGCCGTCGCCATCTTTGCTTCGCCGGCGCTGTTTGCGATACGCAGTATGTCTCGGTCTACGGCTGCCGTTCTGGCCTGTCGGGCAGCCTGGGGATCGATTACTGGCATGCCGACCCGTGGTGGTCTCTGCTGACTTTTCCGTCTGCGCTGCGCGAGGTTTGGGTGTATCGGATACGGCTATGACTTCTGTGGGCCGTTGTCGAGCCAGGAGGAAGGGAGCCGCTGTGAGTGTTGACACCGAAAAACGGTGGCACGACCCTCGGGAGTTCCGTAGAGCGAGTCTGTACACCGCGGTGGTGATCGCCGTTGCTGCTGTCGTTGCCGTCGGCTCGTTGCTTTCTGGAGGTAGCCAGGCTGAGCAGTGTCAGGACGCTGCATTCCGCGTTTGCCGGGATCCGGAACGGCTGGTCCTGGCAGTAGGCCCTCCGACGGTGTTGTTGGTTGGTGGGCTGGGCGCTTTCGGACGGACCTTTCGGGTGTGGCGTGCAGGTGGAGTATGGCCGATCTGGCAAGGGGCAGGATGGTTGCTGTTGGCGCTGATGCTCGTCTATTTCACCGCATCCAGCGGCGTTGTGGTTGGTGGCTGACCGAGCCGACGACCAATGTGGATGTGTCTTCGTGGTAACCGGATACTGCGCAATAGCTCATCGCGTACGAACCGGGTTGTCGGTCGCCGCTACATAGCTGGTCGCGGAGTTGGGTGAACCCACAGCAAGTTTTCAGTGACAGTCGGCGTCCAGGTCGACTTCGACCGAAGGAGGTAAACGAGAATGAATCCGCAGAGGTCCGGTGACACCGGACGCCCTGGTCGTGCGCAGGTCTGGACGCGGGTGGCCGAAAACTATGCGGCGTGGTTGTTGCTGATGGCGGGGATAGCGTCGGCTGGGGTTTTCCTCACCGCTCTCGCCGGCGGCTTCGAAGGTTGGTCCCTCGTCGCGGGTATCGTCACCCTTTTGCTGTTCGCGGGTTGCTGGCTGTCGTTCCGTGATAGCTCTCGACGCGAGGCTGCCGAGCCGAATATGGTCCGCTACCACCCCGATTCACCGGACGTGGTGATCGATGTCGACCAAGACACCGGCGAACGGCAACGTCACCGGGATTGACAGTTACAACGACGGTGCGTGAACGTTTCGTCTGGTGTCGTACTCTGCGACGAGCGCCGGTATCGACTGCACTGCAGCGGAACTCGTGCGCCTGGCCCGTCGACGTCGAGGAGAACGGCGCAATCCGATGGTCCGCGCGTGGCCGGGTTTCGAGGGCGGTGATAGTGCGCGCCTCGAGGTCCTCCTCGGCGTCGGGACGTCTGTTGTTCGGGTTTGGCTCGACACGCTACGAGCGATGGCGTGCAGATCGACGTTTTCGACATTGCGCACCATTCAGGTACCCCTGGGGGTACTCTGGCGGATTCGAGTACTACCCGGTCCGTGTCTTGGAGGAATGTGCGTAGATGGATTCATCTGAGTGGGATGCGCGTTACAGCAGCGTCGAGCATCCGTGGGGCTCGGCCCCGGCGGCTGCCCTGTCTGCGCGGTTCGCGGAGCTGATGCCGGGCCGGGCGATCGACCTGGGCTGTGGAGACGGCCGCCACGCTCGATGGTTGGCCGACGCGGGCTGGACAGTGCACGCTGTCGATTTTTCTTCTGTGGCAATCGAATTGGCACGCAGCGGCGGCGAGGATCGGTCGATCGACTACACCGTCGCCGACGCTCGGACCTGGGAACCATCCGAACCGGTGGATCTGGTGGCCATCGGCTTCCTGCATCTACCGGTCGACGAGTTGGTCGCCGTCATTGCCGGTGCAGCGAGTTGGCTCGCACCGAGCGGACGGCTGTTGTATCTCGGCCATGCGCTCGAGAACTTCACTCACGGTGTCGGGGGCCCACCCGATCCGTCGATCCTGCCCGCCATCGACGACCTCGCCCGCGCCGCGAGCGGACTGCAGGTCCGCGAACTGGGACACCTGGTCCGCCCTGTCGGCGAGGGTCGGGCCATCGATGTCCTTCTCCACGCACAGCCCTGGGGCACCGCAGCTCACCGCGATCTGAAGAACGGAACCTTCACGTGACCGATCATCCGACTCCCCTGCGCGTGGTGTTCGCGGTGAACACCACACCCACCGCCGTGGTGCGAGCGATCCACAACCTTCTCGATGCTGCGACAGAGCCGGTGACGATCGAAGTCGTGTGCTTCGGACCGGGCCTCGATGCGGCCTTGCGCTGTTCGGATATCTCCCTGGAGATGCGGGCGTTGATCGACTCTGCCTCCATCACGGTGAAAGCATGCCGCAACAGTCTGGAGGGCAGAGGGCTCGGTGACGACGATCTGCTGATGGGTGTCGAAGTGGTTCCCGCCGCAGTACTCCATCTCGCTCGACGTCAGCGAGATGGGTGGTCACAGCTCTACACCTGACATCACAGCCCGCTCCAGTGCCGTAGGCACACCGTCTCAGGGCGTTCGGTTCTCGCGTTCGCCGAGCTCGGAGGACTCGGCTGCGGTGTCGCGGCCTCGACCACGGACGATGCGCACCGTCAGCACTGCGATGATCACCAGCACTGCGATCAGGAGCACTGCGGTGTTCGGTACCGCGTCGGCCACGTCGCTGATCCAGACCTGGAGCGAGTACTGACTGTCGACACCCATGACGCCGCCGAGGTTCGCTGTGCCCTCCGTGAACAGGAACAGCACTCCGATACCGATGAAAAGCACCCCCGATATCAGAGACGTCGTATGCGTTTTCAGCGGTCCGATGCTGATTTCCTTGCCGCGCAGCCACGTTCGTGATCCGAGCGAGAACCGGTCCCAGACCAGCGCGAGGACGAACAGGGGTATCACCATCCCCGCTGCGTAGAGCGCCATGAGAACTCCGCCGTACGCGGCCTGACCGCCGGCGACGGCGACGGTCAGGACCGCGCCGAGCAGGGGTCCCGAGCAGAATCCTGCGAGCCCGTAGACCGCGCCGAGGGCGAACACCGATCCGGTGGAGGAGACGTCGATGCGCGCGGCTGCTCTCTGCGCGGACCCCAGCGCGAAGCCGCGACCGACGATGATCATCACCCCGAGGGCGATGATGACCACACCGCCGATCATGGTGGTGACCTCGCGATACCGGGTGATCGCCGAGCCGATGGCCCCGACTCCGGCACCGAGGGGCACCAAGACCGCCGCGAGCCCGAGGTAGAAGATCCCGGTGCGGCCGGCGAGCTTGCCGGCCCCGTCGAAGGCGTACGCGAAGAAGGAGGGCAGCAGCAAGGCCGAACATGGACTGACCAACGCCAGGAGCCCGCCGAGAAATGCTCCGAGAAGTCCGATCTGCGACATCGCGGGCCGCCCTACGCGCCGGCTGCCGCGTCGATCAGATCGACGAATTCCGAGAACGGTTGCGCGCCCAGAACCGGATCACCGTTGACCGAGAACGCCGGAGTGGCCGGGATACCCAGCGACTGTGCTTCGGTGGAGTCGGCGGTGATCGCGGCGTCGAATGCGGTGCCGGTGGCGTCGGCGGTGAACCGAGCCATATCCGGTACCCCGGCCTGTTGCGCGTAGCTCTGCAGCGACTCCAGTGTCAGGTCCGCGTGACCGGTTTCGGGAGCATCGGCGTAGACGGCGCGGGTGAACTCCCAGAACTTGCCCTGGGCGGCGGCGGCGCGTCCGGCCCGGGCAGCATCGAACGATTGTTGCCCGAAAATGGGTAGATCTCGCCATTCGATGCGCAGGGTGCCGGTATCGACATATCGATCGATAAGTTGCGGCTCGGTTTCCCGGCTGAACTGGGCGCAGAACGGGCACCGGAAATCCGAGAAGGCGATCATCACCACCGGGGCGTCGACATCGCCGAGGGCCATCGGATCATCGGGCTCGCGGTGCGCAAGATCGCCGAGCGGTCCCATCACCGGCGGTCCGCTCACGCTGCTCGACCCGGCGGCCGGCGACGCCGCCTCCGACTGCTCGTCGCCACCGGTCGTTCCGAGTACGAGAGCTCCCACGAGCACGGCCGCCACCACCACGGCGATGGCCAGGAGCACGATGTCACGGCGGCGAGTGGAGCGAGATGTCGAAGTCATGCAATACCTTTCGGCAGTCGGACACTGGCAGCGATACCCATCTGGGTATAGCCTCACAGTGTCACCCTACTCACACAACTACAACTCGTAGGAGATCCCAGCCGATGACAGAGCCCGCCACCTCCGACCGCCTCGACGTCGATGCTGCCGGCCGTTCCGATGACGGGGTGATCGCCGAGTCCGATCGTTTCCGGGGTTGGGGGATGCGGGCGGCACGCGGCACCGTCGCCGGTGTGGTCACGGTGTTGGTGGTGGGCATTCCCACCGACATCATCGACACGCCGATCTTCGGCCGTGAGGTGCCGGTGCGGGCGTGGGAGCTTCCGGTTCTGCTGGCCACGGCCCTGTTGACCGCACTGTGGTTCGGGATCGACAAACCCGCGCAGGTCGAGCGGACCGGCACACCCGCCGCTCTCGGTGTGGTCCTGACTTTCTTCGCCGTCGGATGTCCGGTGTGCAACAAGCTGGTACTTCTTGCGCTCGGCACCTCGGGTGCACTGGGGTTGTGGGCACCGATACAACCCATCCTTGCCGGGGTGTCCCTGGCGATGCTGACGGCAGCGGTGATCGTGCGATGGCGCAAACGCGACTGCACCTCCGCGTCCTGCGCAGCATGACCGGGCGGGCGCCTACTCACCCGCGCACCGACCATCGGGTGACCGACACCCGAACCGATCGAAAGGAACCGAAGGAACTATGACCGCATTGGCCATCGGCACCCGCGTGGACATGCCGTTCGAGGAAACCGTGGACGCAACCCGTGAGGCACTCGCCGAACAGGGATTCGGAGTGCTCACCGAGATCGACATGCAGTCGACCTTGAAGAGCAAGATCGACGCCGACATCGAACGCTACGTCATCCTCGGAGCATGCAATCCGCAGCTGGCGAAGGCTGCCATCGACACCGATCGGCAGGTGGGGTTGCTGCTGCCGTGCAACGTGGTGGTGCGAGCCGATGGCAGCAGCACGATCGTCGAAGCGATGAACCCCCAAGTGATGGTGGGTCTCTCGGATGCAGCGGGCCTGGCCGAAGTCGCCGACCGGGCCACTGCACTGCTGCAGAGCGCGATCATGGCACTCGGCGGAGACAGCACCACCGCATAGATGGGCGCGCACCGTATCGGCAGAGCGGCGGCGATGATGGGGACCGTTGCACTGTGCGCCGTCGCGCTGGCGTCGGGGTGCAGTTCCTCACCTGCTCCCGACGCCGCAGGCACCGATCCGGCGGCGCATCCGTCGTCGCCGGCCGCGCCGCCGCCGGGCTTCGGAGACACGGCCCTGTGGTCCATCCCGTTCCTGTCGCAGCCGCACATCGTCGAGGACGGGTTCGTCGGGGTCGTCGACTCCTCGGACGCATCCGGTTCGCACCGGGTGCAGGTACTCGACGACACCGGCACACCACGATTCGGCGTGGACGTACCCGCCGATCGCGACGAGTTCGCGGTGACCAGCACACACAACCGTGAGCTGTTGATCACCGAAGACATCGATGATCCCGGTACGGGTGCACCGGCCACGATGACCGCCCGCGATACCCGCACCGGCGACCTCGTATGGGGTCCGGTCTCCACTGCAGGCTGCCTGACCGGGTCCGGACTGCTGATCGACGCCGACTGCTCGCAGACAGCAAAGCCCGCAGCCGTGGCCGCCATCTCCGCAACCGACGGACACCGCACCGACCTGACGGGTGCGATCTCCGAATCCGGTGGATACGCGATCACCGTCGACGGCGACACAGCGCGCATCGTGACCGCCGACACCGGCAACACCGCCTGGTCCACCGACACCCTCGCCCCGCCCCCCGCAGCGATCCCCGGGACCGCCCGATTCGTCGCCACCGCCGGCAATGCAGTGGTCGTGGCATGGACGATCCCGACCCGTCCCGAACCGATCCAGGCGGTCTATCGACTCTCCGATGCCGAGCTCCGATGGATCAGCGGTAGCCGCAGTCCGATGGTGGTGACCGCCGACAGCAGTAGCGGGGCGACGATGATCACCACCGCAGACCTCACCGACGACGGAATCGCTGTCCTGTTCGAGCAGTACGGCACCCGAGGTTTCACCGCCGATCAATTTCCCGGTGCCGACCGCTTCGCTCTGGTCGGCGGCATCGTCTACGGCGCGTCGGACTCGGGAGTGACTGCCATCGATGCCACCTCCGGCCGCGTCACCGGCACATCACCGAGTGCCGCACCGACAGCAGTGACCTCGAACGGTGTCGCATTGGCCCAGAGCAGCGACGGGTACACCGCGTTCAAGGTGATCCCCCATTTCTGAGCTGCCCGCCCGCGCACCCCGTTCAGGACGTCTTGGGCCGACCTCGAAGATCGACGGAGAACAACGGGCCGAGCAGACACACGTTGATCACCCCGGTCAGCACGAACACACCGCCGATCACTCCCACCACGATGCCCCCGACACCGCCGAGCACGACGGCGACCACGATCAGAGCGACTCCCACCACGATGCGCAGTGCGCGTCCGGCAGTACTGCGCATGAATTCGACGAACGACATGATGATTCCAGTTCTGTAGAGGGACTTTCACTGTTGGACGGGCGAGAACGCCGAAGTGGACCAATCGGTGGATCATCGCGCGAACAGCCCAGCCCCGACCTCGACCTCGACTCCGACCCCGATCCCGATCCCGACAGCGCGGCATACGACGAGCGCTTCGCGCGCGATCTGATCGACCAGGGCACGACTCTTCGTCGCTTCGCAGCCGCGATGACACGATCACCGGCCGATACCGACGATCTGGTGCAGGACGTCCTCGAACGCGCGTGGCGCAACCGGAGAACATTTCGATCCGAATCGGCTCTCACGACGTGGCTCTACCGGATCACGATCAACCGTGCCCGCGATGTGGCCGCACGCGCGGAGACTCAGCGCACAGAACCATCGGGCACGGGCGACATCGATGTACCGATCAGCAACCTCGAGCACCCCGAGACGGTCGTGCAGGCGCTCAGCGATCGATCCACGGTGCGAGCGGCGCTGGCGACGTTGACCGTCGAGGATCGAATGGTCCTGGCATTGCACGACGGCGAGGGCTGGACAGCGACACAGATCGGCGCGGTCGGCGCGCTCACCACCGCAGCGGTGTACAAGCGCATCCACCGCGCACGGGTCAAGCTGCTGCGCGCCCTCGACGACGGTCCCACACATCCGCAAAACGACTCCCAGGCATGCCGGCGCACACTCGCCGCGGCATCGGACTACCTGGACGGGCGTCTCGATGTCGACGCCTCGGCCCGCATCGATACGCACCTGCGGCAGTGTCGCCGCTGCCCACCCATCGCACAGGCCCTGATCGGTATCAAGACCGCACTCGGCCTGCGGCCGTGGACCAGCGCGGTACCCGAACAGTTCGTCTACGACGTCGCCCACTTGGGCGGACCCCCGACCGGGGCGATGACCGATCATCCCCGACACCCCAAATCTGATACCCCATAGGGTATATTGGTCAGTGATTCATCGACCGAAGGAGAGACTCATGTGCAGGGCTGTCACGTGCAAGAAGTGCGGAAAAACGACGTGGGCGGGATGCGGTCAACACGTCGATCAGGTGATGCGGGGCGTTCCGGCGTCCAATCGCTGCAAGGGGCACGCCGCCGATCCGAAGTCACCGGGATTGTTCTCCCGCATGTTCTCCAAGAAGTAGATCGCGGTCCGCAGCCCTGATCCTGCCAGGGCTGCGACCCGAGTCGTCTTTCTTCGTGGTCTCGCACCTCGCGGTCCCGGTCTTCGTGGTCTCGCACGTCGCGGCACAGACCGCGCATGCGCAGACCCGCATCGTAGTGAACGCACAGTCCCCACCCGGCCAGGTGCAACACCACGACCACACTTGCCATCGCCAGCAAGCGGGGACTCCGTCACGGGAAAATCGATGTCGCGCAGGCACACTCACGTCGGTCACCGACACAGCCACCCGTCCAGCGGGCAGTCGAGGGTAGTTGTGATCGACGTCTGCAACCCTGGAGCGGCTTTCGCCGCCGCGGGGTGCAGGCGAGGTAGCTCGATCAGCGACGCCCGTTCCCGTACGTGTCGTCGTCGATGCTCGGACCGACCCCGACCCCGACCAAGGTCAACGACCGGCGATGATGCGGATCGACCCACACCGAAATGGTGGCACCGATCACCAGTGCGCGGACGGTCGACCGTTCTGCACGCACATCGCACCGGTACGTTCCGGACCCGGGCACCGTCACTTCCAGTTCCACCCGCCGTGAATCGATGTCGGTGCCCAGGACCACCGCCCACCCTTCGACGATGTCGTCCTCCCGGTCCGCCGCGGCGTCCCGGACCACGGATACCGCTGCAGGATGCAGCGGTGTGCGGGCTGCGAACATCATCGCCGCCATCAGCAGCACGGCGAAGCCGGCCACCACGGCAGCGGTGACAGCGGTCGCCGACCCGGGTGAGAGTCGAGGGACGAGGAAGGTGAACAGCACGATCAGCGCGAGCACGTAGAACCCCATGGCGACCGCGATCGCGTACGACACCCGTCCCGGTACCAGGACAGCGGCACCTGTCGAGCGCCGTCTCCGCGCGCTCGTCACCGTCTCTCCCCTGAGGTCCCGCTGGCGGTGCCCTCTTCGACGCCGTCGGCGATCACTTCGGAGGGTGCCCGCACAGCGGCGGTGTGGCCCGTCAACCCGACGTGGGCTTCGGTGCGCATGCGTTCGACCATATGAGGGTAGTGCAGCTCGAACGCCGGCCGCTCGGAACGGATACGAGGTATTTCGGTGAAATTGTGGCGGGGCGGTGGGCAGGTGGTGGCCCATTCGAGAGAGTTGCCGTAGCCCCACGGATCGTCGACGGTGGCGACCTCGCCGTATCGGTAGGACTTGAACACATTCCACACGAACGGCAGCGTGGACAGCCCGAGAATGAACGCTCCGATCGAGGAGATCAGGTTCAAGGTGGTGAATCCGTCCGAGGGCAGGTAGTCGGCGTAGCGGCGCGGCATCCCTTCGTTGCCGAGCCAGTGCTGCACCAGGAACGTCATGTGGAACCCGACGAACGTCGTCCAGAAGTGCCACTTGCCGAGGCGTTCGTCGAGCATGCGTCCGGTGATCTTGGGAAACCAGAAGTACACCCCGGCGTAGGTGGCGAAAACAATGGTCCCGAACAGTACGTAGTGGAAGTGCGCCACCACGAAGTAGGTGTCGGTGACGTGGAAATCGATCGGGGGGCTGGCCAGCAGCACACCGGTCAGTCCGCCGAACAGGAATGTGATCAGAAATCCGATGCTGAACAGCATCGGGGTTTCCAGGGTGACCTGTCCTCGCCACATGGTGCCGATCCAGTTGAACAACTTCACCCCGGTCGGCACGGCGATGAGGAAGGACATGAACGAAAAGAACGGCAGCAGAACAGCTCCGGTGGCGTACATGTGGTGCGCCCACACCGTGATCGAGAGCGCTGCGATGCCGAGGGTAGCGAAGATCAGACCCTTGTAGCCGAAGATGGGTTTGCGGCTGAAGACCGGAAAGATTTCGGAGACGATGCCGAAGAACGGGAGCGCGACGATGTAGACCTCGGGATGGCCGAAGAACCAGAACAGGTGCTGCCAGAGCACCGCTCCCCCGGTCGCCGGGTCGAACACGTGACCACCGAAGTGTCGATCGAAGGCCAGCCCGGCCAACGCGGCCGCGAAGGTCGGAAACGCCAGCAGCACCAGCACCGAGGTCACGAGCATGTTCCAGGTGAAGACCGGCATCCGGAACATCGTCATGCCGGGTGCGCGCAGACACACCACGGTGGTGATGAAGTTGACCGCACCCAAGATCGTGCCCAAGCCCGACAGAATCAGGCCCAGTACCCACAGGTCGGCACCGACACCGGGGGAATGCAGTGCGCTCGTCAGTGGGGTGTAGGCGGTCCATCCGAAGTCCGCGGCACCTCCCGGGGTGATGAACCCGGCGAGCACGATCAGCGATCCGAACACATACAGCCAGTACGCGAACGCGTTGAGCCGTGGGAACGCGACGTCGGGTGCCCCGATCTGAAGCGGCAGAATGTAATTGGCGAATCCGTACGCCACCGGGACGGCGTAGAGCAACAGCATGATCGTGCCGTGCATGGTGAACAGCTGGTTGTACTGCTCGTTGGACAGGAACTGCAACCCCGGTACGGCGAGTTCGGTGCGCATGAGCAGCGCCATCAACCCGCCGATGAGGAACAATCCGAACGAGGTGACCAGATACATCTTCCCGATCGTCTTGTGATCGGTGGTGGTCACCAACTGAAACAGCGTCGAGCCCTTGGGTTCTCGGCGTGCGGGATACGGCCGGGCGGCGTCGGTACGTGGGATCAATGCGGTCATCGATGAACTCCCGATAGCGTAGTGAAAGCGATGATGATGAGCGAGGTGATACCTCGAGATCTGTGCTGCGGCCGGCTGGACAGGCCATGTCTATGAGGATTCGCCGACGGCTGCGGGACGCACCCAGAGCTAGAGCGCAAGCGATGCTTGAACGGTAACGTAGACGGCCACGACCAACAACAGAACTGCGAAGCTTCGGGTCAGTGCGGTCGCCGATATCTTGTCGCTGACCACTTTCCCGGCGAACGAGCCTGCAATCGCCGCGAGGGTGAACGGTACGACGATCTCCCACGGGATGGTGGCACCCGTGCCGAGGCGTTCGGTGAAGGCTCCCGCGCTGGTGATGGAGATGATCACCAGTGACGTTCCGACCGCGACGGGCATCGAGTAGCCCAGTGCCAGAACCAGGGCGGGGACGATGAGGAATCCGCCGCCCACTCCCAGAAACCCGGTGAGGCAGCCGACGACGAGCGCGGAGGCGACCAGCTTGACCACCTGCGAAGTGGTGATCTTCACTTTCGTGGGCTTGGCGGCGACCGCGACGGCGCTCGACCGTGTTTCCGCGGTCTCGACCGGGTTCGGCGTCGGTAGGTCGGCATC
>NZ_JBFBMD010000030.1:0-44482 GCF_040686915.1 Rhodococcus sp. NPDC077669 | reverse complement strand
GGATGGCTGATACATCGAATGCTTTCACCAAATAAAATTCGGCACTGACATTCATCGACACACTGTTGAGTTCTCAAAGAACACGCACACACCATGGTCACCGTGTGAACGGCAACGTCCGGGGCTTACACGCTCGAACCCCAGACATGGCTGATAACCTCTGCCTTGTCTGGGTTGTTCAGGACGTACTCCGTACAACCTCGTTGTCCCGGTTTGTGAAGACCGGGTCGGTGTCCGTGTCGCTCTGACTCGACAAAAGTTACGCGAAGACCAACGCTTACGCAAATCGCCTGGTCAGATGTATTTTTCGTGTGAACATCTGGGTCGAGCGTGCAGTCAGACGACGGCGATGGCGTCTATCTCGACCAACATCTCCTCGCGCGGAAGCCCCGTGAACACGGTCGTGCGGCTCGGCAGCACGTCGCCTGTCGTGTTCGCCGAGACGAACTCGCCATAGGCGTCGTTCATGATCGAGAAGTCCTCACGCTTGGTCAGGTACACGCGCAGCATGACGACGTCGTCGAACGTCGCGCCGCCGGCTTCCACGATTGCCTTGACGTTCTCCAAGGTTCGAGTGGTCTGCGCGGCGACGTCACCTGGGAACAGGTATTCGCTCGTCGCCGGATCCACCGGGCCCTGACCCGAAACCTGCACGAACGGCCCTTTCCGCACCCCCTGGGAGAAGGTGTGTGCCGGGGCCGGGGCACCGGTGGTGCGGATTTCGATCTTTTCGCTCATGATTTTCCTTCCATCGAACTGTCGTTTGTCAGTGGGCGGTCTTATAGATCGGGCGGCCGCCAGCCCAGTCCTTCGGAAATTGCCGCTGCCGTGCCGCGCACTGCGGGCAGCGCAGCCAGTACCTGCTGGTGGTCGAGCAACATGTCCGGTACCGACATGGACACCGCGGCCACCACGTCTCCGGTCCCGTTGCGCACCGCGCAGCCGATGCAATTGACGAAAGATTCGTGTTCTTCACGGTCCTCCGCAAAACCCTGCTGGTCCACGAGCTCGAGCTCGCGCAGGTATTGCTCCGGTGTGCTGATCGTGCGTTCCGTGAACGGCGTGTACGTGATGCGTCGAGCGATCTCTTCTCGTTCGGCGCGCGGGCGGCCTGCGACCAGTATCTTTCCCACCGCGGTGCAGTGCAGCGGTGCCGGCCGGCCGACGCGTGAGTACATCCGCACGCTCTGCTGTGCGTCGAACTTGTCGATGTAGATGACCTCCCCCGCCTCGTACGTGGCCAGGTGCACCGTCTGGCCCGTGTCGGAGTTCAGTGCAGCGAGATGCGGTCGCGCGACGGTGCGCACGTCTCGCTGCTCGAGCGCGTGATTTGCGAGCTCGAACAGCCTCGAACCGAGTTGGTACCGGTGATCTGCTCCATGGCTGACGAACCTGTCCGATTCCATGGTCCGAAGCAGTCGCAGCACCGTCGTCTTGTGTACACCGAGGACTGCGGCGAGTTCGTCGAGTGACTTCGATCCGTCCCCGAGCAATCCCAGGATCGTCAGCGCCCTCGACAAGCTCTGGCTCACAACGCCGCCTCGGTGTGCATCGCTGCCACGGCCGCGTAGTCGAGTGTCGCCCACGCATTGTCGTCGATTCCGGCCAGTGCTGCCAGTTCGTCGTGCGGCAGGACTTTCGCTACATCACCGTGGCCGGTCAATGCGCCTGCGGCACAGAGATGTCCGAATCGCACACGCTGCGCCGCGCTGTATCCCATCAGCAACGCGGCCAGAAAGCCGCCGGCGAAAGCGTCACCTGCACCGATCTTTTCGACGACGTCGAGTGTCAATGCGGGGACGTCGACTCGCACGACTCCCTCGAATGCCGTCACCGTGTGCGCATCGTTCTTGATAACCAGATGACGGGGCTCGGGAAACATCTCGCGTAGTTCCACTGGACTCGATGTCCCGAACACCGAAGCGGCCTCGTCGGCACCCATCGACACGATGTCGCTACCGCGGACGTGCTCACCGAGGACGCGGGCCGCGTCGTCCGAACGCCCGGCCCACAAGGCCGGCCGATAGTTGAGATCGAAGCTGACAGTGGACGGGCCGGCCATCAGGCTTCGCGTCAATTGTTCCGCAGTGGGTGAGATGGCGACGGTGATGCCGGTGAAATGGACGATGTCGGCGCAGTCGATCGCCGCTCGCACCTCGTCGTGAATATCGTTGGGCGAGAGCGCAGTAGCAGCCGAAAGAGACCGGTAGTACGTCATCGCGCTGTCTCCCAGAGGCAGGTCGTGACGGTGATCGGACCCCGATCCGCGCTCCTTGATGTAGAGGCCCGTCGGCCGCCCGTTATCGACGATCACGCCCGACGTGTCCACACCGGCAGCGTCGAGTTCCGCGACCAGATATCGGCCGAACCCGTCGTCACCCACCCGCGAGACCCACGCAGCCTCGATTCCCAGCTGGACGAGGACACGAGCCACGTTGGCTTCCGCACCTCCAGCCGTGCGATGGAACGTCTCCGACCGTTCCAGTGGGCCAGGGTCCGCGACGAGGACAGCGAGGCCTTCGCCTACACACACCACCCGGGGGGCTGCCATGTCCGTCTCCTCGAACTCTTGCGGGAATGCATCGTTGGATGCAGACTACAAATGAAAGACACGATACGCAACCGTCGTTGCATATAGCGCAACGCAGAATTCGAGGAGACTGCCGTGATCGACACTGCCGGAGTCGAGGCGCTGAGTCGACGACTCCTGGGGCCCGAACACAAATCGCTTCCAGCGAGATCGTGGGGACAGAGCGCCGAGAGCTTTCTGGCCACCGCGCCGCGGCTGTCGGAGTTCACCACCCCAGTACTCACCCTCGACAGGACACGCATCGCATCGAACGTCGATGTGATGGCGCAGTGGACCGAGAAGGCGGGCGTCCTCCTGGCACCCCACGGCAAAACGACCATGGCTCCCCAACTGTGGAAGCAGCAACTGGATGCGGGCTGCTGGGCCATCACCCTCGCTACCGGTTGGCAAGTTCAGGTGGCACGCGCATTCGGTGTAGAGAGAATCGTTCTCGCCAATGCCGAAGTCGATCCTGTTGCTCTGAATTGGGTTGCTGCCGAACTGGACTCGCATCCCGAGTTCGAGTTCTACTGCTGGGCGGACAGCGTCGCCACGGTGCGAGAGATGAACCGCATCCTTGGCGACCACGGCGATCGACCGGTGTCCGTCGTCGTCGAACTCGGCGGCGAGCACGGACGAACCGGCGCGCGAACGACCGAGGAGGCCGTCGCAGTAGGACGGGAGATCGCCGCGTCACCGCGTCTCGCACTGGCCGGTGTGGGCGGCTACGAGGGTGCCCTGAGCCACGACCGTTCCGAGGCCGGTCTCGCGGCAGTACGCACCTACCTCGACACTCTCGCCGCACTGCATCGCACCTTCGATGCCGAAGGACTGTACGGCGATCACGCCATTGTGACCGCAGGCGGGAGCGCGTACCAGGATCTGGTGGTCGAACGCCTGCATTCTCTGACCTCGGGCAACGGCGTGCGCACCGACGTCGTGCTCCGATCCGGGGCCTACGTGGCGCACGACGACGGCTTCTATTCGCAGATCTCACCGCTGACTCCCGCCCGAACCGAGACGCCGTTGGTTTCTGCGATGCACGGATGGGCGCGAGTGGTGTCACGCCCCGAGCCCGGCCTCGCATTGCTGGACGCAGGTAAGCGCGACTTTCCTTTCGACGAAGGAATGCCCGTCCCGCAACGTGTTCGAGGTAATGAGCTCCTGGATCAGGGCGCGGAGGTGACGGCACTCAACGACCAGCATGCTTTTCTTCGACTACCGGCAGACGACGCCGACGCACTTCCGGTGGGGGCGGTGCTGCGGCTCGGCCTCTCTCACCCCTGCACTGCGTTCGACAAATGGCGTCTGATCCCCGTCGTGGACGACTCGGACAGCGACGACCCACTCGTGGTCGATCTGATACACACCTTTTTCTAGGAAGCAGAACTTGATGGCGGACACACTATTTCGCGGGTTCGACGTCATCGACGGCACCGGTTCCGCGCGGCTGCGTCGGGACGTTCTCGTCCGTGATGGCACCATTGCAGCACTCGTCGAGCCCGGAAGCCTTTCCAGTGCAGACAGAATCGTCGATGCAGCACCAGGTCACGTCCTGTCCCCCGGCTTCATCGACATGCATGCGCACTCCGATCTGGGGTTGCTGACCGATCCTGGGCACTTCGCCAAGATCAGCCAGGGTGTCACCACCGAGGTGATCGGACAGGACGGCATCGCGTACGCGCCCATCGACGATGCGACGTTGGACGTCATCCGGCGACAGATCGCCGGGTGGAACGGCAATCCCGTCGATCTGGACTTCTCTTGGCGGACGGTTGCCGAGTATCTCGCCCGACTCGACCGTGGCATCACTCCGAACGCCGCATATTTGGTTCCGCAGGGAACGCTGCGCTACCTGGCCGTCGGTGCCGATCGACGTCCCGCAACGCCGTCCGAGATCACCCGCATGCAGGAGTTGCTGGCGCAGGGCCTGCAGGACGGTGCCGTCGGAATGTCGAGCGGACTCACCTACACACCCGGAATGTATGCCGACACAAGCGAATTGCGAGCACTGTGTGAGGTAGTGGCAGACTTCGGCGGGTTCTATGCTCCCCACACCCGGTCGTACGGCGCTGGTGCACTCGACGCCTACCAGGAGATGCTCGATCTCTCCAGAGAAACCGGATGCGCCCTGCATCTGACCCACGCAACGATGAACTTCGGTGTCAATCGTGGTCGGGCACGTGAATTTCTCGATCTTGTCGACTCCGCGATCGCCGACGGCTGCGACGTCACGCTCGATACGTATCCGTACCTACCCGGGGCCACGACTCTGTCTGCGCTGCTGCCGAGTTGGGCGATGTCGGGTGGGCCGGACCGAGCGCTGGAACGACTCGACGATCCGGCCGAGCGTCGCCGCATAGCGCAGGACGTCGATGTCGACGGCTCGGACGGCTGCCACGGAGTCACCGTCGAGTGGGAGACGATTCAGCTCAGCGGAGTATCGAACCCGGAACTCGACCGGTACGTCGGTCGCACGATGGCCGACATCTCGGCAGACGAAGGGCTCGAGCCGGTCGACGTGTTCTTCGACTTTCTACGCCGCGACGCTCTGGCCACGACCATCCTGCAGCATGTCGGGCACGAGGAGAACGTTCGCGAGATCATGCAGCATCCGCGCCACATGGGCGGCAGTGACGCCATTCTCGTAGGCGAAAAGCCACATCCGCGTGCGTGGGGAACGTTCCCCCGCTATCTGGGCCACTACGTGCGGGACGAGCAACTGCTCTCACTCGAGGAGTGCATCAATCACCTCACGGGTCGTCCGGCTGCACGGTTACGACTGCGCAGGCGCGGCACGATCGCCGTGGGTCATGCTGCCGATCTCGTGGTGTTCGACCCGGACACCGTTCGAGACACCGCCACGTTCGAAGAGCCCAAACAGCAGGCCGAGGGAATCAGCCACGTGATGGTGAACGGCTCGTTCGCGATAGACGATTTCCTTCCCACCCACTCCTTGGCAGGCCATGCCCTGCGGATGGACTCAGCCAGAAAGCAGACGTCGTGAATGCACTGACGGCAATTCTCGAAGACCGCGCACTCGCCGTGGTGCGCGCGCCGCACATCTCGGATCCCGCCGCACTCGCACACGCCCTGGCCGGCGGCGGAATTCGCGCCGTGGAGCTCACGTTCACCACGCCGGGAGTCCTCGACCTCATCCGCGCCGCATCCGATGCGGGTGCCATCGTGGGGGCCGGAACGGTCCTCACAGCCGATCAAGCCCGGGCCGCCCTGGACTCGGGCGCCAGTTTCGTCGTGACACCCGGGCTGCGGTCAGACGTCGCCGCCGTGGTGACCGCCGCGCGCATACCGCTGATGATGGGGGCACTCACCCCGTCCGAGGTGATGACCGCGCTCGACCACGGTGCAGACGCGGTGAAGATTTTCCCGGCGCGCACCGTCGGACCGGCCTATTTCAAGGATCTGCTCGGTCCGTTCCCGGATGCACGTCTCGTCCCGTCCGGCGGCGTCAACGCCGCAAATGCCGCGCACTTTCTGGCAGCCGGAGCAGTGGCTGTAACTGCCGGCACGGATGTGGTGCCACCGAATTCTGTTGCTACCGCTCAGTGGGACGACATCGCAGCACGAGCCCGGGCATTCGTCCACGCCATCGAAACCGCCAACGAGAAAGAACTGTCATGAATTCTGCCGTCGACTGGCTGAGAACCTCGACACCCGGCCTTCTGGTGCTGTGCGGCATAGCAATCGCCGTGTTGCTCGTCGTGATCATCAAGATCAAACTGGAACCGTTCGTCGCACTGCTCATCGTCGGACTCGGCCTGGCCCTGGCTGCCGGTCTTCCGGTCAATCAAATCGTCGGAACCGCGATCAAGAGCAACGAGTCGTTGCTCGAGACCGGCTTCGGCGGAATTCTCGGGCATATCGCCGTCATCATCGGCCTCGGCACCGTACTGGGGGCCATACTCGAAAAGTCCGGCGGCGCAAAGGCGTTGACCGCCAAGTTGCTCGGAATTTTCGGCGAACGCGGCGCACCCGTCGCGATGGGCCTGCTCGGATTGATCTTCGGTATCCCGGTGTTCTTCGACATCGGCATCTTCGTGCTCGCCCCGCTGGTGTACGTCGCCGCGCGCCAGGGCGGAAAGTCGCTGGTGCTGTACGCGTTGCCGATGCTCGCCGGCTTGTCGATGACGCACGCATTCTTGCCGCCGCACCCCGGGCCGGTGGCACTCGGTGGACTGCTCGAGGTCAATCTCGGTTGGCTGATCCTGTTCGGCTTCATCTGTGGCATACCCGGATTCATCGCTGCGGGCCTGGTATGGGGAAACTGGATCGGTAAGCGCGTCATCGTCGAGGTTCCGGACGACTTCATCAACGACGGGGACGACTCGCCCCGCGACTCGAACGGTGGCGCCGGTGCCGTCACCACCGCACGACCGGTGGTCACGACGCCTCCCTCGGTGGGCACCATCGGCGCGATCATCGCAGTGCCGCTGGTCCTCATCCTCGGTGCCACCTTCGGCAGCATCCTGCTCGACCCGGGCAATCTGCTCGAAGTGCTGACATTCTTCGGCACTCCGGCCGTCGCACTTCTCATTGCCGTGCTGATCGCGTTCTACGTTCTGGGCATCCGCCGCGGGTCCACCGTTCAGGAGCTGAGCAAGCTCACAGGTGAGTCGCTGCGCCCGGTCGGCATGCTGTTGCTCGTCGTCGGCGCGGGTGCATTCTTCGGAAAGGTCATCTCTGCCACAGGGATCGGCACTGCACTGGCCGACACCATGGCAGCAGCAGGTCTACCGATCATCGTCCTCGCGTACATCATCAGTTGTGCACTGCGCGTCTCACAGGGTTCGGCCACCGTCGCGATCGTCACCACCGGTGGCATCGTGGGCCCACTCGTCGCAGCGCAGGACTACTCGGCCCCCGCCGTCGCATTGATCGCCATGTCCATCGCAGCGGGCTCGATCATCGCGAGCCACGTCAACGACGGAGGCTTCTGGATCATCTCGAAGTTCTTCAACCTCACCGTCAAGCAGACGCTACAGACGTGGACCGTCCTCGAGACGATTCTGTCCGTGGTCAGCTTCGCGGTTGCCGGCATTCTCTTCGCGATCATCGCCTAGCTCGAGGGCGCGGTCGGGTGTCGACGTGGGCACCTGATCGCGCCACTGGGAGTGCACCTGATCACCGACGAAGTGCGTGTTCTCTGCCGACATCTCCCGGCTCCCCGACCGTCCGACGAGATCGTCTATTCGATCGTCCAGGCTGTGGGCGCGAGCCATGGCGTCCGACGTACGTGCTTCACCCTCCGAAGATTCGACCAGATCGGCCAAACGAACCAACGCAGCCACTCGTCCCGTCAACTGGGTCCATACGACTTCCAGTGCGCGGCGACGTGATTCGACCTGTTCCGCCGTGTCCTCGTCGACCATCGTCCGACCTATACGGATCAACTCCTCCCCTACCGACCGCAAAGACGTTGCGTCGACCGAGATTTCGGCAAGCTCGACGAACAGATCGACCTGGCTTCGCTGAAACTCGAAGTACGTCGACTGCCACGCCGGCGAGCGATGTATGCGATCGAACGAGGTGCCCGCGAGAAACAGCAGCGTGTCGTAGCGGTCCGAGAATCGATCGTCTTTGCGATCGATCAACTGATCGACCACCCCGGCTGCCCACTGCACCCCTTTGTCGATGGGCGTTCTACGCGCAAGCGTGCTGACTCGATCCTTTGCGGCGTCCGCCAACGTCAGACCTCGCTCGGCGAGCACCCCGAATTTGATGGGTGCGGGCGTGTGCATCAGTGCATCGAAGACCGCGTCGCGCTGTTCCAGGTCGAGATGAATACCTTCGCGACGTTCCTTGCGTGCCGCGCGGACGCCGTTGGCGTAATGCCGATTCGACATCACCACCGTGGTTCGCAGATGCTCGATCCGCTTGTTCGACTCCGCGGCTCGCAACTTGTAGACCAAGGCCGCGCCGGGCTTACCCGACGAATCCTTGGCACGCCATCGATCTCGCTCGTCCACCAACTGCCGCAGGGTTCCGAATCCCCCGACCGACGGGAGAGAACGCCCCGCACGCCACCGAGCGATGAGCACCGTTCTGGTTGCTTCATCGACCCTGCCCGCCGCGACGGCCGTTGCGGCGGCGTCGGACAACGGCTCGGAATGGCCGGGTAGCCGACAGTCGGCGCAGAGGCGATGCACCCGGTCATCGAATCGAGCGCGCTGCTGTGCCGAATCGCCTGCATCGAACTGAGACATGATTTCTCCTCGGTCGCACCGCGGTCCGGCGTGCTCGCCGTCGAGTGTTCCAGAAAGTTCAGATCAACCCCTTCAAGGTTTCCTCCGTGTGCGGCTTCTTCTCGGCCAGCAAGGTGCGCGCCTCGTCCAGCCCCTCCCAGACATTCCACATCAGTACCCCGCGCACGACGGCATCGTCGTCGAGGTAGTAGACGACGCCTTCCTTGCCGATCGTCTTCCAGTCCTCCACCGTGTTCAGCGACGTTGCCACCGTTCCGATTGCCTGGTAGCCGTCGTCGTACACGTCGGAATAGAAGTACGGGGTGTAGGTGTAGGCCGCGCCGGCACCTGCCATATTGCGGCCCGCCGCTTTGCCCATCTCGGTTGCGTTGTCCACGTGCTCGATGCGTCGGCGACCGAGAATGGCGTCCGGATAGTTGGCCACGTCGCCGGCCGCGTAGATGTGCTCGTCCGCGGTGCGCAGGAACTCGTCGACGACGATGCCGTTGTCCACCTCGAGACCTGCCGCCTCGGCCAGGTCTGTGCTGGGCCGAACGCCGAGGCCGAACACGACCCCATCTGCTTCCACCGCGGACCCGTCGTCCAATTGCAGCTGGACACGAGCCGACGCCTCCGCACCCGACGTGACCTTGGTTCCTCGGCGCACGGTGACCCCGTGATCGGAGAACCCCTTGTCGAATCCGGCGGCCAGCGAGCGGGGGAACATGTGGCTGCCCACGACGTCGTCGGACGTGACGAAGGTGACTTTGACACCCTGTTGAGACAGCGCTGCTGCGATTTCCGTTCCGATGTAGCCGCCGCCCACCACCGCTATGTGCTCCGCGGTCTCGGTCAGTTCCCGCAACATCCGGTAATCGGCGAAGGTGCGGAAGTAGATCACTCGCGGACTGGGCGACAGGTCGATCTGCGTCGGCGCTGCGCCGGTTGCGAACAAGAGCGTTCCATACTCGTGGTTCTCGCCGGCAGCTGTCGTGACCGCCTGCTTCGACCGATCAACCGACGCGATACGCGTACCCGTATGGACCTCGGCACCGGTGTCCGAGGCGGTACCGAGCGGAACCTGATCACGGCCGAATTCGCTGTCGGTCCACAACTTCTTCGACAACGCGGGGCGCGTGTACGGCTCGTCGGAGTCAGCCCCGAAGATCCCGATGGAACCCGTTGCGTCCTGTTCACGAATCCCACGAGCAGCACTGTCGGCAACCATTCCGCCGCCGATGATCAGGTAGTCGTATCGCATCGCTCACTCCTTGCACGTGGGGGTATCGACGACCTGGCTACCCGGAACCGCGTGAGCGCAACCACTCCGACGCCTCGGTTCGGAAGGCCGGAACAAATCGAACCGAACGAACTGTATGCAGCATCACACCCCGTAAAGGTTGGCCCAGGCCCGTCCGGTGGGCATCTTGGTTTGCGAGACGAAACATCGCGTTCACACATTTTGGGTTGTAACGGTTCGGCTCGGACGAACGACTCACACCTCAGGACGCGAACAAAAGGAGACGATGTGACTGTTCAGATCGATTCGCTCGCAGCCGGCACCAGCAATGCCGACAATGCGATCGCAGACGTCGACCAACTCTTCGACGAAGTTTCAACGCTGGACGCCAACATCCTCGACGCCATCGAGCGCCGCACCCGCTTGGCGCGCACCCTCGCTGCCGTGACGCCCGACGCCACCGTGTCGGACACCACAGCAGACCCCTACGCCGATCTCGGCAACGACGGCCGTGTTTTCTCGCGGATGCTTTCCCGCCTCGCGCAGATCACCCGGTAACGTCCTTCCCCCTTTATTTCGCAGTCCGCGACCCCGTCGAGCACGTCTCGGCGGGGTCGCGTCGTGTCTGGGCACGGCACCGGTGAATTTGTCGACGGACCGTTGTCAGTACCGGCACGACCGTTGTTCGACGGTCGTGCCGGTACCCGACGAATAGGTGTCATCCATGTCCCGTTTGCTGTTCGCCAATATGCCCGTCCGCGATGTCGAGGCCACCCGCGCATTCTTCGAGGGTCTCGGGTTCGAGTTCAACGACATTTTCAGCGACGAGAACACCGCCTCGATGATCGTCAGCGACCAGGCCACGGTGATGTTTCTGGCCACATCGAGGTTCGGGGATTTCATCTCCGATTCGATCTGCGACACGACGTCGGCTCGTGAGGTACTGATGTGTATTTCGGCCGACAGCCGCGCCGAGGTCGACTCACTCACGGACGCGGCCATCGCCGCGGGTGGATCGAAGTGGATGGAACCGCAGGATCATGGGTTCATGTACGGCCGAGCATTCCGTGATCTGGACGATCACGTGTGGGAAGTGATGTGGATGGACCCCTCGGCCGTTCCGACGAGCTGATGTCGCTCAGAGGCGGTCGGGCAGTCCGAATCGATCGAACAGCGACAGATCGAAGAAGCAGGCGACATGCCCGACGCCTCGCGCGTCGACGTCGAGAACGTGTAGTTGGAACGGTCGATGTATTCCGTCCTCGCCCACCATGTAGAGCCCGTACGCAGGTTGACCGTTCGCTGATGTCGCCACCATCCGCATGTCGCCCGCTCCCTGGGCGGGGCAGTTGTTTCGGATGAGCGATCCGATCGTCTCGGCTCCCTGATACCAGCCGACGAACGGGGGCATCTCCCACACCGCGTCCGAGGTGAAGAGTGTGACCAGCCGGTCGATGTCGTAACGCTCGAAGCACTCCACGTACTGGGCCAGGAGCTGGCGCAGTTCGGCAGATTCGATGGGTTCCACGTTGTCCAGTTCCGGAGCGATCTCTTCGAGTCGCTCGCGGGCCCGCTGCAGGAGGCTGTTGACCGCAGTGGTCGTCGTGGCGAGAACCTCGGCGACCTCGGAGGCCTTCCACTGCAACACCTCGCGCATCAACAGCACTGCGCGTTGTCTCGACGACAGATGCTGCAGCGACGCGACGAACGCGAGGCGAACCGACTCCCTCCCCACCACCAACGTGGCCGGGTCGTTCGAGTCGGCCAGATCCGAGTCGGCAATCGGTTCGAGCCACGGCACCTCGTTGTTCTGCACCAGCTCGTCGGTCGGGCCCGAACTCGGCGCGCCGAGTCCGGTAGGAAGCGGACGCTTGGCTCGTCCCTCGAGGGCGGTGAGGCACGTGTTCGTTGCGATTCGATACAGCCAGGTGCGCAGCGACGATCGGCCCTCGTACTTGGCGTACCCCCGCCAGGCGCGGATGTAGGTCTCCTGGAGCATGTCCTCGGCGTCGTGGATGGACCCGGTCATGCGGTAACAGTGCGCCAACAGCTCGCGACGGAACGGATCGAACTGCGCGACGAAGTCGTCGTTCTGCACAGATGCCACGGTCATGCGGAAGAGCTTAAACCGGGTTCGCCCGCATCGACGGCCGATCGCGCGCCACCGCCGGGATTGGTCGGGCCTCTGGGTTAACCTCGGCTCGTGACATCGCTCAGCAGCATCGACGACTTGGTAGAAGAGCTGTATCTGCATCGTCGTCGCGCGTGGGAAGCCGCACTCGTCACCGCACAGAATTTTCTCGAGACCATCGCCGACGAGATACTCGAAGATGTCGACCGAGACAGACTCAATGCCCAGACCGCGCGGATCAAGGACCCTGGCAGATCTGCCGACAAACTCCGTCGATATCTGTCCGAGGGACGCATCAGCGAACCGCACGACGCCGACGCCGTGGCCGACGCACTGCCCGATCTGGTCGGCATCAAGGTGCTGTGCAAGACCCCACGGGACCAGCTCTCGTTCGTCACCGCACTCGAGCGCGCGTGTACCGATCCGAAATGCTCGGTGCGGTTCGCGCAGCCGCCCACCGACTACGTCTCGTTTCCCAAGCCGAGCGGATACCGGGCATATCACGCTGTGCTTGTCGTACGAGTGGCCACTCATCAGGGCGACCTCGACGTGAAGGTGGAGGTTCAGGTCAAGACGCGGCTGCAGGACGCGTGGGGCGAGCTGACCCACGAGGACATGTACAAGCCCGGTGAAGCACTCAAACCGACCAAGAAGCACACCGATTACGCCGCGCACATGGCGCACCTGCTCGATCAAGTCGACGCCATGGCCGACGATCTCGCCGCGCAGCTCGACTCGCTGACCGCCGCCTCGAAGGACGGCAGCGTGGTGGCACCCGACCCGATCCCCAAGGACCCCGACTTCATCCGGGCACGCGTCACGCGCACCGGCCCCCGCTACGCCCTGGCCGTCGGTCCGGACGGGCGCCGTGGGCTCGTCCCCGCACGGTCGGTCAAAGCCGTGATCGGCTCGACCGATCGCATCGCAGTCAACGATTACCTCGAGGTGGGCGACTACATCGACGTCGTCGTGGAGGACTCCGAGGACGCGCTGTACTACCACCTGACCTCGCAGCCGCCGCGGCGCACGCAAGGAAAGAAACGCAAGCGCTGACCGGCGTTTCTCAGGAAGATCTCACGTCGGTCCGGTAGACATGCCATCTCGTGACCACTACCGAGAAATCCCAGGTCGTCACCGACGGCGATAGCGTCGCCGCAACTACGACCGGCACACGTGCCATCGGCCGTCTGCGCAGGAGACTCCGGTCTCCCGATGTGATGGTCCCGACCGTCGCGTTCGTACTCCTTGCATCGCTGTACTCGACGATGTCCGTTCTCGGCCACCGTCAACTGCGCACATCGGGCTTCGACCTCGGAATATTCGTGCAGCAGGTCGCGTCGTACTCGCAGTTTCGGGCTCCGACCTCCGATCTGCTGGGCACCGGCTACAACACCCTCGGTGATCACTTCTCGCCGATCACGGCCCTGCTGGGTCCGGTGTATCGCGTCTTCCCTCATGCCGAGACGCTGCTCGTCGCTCAGGCGGTTCTGTTCGCGCTCGCGGTGATTCCGATCAGCCGGTTGGCGGTGCAGAAATTCGGCACTGTCGTCGGAACAGTGATTGCCGGCGCGTTCGGCCTGTCGTGGGGCGTACAAGCCGCGCTGAACTTCGACTTCCACGAAGTGGCCTTCGCGATGCCGTTACTGGCAATGTCCCTGGTGGCTCTCGTTCGCGAACGCTGGGTGCCCGCTCTGGCCTGGGCTCTTCCGCTGGTGTTCGTCAAAGAGGACATGGGTTTGACGGTCGTCGTCATCGGCGCACTGGTTGCCCTGTTCACCACCGGCCGCCCGCGCATCCTGGGCGCGATGACCGCGGTGTGGGGGCTGACCTGGGTGATAGTGACCGTCAAGGTGATCGTTCCCGCGCTGAGCTCCGACGACTCGTACGGCCAGGGCTCGAAATTGCCGCCCATCGGCGAAGGGATCGCCGATACCGCGCACGGGCTGGTTGCCGGAGACTCCCGGGCCGCGACGGCGTTTCTGCTGCTTGCCGTCACGGGGTTCTTCGCGCTGCGCTCTCCACTCCTGCTGGTCGCGGTACCGACGGTTGCCTGGCGTTTCCTCAGCGACAACACCAACTTCTGGAAACCGATCTACCACTACAACGCCATTCTGATGGTGATCGTCTTCGTCGCCCTGATCGACGCCTTGGCACGCAGCGAGCGCCACGCCCAGCTGACCGAACGAGGTCGACGAGCGATCGTCGCCTTCGTCGCTGCGTTCGCACTGGTGGCGCTACCGTTCCTGCCCATGTCGCGGATGGTGCACGCCGAGGAGTGGCGTGTCGATCCACAGGCAGCCACTGCCCGCGACATCTCGGCCTGGATCCCCGCCGGTGACCGCGTTGCGGCGTCGAACAACCTCGTGGCACAACTCGTCGCCGACCACGACGTCTCGGTGTTTCCGCAGCGACCGACCGACTCGACCGTCCCGGATTGGATCGTCGTCAACCGAGAACGGCCCGCGGGTTGGCCGACCGACGAACGCGGCGATCGGCAGGCGATCGACCGGGCACTGACCACCGGATACGACGTCGTCTACTCCGTGGACGGTATCGAGGTGCTGCACCGCAACTGAGCGGTCCCTACTAAGGTTTCGATCAGTTCGGGCATTTCGATACCACGGGGTTCTCGAACTCTCGACATTCGACCGATCACGACAGCTACGGCAAGGCAGGTACAGGACATCGACGCTCGAACCGGCGACCTCGGCACCACCCGAACAGCATCGAAGCGGTCACCGTGGAATCGGAAGAATCCGTACCGCGCGCAGGTGTCGAGCAACCGATTGCTGTCCGGTCCCACCTCTGCAAAAGAAGTACGACACTTCTCGATCGACCTCGGTGACAGCGGAATCACCTACGAGGCGGGAGACGGATTCGGCGTCAAACCCGTCAACGACGCCGCACTGGTCTCGGCCGTCATCGACCGTCTCGGTGTCCCCGCAGACACGGCCGTCCACACCAAGTCCGGAGAAATCAGCCTCGCCCAGGCACTGACCACCGAATACGAAATCGGCATACCGTCGATGGACCTGATAGAAGCCATCGCCGAGCGGGCCGGTGATGCCGAACTCGACCACGTGCTGCAGAACGGCGACCGGGCGTCGTTCGACGCGTGGACATGGGGACGCGACGTCGTCGACGTTCTCGACCTCGATCGGTCGGGTGCTCTCGACCCCGCTGAATTCCTGGGCCTGCTCCGTCCCCTGCAGCACCGCGTCTATTCGATCTCGTCGTCGCCGACAGCGCACGAGGGAAGCGTTCACCTCACCGTGTCGACCGTGAGATACCGATCGGCCGAGCGAGATCGCGGCGGGGTGTGCTCGACGTACTTGGCAGATCGTGTCGGCGACGCGCAGGAAGCGGGAGTGTTTCTCTCGGCCAACAAGTCGTTCCGACTTCCTTCCGACGACACTCCGATCATCATGATCGGTCCGGGCACCGGAGTAGCACCGTTCCGTGCGTTTCTGCAGGAACGTCGGGCTCGCGGTGCGTCGGGCCGAAACTGGCTGTTCTTCGGGGACCAACATCGAGCGAGCGACTTCCTTTACGAGGACGAACTCACGGACTTCGAGCGTGACGGTCTGTTGACCAGGCTGGATCTGGCGTTCTCGCGCGACCAGTTCGAGAAGATCTATGTACAGCACCGCATGCGCGAGGCCGGAAAACAGCTGTACGGCTGGCTCGAAGAAGGCGCACAGATCTACGTCTGCGGAGACGCGTCACGCATGGCGCAGGGAGTCGACGAGGCACTCCACGAGGTCGTCGCCGAACACGGTGGGCGCTCCTCCGACGCCGCGGAGGACTACGTGAACGACCTCAAGCGCGCCAAGCGCTATCTGCGCGACGTCTACTGACGGGCCGTTCTTGTCGGACCCCCTCGCTACCGTCACGGGCACAGCAATGAAGTTCTCGTCCGAGTAGAGGGTGTGCACCGTGAACGCAGTGCAGAACGACCATTTCGACTCCACCACCGCGCGTGCATGGGGCACGTTCACCGAGAATCTGCACGCGCACCTGCGGTCGCTGCCGATGCGGGACTACATCACTGTCACGGCCGCGCAAGCCAGCCCGGGCGAGCGCGGGCTCCGGCCGTACATCGACATCGCAGCAACTCGAGACGGGGCCCTGGTGTCGATCGCGTCGCTGCCCTCGCTGCTGTATCCAGAGGCACCCGAGTCGGTCACCCTCGACGTTCAGTTGCTCGACTTCGGGTGGCTTGACCGCGGCAAGCCCGTCGCAGACGGGTCGGTCATCGATCTCACGCGAACGGATTCGAGGGCCGACGCTGCTCTCGTCGCCGAGATGGTGACCCGGGCGTTCCGCGAGCTGTGGAACGTTCCCCATCCGTCGTTTCTCAGCGTGTGGGGCGTCGCCGCAGACGGAGCCGCCTCGGGGCCGATCGACCTCCAGCGCGGAATCGTCGGCGTCCGGTCCAGCTCTGCCGGGGACAGCCGTGTCGACTCGACACCGACCGATCCCCCGTTCGACATCACCGACGTTCCCGACGAACTGCGATCACTGCACACTCTGTGCCAATTGACCGGTCGAAAAGCCGACGCGCAAACAGTGCACTCGGTGTGCGTGGGGGCGGACATCGACGAACTCGGTCTACACGCGCTCGCCCTGCATCGCTCGGCTGCCGCACACTCGGACCGCAGCGCAGCCGAGGGAACAGGCACCTCGATCGCGGTGTGGACGGGACTGGCCCGAACCTGGCTGTTGGTTGCCCGCAGTATCGCAGCTGCAGCCGGATCGGACCGGCACGCCTGTCGCTGAACTGCTACAGAATCCTTCGCCGCAATCCGCTGGCCCGCAGGACCTGACGTTCGACTCCGGCTCGGATGGCCTCCTCGGTGCCGATCACCCGTACATGCGACCGCGCACGGGTGATCGCGGTGTAGAGCAACTCGCGAGTGAGCAGAGTCGATGCTTCGGCGGGCAACAGAACCGACACGGTGTCGTACTGACTTCCCTGGCTCCGGTGAATCGTCATCGCGTACACGGTCTGGACGGCAGAGAGGACGTTCGGGTGAATGAGAACGTGGCCGCGACCCCGCGCGAAAGCAGCCATCGGAGTTCCGTTCTCACCCGACACCACAACACCCGTGTCTCCGTTGTAGATTCGCGCTTCGTGATCGTTGGCCGTCACCAGCAGCGGCTGACCGGGGTACCAGTAGGCGGGGTCGAGGAAGGCCTTGTTCGCTTCTCCCACCCACTCGAGTGCCCGCCGATCCCACAGCGCAACGCCCCACCGCCCCTCACGGTGCGCGCACAGAAGTCGATGCTTCTCCAGTCCCAGCAGCGCCGCGGCGGCGTCACCGCGGGTTGCCGCCGCTGTGACCTCGGCGGCGGTGTCGACCACGTCGGCCCGCAATGCGTCGGTGTCCTCGGGTGCATGGAACGAGATCTGGTCGTCACCGGATTCGAGTAGTTTCATCACCTCGTCACCGCGGCCGTCTCGAACTGCGACGGCCAGACGGGCGATCGCGCCACCGAATCGTCGACCGCGGCTGAGCCGAACCACTCCGCCGCGCAACCTGTCTCGCTCGAACGCACTGAGCGCCGCCTCGTCCGGATCCTCGGCTGCGTCGAAATCCGCGTCGACCAGGTGCGCCAACACAGGGTTCTCGGTGCCAGTGACCGGCCGTGCGACGAGGTCGGCCAACACTGCTCCGGCGTCGACGGACGTCAACTGATCGGGATCGCCCACCAGTATCAACCGCGATTCCGGTCGCACTGCTTCGAGCAGCCGGCACATCATCGTCAACGACACCATCGACGTCTCGTCGACGACCACCACGTCGTACGGCAGTCGATTGTGGGAGTCATGACGAAACCTGGTCTTGCTGCCCGGTTTCCACCCGAGCAGGCGATGCAGAGTCATTGCTTTCAGTTCTGCCGGGAGACCCAGCAGTCCCGCTTGCTCGGCCACCGACTCCTGCAGACGAGCGGCAGCCTTGCCGGTGGGGGCGGCAAGACCGATTCTCACATCGCTGCCGTGTTCTCGAACCAACAGCGCCAGAATTCGAGCCACCGTGTGGGTCTTACCGGTGCCCGGCCCGCCCGCTATGACCGTGGTCCAGTGCGTCGCCGCGAGGGCTGCTGCAATCCGCTGTCGATCGGGAGGGGTGGTGGGTGCGCCGGATTCGTCGATGAACAATTCGGCCAACGCACGGTCGATCTTTGCACCGTCGACGACGGGGTGCGACTGCGATCGAGCGTCGAGTATGCCTCGAACTGTATTCTCCTGCAGGTGATATCGATCCAGGTACAGCAGTTCACCCAGGTCGGTGCGCACCAGCTTCAGCGGCGTCAGCGGCCCGTTGGCGCTGCCGAGCACGAGCGGGCTGACCGCCAACGCGTCGAGAACGTCGGACAGATCGGGCCAGGGAAGAAGGCTCAGATCCACGTCCGATTCCTCGTCCACCGTGACATCCCGCAGTCGCTGCAGGTCGAGACATATCGATCCGGATCGCACTGCGCGCACCGTCAGAGCCGTGGCGAGCAGCACCGGTTCGGAGGCTTCCCCGGCCAGGGCACCGAGCCGCAACGCCACGTGCACGTCGGCCGCTGTCAGTACACCGGCGTCGTTGAAGGACCGCAGAATTCCGCTGCCGCGCAGCGCCGTCGAGACACTCGTCATCGTTGTACCTTTCCGGCGAGTAGATCCGACAACTCGACCACCAGCGCCGCAGGCGGATCCCAGTCGAACACACCGCAGCCGGCCGGAGTCTGCGGCCCCACCATGCCGCGAACGAACAGGTACCGTACTCCGCCGAGATGCGTCTCCGGCCGGTAGTTCGGTTGCCGCCATCGCAAATACCTGTGCAACGCAACGGCATACAGAATGGCCTGCAGCGGATAGTGCGACCGCATCATCTCCTGCGCCATCTTCTCGCGCGTGAAATTGCCGGTCGTCAGATCGCCTCGGGCCAGGCGGTTGGTCTTGTAGTCGACCACGATGTAGCGAGGGCCGGGTACCCGAAGAACGGAGTCGATACTCCCGGTGAGAAAGCCGCGCAGTGGGGTGGCTTCCACTGCATCGAGCAGGTCGGCGTAGTCCGCGAGGACATCCGCCGGGTCGAGATGTCGACGCAGCAGCTGCGCAACCGATGTCAGAGTCACGCTCGAGTCCACCGGGTCGTCGCCTCCGGCCAAGGGCAGCTCGAAATCCAACTCGGCCAGGTGGTCGTTCGGCGCGATGTCGGCCAGCCTCCCGAAGCCCAGCGGTGTCTGCATCACCGGCAACAGAGCGGCTGCCAGAGCCGTCGGATCGACATCTGCCATCCGTGAGGCAACGGCAGCTCTGCAGCGCTGCTCGAGTTCGGACAGTAGATCGGCTGCGGAGGTATCGACGTGTTCGAGGGCCTCGTGCACCAGGGTTCCGAATGCGGCACCGGCCGGCATGCCGTTCATCGGCGACGCGATCCCGTCCACGGGCTCGTCCGGGTTCGCGCTTCCCAGCGGAGGTTCGACAGGCTCATCCGCTTTCTCGGGCCGCTCGGCCTCACTGGTCACCCCCACCTCCGGCTCGACGGGCGACGCATCGTGCGCGTGAGCCGTCAAGGCCGAGTAGGACGTTCGACGCCACAGCAAATCCAGAGCACGCCCGAAGCGAGCGGCAGTGACGTCGCGGTGTTCCTCCTCGGGTCGAACCCACTGCTGATCCGAGGGTGGTGTGGGGCCGACTGCCTCGATCGAGATCAGATCCGCTGACGGACCGACCCAGGATTGCACGCGGTTGGCGGTAGTGGCGTCGTCGAGCACCTTGTACGACGGCTCCGGCTGCGCAATCCCCGGAATGCGGCCGAACAGCATGCGGTGCAACGACGACGTAGCAGTGTTGCGTCCCGGTGCCCACCACAACACCACCTGGCACTGGGCTCTGGTGAGTCCCACGTACAGCAGCCGTAGTTCTTCTCCGGCTTCTTCACGATCGTTGACAAGCTTTCGTGCTGCGTAGCCGGCCCCGGAGGGACCGCCGACGTCCCGGATGCGGTGGCCGTCCTCGTGCAGCAGCAGGGTCGACGGTGAGCTGAAGTAGAGCGTGTCCCAGGCGTACGGAAGGTAGACGACGGGAAATTCCAGCCCCTTGCTCCCGTGCGTTGTCATGATCTGCACTGCCGCCGAGTCACTGTCGAGTCGGCGGCTGCGATCGGTGGACCCGCCGGCTGCCGGTTCCTTGATTCGATCGGTGAGCCACCGAGTGAGAGCGGTGATTCCGTACGATTCGGATACCGCTGCACGATTGAGTAGTTGGGCGATGTGCCGCAGGTCGGTCATCGTGCGCTCCCCCGCCTCGACCGCGAGCAACCGAGCATCGAGACCCGACTGCGCCGACACCCGCTCGAACACTGCCGCGAAACCCGCCTCGTCGAACAGCACGGAGTACTCACGCAGCCGGCTGCTCACCTGCGACAGAGCGTCCTCGGCTCCGGAATCGAGTTGGGCGGCAGTCCAACCGAGCAAAGGTGTCAGGGCTGCGAGTCTGACGCGGTCGGTGCGGTGCGGTTGTTCGATCGCTTGCAGTAGCCACAACCAGTGTCGAGCACTGTCGGTGCCGAAGACGCTGGTGCTGCTCGACACCACCGACGGCACACCCACTGCGTCGAGCGCATCTCGAATCAGCGCAACCTGTTTGGTCGTGCGAGTCAACACCGCAATGTCCCGCGGTTCGACCGTCCTCGGCCCGTCAGGCCGGTCCATGACGGCGTTCCCGGACAGGAGCGTCACGATCTCGGCCGCCACATCTGCAGCCACCCGAGAGCGAAGTCGATCCACCGCCGGGAATCCCGAACGTAACGGCCCTGCTCCGGTGCGCGGGAGATAGCGCAGCCGCAGCGGAGGATGTCCTGCCATGCGCGAGAACGGGTTCCGCGCTTCGACGCGATGGACGACGATGTCGTCGTGTCCGAGGGCGGCACCTCCGTAGAGGTGGTCCAACGCGTCGAGGAGCCCGGAGTCGCTACGCCAGTTCGCCGTCAGCTCGTACAGATGATCGGCCGACTGCACCGCATCCAGATAACTCAGCACTTCGGCACCGCGGAAAGCGTAGATGGCCTGCTTCGGATCTCCGACGAGGATCAATGTCGTGTAGCCGTGAAAGGCCCGGCGCAGGATGTCCCACTGCATGGGGTCGGTGTCCTGGAATTCGTCGATCAACACGACACGGAACCGGTCTCGCACGCGCGCGCATGCTGCCTCCCCGTGCACGGGATCGGACAACACCGAGTGCAGCAATCCGAGTAGATCGTTGTAGTCGCGGATGCCGAGAAGACGTTTGCGACGCTCGACCTCACGGCGGGCCTCCCGAGCGAACTGCACCCGCAGGGCGGCTTCCCGGTTGCCGTCGTCACCGTCGAGGTCGTCGATGTCGGGATACAGGATCGACTGTTGATCTCCGACGGCAGCCGCGGCCAGTTGTTGGGCGTCGCGTCGCCCGAACGGTGGTGCCTCGTCGTCGCCGCTGAACATCTGCAGATACAGATCGTCGACCACCTGCTCGAGCAGATCCGACACCGACTCGACGAACGTGGATTCGGGTTCGCGCTCACCCGCGATACCCAGCCCGTCGAGCATGCGTTGACAGAAGCTGTGCGTGGTGACGATCGTCCCGGCGTCGAAGTCCGACAGCGCTTTACGCAGTCGCCGGCGCCGCTTGTCCACTTCGTCGTCGTCTGCCGCGGCGAGAAAGGCGACGAGGGGGTCGCGAGCACCACGCGCAGAGTCCGGATCACCGAGGTCTCGGGCGATCGACGCGAACCGGCTGCGGGTGCGATCGCGCAGTTCCTGGGTCGCGGCCCGACTGAACGTCACCAGCAGAAGATCCGAGATTTCGGCCAGTCCTTCGGCGATGTACCGCGCCGCGAGTCCGACGATCGCGTACGTCTTGCCCGTTCCTGCACTGGCCTCGAGCACGGTCGTCCCGGTCGGCATCGGACCCAGTAGGTCGAATCCGCGTGCGGCGGTCATGCGCTCCCCATGTTCTCTGCGGCCAGCAATGGATCCCACAACCGGCGGGAGAGAACTCCGAAGCGGCTCTGCTCGTTCGCGGGGTCGGTCTCGTCGTCGAGAGGGCTCGGATCGAGCAACGTTCCGAACGAGAGCGTCGGGCCGTGCACGTATCGCAACGATCGGTCGGTGCCGTCACCGAAATCGCCGCGCCACGCCCAACCGGCAGATTCGTATCCGTCCTCGATCGATCCGCCGCCGAACCGCTTCTCCGCGTAGGCAGCTGCCGTACCGGTCGAGATCGGCAGCGGCGCAATCAATCCGCGATCCCGCAGGTTTACCACGTCACGGAGTACCGCGAGGGGATTCGGAGGGGTCGTCAGGCGGGACCGGCGAGGCGGACGCATTCCGCTGGCGCGCCCGATGGTGACCGCGCTCCACTCCCCCGGCTCGGACGCTGCCACCGCCAGCAGACGCACCCACGCCGCGAGCCTGTGCTTGGCCGCCAGCCGTGAATAGGACGAACGCACGAGTGTCCGGTCGTGAATGCCGGTGACGGTACCGGTCAGACGTCGCCCATCACCGAGATCGACCACGATGTCGGTGGTCTCGGCCGGGCCTTCGTGAAACGGCGCGGCCGCGTCGGCGATGATTCCGACGACTCGGCGGATGTCGGACATCTCGCGTCGACCTTGATGAAACGGAGGCAACGTGCCGCGCCGCCACTCGGCGTCGGCGAATTCGCCGATGTCCGTGCCGGCCAGCACCGCTGCCAACATCCGATCGCCGATGTTCCACCGAGCCAACGGATCCAGTTCGATGTCGAGACTGTCCGCCAGATCGTCTTCGAGCTCGGGAACTCGAAACCCGAGACGTTGACGCAGAAACGCCTGAACCGGATTCTCCACGAACGCGATCACGTCGGCGAGTTCCACGTCGCCCGAATTCGCTGGGGGCAATGCATCTGGCAAGAACAACGGCACCGGTACGGACGGCCGCTGCTGAGACACTGCGCCTGCCAACGCCACCGTGTCGAAGCTGAACGGGTGTCGGGCCTCGAAATTTCGAGGATCGAAGGGCTGCAGCGGATGCCGGTGTTCGACGCTACGGCCGGCGGTCACGTCGAGGACGTCCATCAACTCGCGCAGTGGGATCGCGGGCGGCTTGGTCGATCCGTCGACGGGGTCGGCACCGGTGTAGAAGAGCAGTAGCTTTTCTTCGGCGGACATCACGGCGTCGAGGAGTAGTTGACGGTCCTCGCTGCGGATGTCGCGTTCGCCGACGGCCGGGTCGCGTGCGAGGACGTCGTCTCCGTCGAGGCTGCCGACACGGGGGAACACCTCGTCGTCGAGACCGAGAAGGATCACGACGCGGTGCGGGACCGATCGCATCGGCACCATCGTGCACACGGTGAGCTCTCCGGTGCGAAAGTTCGCTCGGGTGGGGCGGCCGGTGAGCCGGCCACCGAGCATGGCGCGCACGTCCGCCAGCCGCAGCTCGGCGGTGTCGCCGTGTTCGGTGGCCTCGGCGATCTCGCGATGCGCTTGCGCCAGTTGCCATTCGTCGGCGGTGGGCACGTCGGCAAGCAGATCGAGGGTGCGGCCGAGCTGCCGCGTCCATTCGGTCACCGGGGCGCGCCCGGACAGCGCCCGTAGTACCGAGGCGAGCCGGTCGACCAGCTCGGCGAATCTGCCCGCAAGCCCGATGTCGTTACTGTCCACGTCGTCTAGGGGCAGCGCGAGGTCGAGATAGTCGTTCCCACTCTCGTCCGCCGCTACCCCGAGGAGAATACGGTCGAGTGCGGACTTGAAGGTATTCTGCCGAAAGTTGTTCAACCCGAAGGATTCTCGTTGTCGCACCGTCAAGCCCCAGCGGGCTCCGGACACGGCGACCCATTCGCGGAGGCGTTCGAGGTCGTCGTCGGTGAACGAGAACTTCTGCCGCACCGGGCCGCTCGCCGCGAAATCGAGTAGTTCGCTGGCCGTCACTCGCCCCTCGGAGAAGTCGAGCACCGTCGCCACCACATCCAGTACCGGATTGGTGCGACGCAGGCCCCTATCGGCAAGCCGGACCCGCAGTCGATGACCGGGATGCACCAATGTGGCCTGGCCGAAATTGGCACGGATCAGCGGCGCATAGGTCTCGACGTCCGGGCACATGACGAGCACGTCACGGGGTTCGAGAGTCGGGTCGTCGGTGAACAGATGCAGCAGAGACTCGCGCAGCACCTCGACCTGGCGAGCAGGCCCATGACATGCGTGAATCTGTACGGTGCCGTCGGCGAGCGCCGGATCGCCGACCGTCGTTGCGTGAGAGGGCACTTCGTCGCCGGCGATGTCGGATTGGATCGTTCCGAGCAAGGTCCGCGTTGGTTCGGGCCCTTCGTGGTGCACGGTGTGATCGGCGATCGAGCCGATGGTTGCCTGCAGTTCCCGCACGTCGCGCGACAGACTCGCCAGCAGCGGGTGCTCGACGGCCAGAGCGGTCACATCGTCTCGTCGTCGGGTGGCCGCCGGGATGTCGGCGAGTGTGGACCACATCGACGGGCTGGGGTGTGGGATCCAGATGTGGACGTCGCGGTGGTGCGCGAGCGCGTGCAGGATGTCAAGTTGGTCGGCGGTCAGCCGAGTCGGACCGAACACCGACAACCTGGACGGTAGGTCGACCGTGTTCGGTTCCGATCGCAGTGTCGAACACGTATCGGGAAGGCTCTCGGCGGGACTCGGACTGCCGATCCGCTCGCGTACCAGGCTCCATATCCGCGGTTGCCACGTCAGGTCGTCGTCCAGTTCCTGGCCGAGCCCGTCGGTGAATCGTCCCGCGCGCCAGTCGCGCAGCATCTGGGGTCGCTGAGATCCGTAGGCGCGGAACAGCTCCGCGATGTGCGCGGCCGTCGACCAGCGGCGCCCTACCCGATGATCGTCCGATCCCGAACCCAGATGCTTGGAGAGCACCGCGGCCCACGGTTCGGTGCGGCAGTCGTCGATCACCGACAGCGCGGTCCACAGCACTCGATTGTGAGACCACGGGTCGTCGTCGGGATCGATGCCGTCGACCTCGGAGATGGTGCGCGCGACCAACCTCGCCGGGCTCGGAAACTCGATGTTCGCAGCTATTCCATCACCGTCCGGAGCACCCAGGACGCTCGACAGACGCTGGGTGAGCCACCGCTCGACACCTCTTGCCGGCACCGACACGATTTCGGGTACGAAGGCATCGGGCAGCGGCTCGGACAGTACATCGGCGAGGGCTGCAGCGAGCGTTCCTGCACGTTCGGCGCGGTGGAGCGTCAACACGGTCGAAGTCCCCTGCCTGCTCGTCTGAGAACGCCCGAATTCGGACTGGTGACGACCCTACTCGAGCCACCGACAAGTTCTGTCCGGTGAGTCGAGCCCTCGGCACCGGTCCGTATGTGCAGAACCCGATAGCAACGGAGGAGAACGGCATGTTCAGACACATTTTCGCGGTCGTGGCGGTCCGGGACATCGATATCGCGAACGCTTGGTACGAGAAGTTGTTCGACCGTCGGGCGGACAACAATCCGATGTCGACACTGGTGGAGTGGCAGGCCGCTCCCGGAGCATGGGTGCAGGTGACCGTGGATTCCGAGCGTGCAGGCTCGTCGCTGTTCAATGTGGCGGTCGACGACCTCGAATCGTTCGTGTCGGCGGCCCACTCGCGCGGAATCGACTTCGCCGACATCGTCGAAGCGAACAAGGGCGTTCGGCTGTCCACGGCCACGGATCCCGATGGCAATTCCATCACCGCTATCGGCGGTTTTCGCGAGCACTACTGAGCCGGGCGTGCCGTCTCGGCTCGAGGTGTAACGACGCTCGCACGCGGTGCGACATGGTGGAAGGAAATGCGACCGCCCGGTTCGGAAGAACGTGGGGTTGCTCCCGTCTCGCGGACACCCTTCGCCGCGAGGCCGACACCCCGTGACCCGAGGACGATCCGACATGACCAGTGCCTACCCACCACCGTTCCAGCGCCCCGCACCCGAGCCAGCTCCTTCTCGACGACCCCTCGTCGGCAAGATCTTCGCCTGGGCGGCAATCGTTTTCGGCGCGATCTTCTTGATCGGAGCCATACTCTCGTTCGAGTTCGGTGCGGTACTCGTCGGCGCATCGATGCTCGCTGCGGGCATCGCGTATCTGCGGTTGTCCCCCGAGCGTGGACGGAAGGGCTGGGCCGTACCGGCGATCGCTGTTCTTCCGGCCCTGGTCGTCATGGGACTGACGGGGTCAACCGAGCCCGAGAAGGTGGCCGTCACCCCGGTCGCGGCCGTGCCCGCGCTACCCACCGTGACGACGACATCCGCACGGCCGACGACCACCACGCCGGCACCGACCACGACGGCCACGGCCGCACCCACAACAGAGCCCGTCGCCGCGATCGTGGAAATACCGACGACGTCGGAGTACACCCCCGCTCCCGAGCCCGTCTACATTCCCGAACCTGTCTACATCCCGGAGCCGGTGTACACACCCGAGCCCGTCTACACCGTTCCCGCGCCGTTGGCAGCGGTGCCGGAGAGCGTCTACTACGCAAACTGCTCCGCGGTGCGTGCAGCAGGCGCAGCCCCTATCTACGCCGGCGACCCGGGATACGCGAGCAAACTCGACCGCGACGGGAACGGGGTCGGCTGCGAGAACTAATTCACCATCCGCTGTGTCAGCTCGGCAGCCTCGCGGGAGTATGCGACGAGCATGACGACGTCCACGGATGGCCGCGCTGCCTTGACAGCAACGACCTGCTGGGTGATGGCGTCGTGCATCGGCCAACCGTAGGAGCCGGCCGAAATGAGCGGGAAAGCAATGGATTTCAGATTCATCGACGCCGCCAACGCCAGGCTGCGCAGGTAGCACAGGCGTAGTAGTTCGGATCTGTCTTCGTTCTTCGAATAGCGCGGGCCGACGGTGTGGATCACGCATTCGGCGCGCAACCTGCCTGCGGTGGTGGCCACAGCGGCACCGGTGTCGAGGCCGTGGGGCAGGGTGGTGGCCCGCAATGCCTTGCATTCCGCGAGGATCGTGGGGCCTCCGGCCCGATGCAGCGCGCCGTCCACCCCACCGCCGCCGAGGAGTCGGGTGTTGGCCGCATTGACGATCGCGTCTGCGGCCACCTCGGTGATATCACCATGCACTACGTCGATGATCGTCATGCGTCGTCCTTTCTCTCGGCGATCGCGATGGCGATGCGATCGAGGTCGTCGGCGCGCAGCCCCGGGTAGCCGTGGACCAGCTCGCGCCACTGCGTCGGGACCGCCGACGCGCCCCACCGTGCACCGAGAAGTCCGCCTGCGATCGCGGCGGTGGTGTCGGTGTCCCCGCCTGCTCGGACACACAGTTCGAGCGCGGCAGGAAGGGGCAACGATGCGTCTGCCGCGCGATGTATCGCCCACCAGGCCGTCTGGAGCGCGTGCACGACCCAACCGTTCTTCGGGAAGTCGGTCGGCTCGCCCTCCAGAGCGCTGTCGAGCAGCGGCTGCCAGAAGTCCCGGACATCGGGTTCTTCGTGGCGCAGGAAGTCGGCGATACCGTCGTACGTTCCGTGTAGCACCGCGTGCCGGATCGCGTGCGACCACAGTTGACATGCCTGACCGGCACGAGGATCGGAGTGGGTCAGCGCGCTGATCCGCTCCGCAGCAGCCCGGCATCCGGTCACGTCGTCGAGATAGGCCAGCGCGACGGGCGCGGTCCGCATCAACGAGCCGTTTCCACCGGTCCGGCCGGTCAGCGACGCCGCGACCGCGGCCATCTCCGATCCGGTGCTCGCTCTCTGCGACAGCACTTTCCGGGTCTGATTGCCGACGTCGGGAGGATTCACCGCGAACCAGGCGCGGAAGTTCGCTGCCACCTCGTCGACGTCTCCGCCGATCTCGAGAGCGCTCGCAACGCAGAGTGCCATCGACGTGTCATCGGTCCATTCCCCCGGGGCCCAGTCGAACGCGCCGCCGCCGATCATCGCAATGGCGGTCTCCGGCGTCGGATATCCGAATTCGTACCCCGCTCCCAACGCATCGCCCACTGCAGTGCCGAGCAGTACCCCACGCGCCCGATCCCGCTGATTGTCGGTCAAGTTCATTCGCTACCCCTTAGATCGTTGTTGATCTAACAATAGATCAGACTTGCGCTAAGCTGCAACCCATGACGTGGACGGACCGAGACGGCAAGGCTCTGACCGATTACCCGCGACCTTCGGTTGCGGTCGATGTCGCGGTCCTGACGGTCCGTGAACAGCAGCTACAAGTCGTTGTCGTGCCCTCTGAGCGGGGCCTCGCACTTCCCGGAACGTTTCTGCGCCCGTCGGAAACCCTGACCGAAGCCGCCGAACGCGCACTCGAGTCCAAGGCGAACATCGTCGATCTGCAGTTCCACCAACTCAAGCTCTTCGACGAGCCCGGCCGCGACGACCGCGGTTGGGTGCTGTCGATGGCGCACGGCGCAGCCACACCGAGTCGATCACTGCCTGCGACAGCCGAATCGGTCGCCATCGACGGTGTGGTGCCGGGCTCGACGCTGGCGTTCGATCACAGCGAGATGGTCACCGAGGCAGTGCTGGACCTACGAGCTCGCTACGCGCGAGAGATCGACCCTGCAGTATTCCTGGATTCCACCTTCACGCTCCTCGAACTGCGGTCGCTGTACGAAATCGTCTTCGATCGCGCGTTCTCCAAAGACACGTTTCGCCGCCACGTCATCACCGCACTCGAGGGAACGAGCACGACGACGACGGCAGGTGGCGGTCGCCCGGCCGAGCTGTACCGCCGGGCACCCGATGCTGCACTGGCCGCTTCCGCGGACTCGTTCCTTCGCGGCTAGAGGCGTCGCGCGACGAAACCGGACATGCCAGCGGATAAGCTGCGAGCCATGGGATCGAAGCGGCCTGCCAACCGCGGACAGAAACGTGCAGAAAAGACCAAGGCCCGGCAACGGCGTCACCAGCAATCCCGGCCGGCACCGACCGGTGTCGTATCCGAGCGGATCAGCGATCTGATCGACGGTTTCGTCGAGTGGCTCGACGAGAGCGAGATGTCGGAGCAGGCCGAGGCAATCTCACGGTTGGTGTCGTCGACACTGACCCAGTTGTCCGGTGCGCGCCACGGGTTCTCCCCCAGCGCGTGGATTCCCGCCGATGCGCACCTGCTGGTGGATGCTGCAGAACGCATTCTGCAGGAGGAATCGGAGACCGCCGAGGACACGGCAGTGAACCTCGTTCTCACGTCACTGCAGTATCTGACGTTCCTCGACGAGACCGATCTGTGGGACGGCAGCCCGGAGGACTACGCACACTGCATGGAAGACCTCTCCGACTTCCTCGAAGGCGACGAGCCCGACATGCTCGACGCAGACGACATCGATCTGCCGAACGTCTCGCTCGACCAAGAGCTTGCGGCCATTTCGGCTCTGCCGCTGTTGCCTGCGCTCGATGACATCGTTGCTCGCGTCGCCGACGGACTGGCAGTGTCGGACGACGTCCATCTACGCACCGCCGTCGGCCCGGCCCCACTCGAGCCCGCCGGACTCACCGAGTCCTCGGACGTTGCAGCCGTCGATTACTGGTCGACGGCCATCGCGACCGAACTGGTCCGGATCGACGGCCACACGGCCAAGCTCGGCGACAACGCCCCCTCTCTGGCCAAGCGTGAGGCGGAGACCGTTCATGAGCTGGTTGCCGAACACGTCCGAGTGCAGCTGTCCGGAGATGCCGACGACCCCGACGTGTCCCGTTCGCTGGCCAACACGTTCGCGGTTCAGACCCTGCTGGCCGCGATGACCGACGAGCTGCCTCTGAACAACGAGGGCGAGGACTACGCCGATCTGGAGGGTGAGGACCTGCGGACGGCGCAGCTGATCGACCACCGGGTTCGATCTCTGATCGAGCAAGGCATTCTCGTGCGGATCGAAGAGGTCCTGGCGGTTCCACATGCGCTGCGTCCCGCTGTTCTGGACGGGGTGGCCGAGGCGCACCCTTTCGGGGCGCTGGACGAGGAGACGCACGAGCCGCTCGAGGACTCGGCGTCGTCGTGAACGCACTCGCGCGCGCCGAGACTCTGTCGGTGCTCGCCGCTAGCGTGACCGACGCCGCGTTATCTCAGCGCGATTCGGGTAAGGAGCCGACATGAGCGATTCACTCGAGTTCGACTTCGACGTCGACTCGGCATGGATGCACTTCCAGCGCCGGCTCGGCGAGTACGTCAGCGCCATGCGCGACGGTGACGCCTTGGTGATCGAGTCTCGATACGACAGCACGGACGGCGTTCCGGACACCGCGGCCTGCGTCCAGTTCTACGCCTGGGATCTCGACATGGTTCGCTGCGAGCTGCCCGCCAACGAGCACCTACACACTAGTCGCGCCATCACCGACGCTCAGCGAGAAGCGCTGAACGCGTTGGGCTTTCGAACGTCTCGGGATTCCGAGCCGACACCACCCCACGTCGACCGCAATCGTTCGTGGTCCGATGATCTGGCGAAGAAGACGGTCGCGGTGTTCCGTGACATCTGGGGCCTGCCGCACCCGTCCTTTCTGAGTTCGCGGGCCACCGGACGCTACGACGTGCCGAGCTTCGAGGCCAGCACCGAACCCGTCTCGGCAGTCGTTCCACTGTGCGTGCAGCCGAAAGGGAAGGACCACCTGCAGCAACTCGTCGATCGTGCACTCGAACCCTGGTTCGGCTTTCCGCCCGATCACGACCCCGACGGCGACATTCCTCTGCGATTCGTCAACGGCACCGCATACGTCACGGTCAAATCCACCGAGCCGGTCGTCGAGATCAACTCGACGTTGGTGCACGCGGTCACCGGTCGCACCCGCGCGGCCGAGTTGCTGGTCGATCTCAACGTGCAGCTTCCGGATGTGATGTTGCATCTCGTCCAGGACTGCATCGTGGCCCAGGTACGTGTCAGCGGATCACCGTTCGTGGCCGATCACCTGCTGTGGGCGGTCCGGATGCTCTCGCACGTGTGGGAGCAGGTCGACGACAAGTTCGCCGAGGACTTCGGGGGCAGGCTCGGCGAACCGACCCCTCCGGTCCTCGAAGGTGACGACTTCCCGGACGGTCTGCTCGCGTTGATTGAGCTGATCGCGGATTCGCCCGATGCTGTCGAGCCACGCACCGTCCTCGAGTGCTGCTCTTCGGACCGTGATGTGGTCGTGTCGTATCTCCGCATCAGCGCCGAGCAGGAGGCATCGTGGCGCGGCATGGCGGTAGCCGCGGACCTGGGCGACGAACATTGCGATGTGGACGAGGCGGATCGCGAGGCCGCGAACTGGGGCAGCGCAGTGGCTGCCCTGCGGGAGGTGCTGCGGAGCACCCCCGAACAGGTCACTCCTGTGGTCGATCCGTCGGCGATCCAATTGCAGCTGTTCGAGACCGACGAAGTCGCGGAGGTGTCCGACGAGCGTTCGGACGATCAATAGCGCCGTCCGAACAGAAAAGTTTCGACGGGCTTCCCTTTCATGTTAACTGGGGTTACATTAACTCCATGTTCGCATCACGTTTGGAGAAGCCATGACACTGACGACCGGCACCACGTCCGTTTCGGTGGACATCGACGCCACGGACGAGCAGCAGTACAACGAAACACTCACGTTGCTGTCCGAGGGTTCGGTGCACAAACACTTCGATCCTTACGTGGACATCGACTGGGAGTCCGAGAAGTTCGCGGTTCCCGCCAATGATCCCCGCTGGGTACTGCCCGCCAAGACCGACCCGATCGGGGGTCATGACTGGTACAAGTCCCTGCGGCTGGACCGGCAGATCGAGATCGGCATGTGGCGTCAGGCCAATGTCGCCAAGGTCGGCCTGCAGTTCGAGAACATTCTGATCCGCGGCATGATGCAGTACGTATTCTCGCTGCCCAACGGTTCGGCCGAGGCGCGCTACTGCACCCACGAATCCATCGAAGAGTGCAACCACACCCTGATGTTCCAGGAGATGGTCAATCGGGTGGGTTCCGACGCTCCCGGCATGAGTCGACCGATGAAGATGCTTTCGCCGTTCATCCCTCTGTTCGCGACGCTGCTACCCGAATTGTTCTTCGTCGGCGTCCTCGCAGGCGAGGAACCCATCGACCACATCCAGAAGTCGGTGCTTCGCTCCGGCGAAGAGATCCATCCGATCATGCAGAGCGTTATGGCCATTCACGTGGCCGAGGAGGCTCGCCACATCTCCTTCGCGCACCAGCTCCTGCGTCGTCGTGTGCCCAAGATGTCCAAGATCGGACGCTTCCTGCTGTCGCTGGCCTTCCCCGTCACGATGCGCATTCTGTGCGACGTCATCGTCATCCCGCCGAAGAAATTCTGGACGAAGTTCGACATTCCGAAGAGCGTCAAGAAGGACCTCTTCTGGGGAACCGAGCAGTCGCAGCACGCTCTGCAGGACTACTTCGGTGATGTGCGCATGCTGGCCACCGATACCGGAATGATGAACCGGGCGGCTCGCCTGATGTGGAAGCTGTGTGGAATCGACGGCAAGGCATCACGTTTCCGTAGTGAGCCGGACCGCAGCTCCAGCCAGTTCGCCGCATAGCCCTCTCGACACCCCACGCGCCAGTTATCCGTACAGCAGCGCCCGCCGTCAGGAACCCCACATGCCCCACGTCGTCACCCAATCATGTTGCAGCGACGCGTCGTGCGTCTACGCGTGCCCCGTCAACTGCATACACCCCACCCCCGACGAGCCGGACTTCCTGACGGCGGAAATGCTGCACATCGACCCGCAATCGTGTGTCGACTGCGGTGCCTGTGTGTCGGCCTGCCCGGTGGACGCCATCGTTCCCCAGGCCAAACTGACCGAGGCTCAACTTCCGTTCCTGACCATCAACGCCGACTTCTACAAGCAGGAGCGGCCGCCACGGCCGATTCTGGCTCCGGTCACGCCGGCCGCCTCGGTCTCGAGAGATCGCCAACCGCTCCGGGTGGCGATCGTCGGGTCCGGACCGTCAGCGATGTACGCGGCCGATGAGCTGCTCACGCAGCCGGGGGTCAGCGTCGATGTCTACGATCGGCTTCCGCAACCGCACGGTCTGGCACGCCTGGGCGTTGCACCCGACCACCAGAAGACGCGTCAAGTGTCACGGCTGTTCGAAACTATCTCGGCGCAAGAGGGATTCACCTATCACCTCGGCGTCGAGGTAGGAAAAGACGTGACGCACGACGAGTTGATGGACACCCATCACGCCGTGATCTACGCGGTCGGAGCGTCGTCGGATCGCGAACTCGGTATCCCCGGAGCCGAACTGCCCGGGCGCACGTCGGCGACCGACTTCGTCGCCTGGTACAACGGCCATCCCGATCACGCTCACCGCACGTTGGATCTGTCACACGAACGCGCAGTCGTCATCGGCAACGGCAACGTCGCACTCGACGTGGCCCGGATCCTGACCATGGACCCCGACGCACTCGCCGCGACCGACATCGCCCCCCACGCCTTGGAAGCGCTGCGCCACAGTGCCATTCGAGAGGTGATGGTCGTCGGTCGGCGCGGCGTGGCGCAATCCGCATTCACGGTGCCCGAATTCGCGGGACTGCTGACCGTCCCCGATATCGATCTCACCGTCGATCGCAGCGAGCTCGCACTGGATCCGGTGACGGTACGACTGGCCGGCACCAACGACCTGCCTCACGCGGTCGCCCAGAAGCTGCAACTGCTGCGGCACGTCGACGAGTCACCCGAGCACATCGACGGCCGAAAGCGCATCACGCTGCGCTACCTGCTCTCCCCCACTCGAATCCTGGGCACGGATCGGGTCACCGGCGTCGAGTTCGAGCGCATGGGTCTGACCGCAGACACCGACGATGTGGTGCGCAGCACCGCCACCGGCGAGAACGAAACGATCGACACCGGCCTCGTCCTCACCTCGATCGGATACCGCGGCGTCGCGCTGCCAGGAATTCCGTTCGATCACGCAGTCGGCATCATCCCCAACCTCGGCGGCCGCGTCCTCGAGGAAGTGGGCGGATCCCCGTCGACCGGTACGTACGTCACCGGGTGGATCAAGAGAGGACCTTCGGGCTTCATCGGCACCAACAAGTCGTGTGCTCAGGAGACCGTCGGACATCTGGTCGACGACTTCAACGCAGGCCGCCTGACCGATCCGATCGATCTGCCGAGCGCATGGACGGCGAGCTCGGGTCGAGGGTCGCTGCGTCGCTCGAAAAACAGATTGCTGGCACTGCGCCGATCCTGACCGCTCGGCTCCGACACCCCACCCGGTCGGGATCAATGCGACTGTCAGTCGTTCTGAGTGCAACAAAGCCACATTCATCCGGTCCGGGCGTGAGGTTGAAGCGACGACCATCGGGGTAGATTGGGGTGTATCGGCCACCGAATCGCGGCGGGCCAACACCTCGAGGAGACCGAGATGCCGGGCCTGCGTCGCATCACAGCCACAGCCGCTGTCCCATTTGTCGGAATTGCCATCGCGCTCGCGTGCGCCGCACCGGCGCAGGCTCTGCCCACACCGGGCGATCTGGCAGATGTGCCGGCGCGGACGTCGATCTCGTACGAACACGTTCCGACGGGTACGTACGTCGGCAGCGCAGAGGACAATTCGGCGCGCCCGGGGTTGTCGACGGTCAAGCTCTACATGGCCGACTACGTCGTGCGTTTCGGAGACGGTTCGCCGCGAGATCGCGACCTGGCCGCACGCATGGTCCAGGTCAGTGACGACGGTGCCGCCTCGGTACTCGACAACAAATATCCCCAGGCCATCGATTCGACGGCAACGAAGTTCGGACTCACCTCTGCCTCGCGGGGCGGTTTCTGGGGCAGTTCCTACACCAGCACAGCCGACACCGTGCGATTCCTGGCGGCGAAGAAGCGAACAGACCCCGCCAGCCCGGTCCTCGGCTGGATGAACTCCGCCGCACCGGTTGCAGCCGACGGAACCGTGCAGGACTGGGGCACCCAGCAACTACCCGGCGTGACCGGTAGCAAATGGGGATGGGCCGACGACGGATCGAGCGTGGTTGCGTCCGCGTCGATCGGTGACGAATTCGTCGTGGCTTCCAACACGTATGGACCGCGCCGCTCACAGACCGACGACGTCCTGGCAGCGCTCGGCGGCGTCGAGTTGACGGCACCGCCCGCTGCTTCTCCTGTACCGAACCTTCCCGTGATTCCCGGCCTGCCGTCGGTGGAAGAACTGCTGCTGATGCTCGCTCCTCGCTGACATGTTCGAATAACTTGTCGGACCCCTCCCCTACTCTGCGATTCACCGATAAGTTCGGGGACCACACCGGGGGACGTGGAGGGGACGACGATGAGTCGTATCGATCTGGACAGCTTTCAAAATATTCACCGCACCGGTCAAATCCGGCCGGACGCGGATCCGGTTCGCCTCGTCGAAATGGGCCTCGACTACGCCACTCGAGGGTCAGGGTGGAAGGCGTACGTTCGGCTGGTTGCAGACCGTCTCGCGAAACTCGAGTGCACGCCCGAAGTCGATCCTGCGTACGCCGTATCAGCACGGATACTCGACCACTCTGTCGACAGGTTGTTCGAGATCGGTTGGCAGCCGGCCGAACTCGCGCACGCTACTCGAAAGATGGTCGGGGGCGCGGCCGGATTGCTCGTGGTGGAGGCGGTCGCCACCCATGCGGGGCGTTCCTCTGCCCTCACCAACGCACCCGATTCCTGGCGAGAGCAACTGATCGATCTGAAAATCGATTCCACCGCAGGCGTGTCCGTCGAACGCCTCCGAAGGTGGTGTGCGAGACCTCGGGTCTCCACGTCCGACTCCTGGAACACGGTGTTGACCGTCCTCGGTCATACGACCTCACTGGGTTCACTCGACAAGCTGGTTCCCATTCCATCGCAGTGGTCGTCGGTTCGATCCTCGCCCGCACCGTCATCGGCCCACAAGAGTGGCGTCTCGGATCCCAAGATGCTGGGCAAGATCCGGGGGTTACTGGCAAAGGCGGAGTCCACCCAGTTTCCGGCCGAGGCCGAGGCGTTTTCGGCGAAGGCTCAAGATCTCATGACCCGCTATGCCATCGACCATGCGCTGCTCGAGTCCGACAACCCGCGCGGTTCGATCGGCGACGTGACCACCCGCCGCATCTTGGTCGACAGTCCGTACTCGGAGGCCAAGTCTCTTCTCCTGCACAGTGTTTGCGAAGCAAATGGTGCCCGAACCCTGTGGTACAAGCGATTCGCTCTGGTCAACATCGTCGGGCTCGAAGTCGATCTGGATTTGTGCGAACTGCTGTTCACATCGCTACTCGTGCAGTCTTCTCGCGCACTCGACGAACTCGCCGAATCACCGGAAGCCCGAGGTCGCAGCTTCAGGAAATCTTTTCTGATCGCGTACGCCCACCGTATCGGCCAGCGCTTGCTGGAAGCTCGGGAGCGAGCTACAAAGGCGGCGTCGGAGCATCACGGTAGCGCCTTGCTGCCGATCTTGGCCGAGCGCAGCGATGCCGTGAACAAGGCATTCACGGCCATGTATCCCTCGACAACGGAGGTGCGTATCGAGGCACGCGATCATGCGGGTCGACGTGCAGGCCGTGCCGCCGCCGAACGCGCCGACCTTACCGGTGGGCGCGAACGTATCGACAAATCAGATCTGGCCTCGTAGTGCGCGCTACATTGGCTGACATGACCGGTCTGGATACCCCGCTGACACCACTTCGCTTTCTCGAACGCGCTGCAGAGGTTCATCCCCACAAGATCGCCGTAGAGGATGGTCCGCGCACCTTCACCTACGAACAGTTCGCCGCCGCCGTCACCCGGCTCGCGCATGCACTGCGCGCGTCGGGGGTCGGCCACGGCGATCGGGTGGCCTACATTGCGTCGAACTCGGCAGAGCTGCTGTTCGCGCATTACGCGGTGCCACTGGCCGGTGCCGTTCTGGTCGCGATCAACACCAGGCTCTCGCCGGACGAAGTTCGGTACATCTGCGATCACTCCGGTTCGGTTCTGTTGGTGGGTGATTCGGCACTGCTGGCCGGTCTCGGAACAGATCCCATCGCAGATTCGGTCACCGAGATCGTCGAGACCCCCTCGGTGGACGGCACGTACGACAGGCTGCCGCACACCACGCGATACGACGCGTTCCTCGAACGGGGCACGGACGAACCGATGGATTGGGAGGTCGACGACGAGACGTCGACCATCACGATCAACTACACCTCGGGCACCACCGGTCGACCCAAGGGCGTGATGTACACCCACCGCGGTGCTTACCTCAACTCCCTGGGAGAACTTCACCACCAGGGATTCGGGGTCGACACCCGATATCTGTGGACTCTGCCGATGTTCCACTGCAACGGGTGGTGCACCACGTGGGCGGTCACAGCCGCGTCCGGCACACACGTGTGCCTTCGCGGAGTGCGCGGCGACGCCATCTGGTCGGCCATCGACAACGGCGTCGATCACCTGGCCGGTGCGCCGACCGTGTTGACCACTCTCGCCACTGCTGCAGAGGCACATTCACTCGATCGACCGTTGACCATCGTCACTGCGGGAGCTCCTCCGAGCCCGACGATCATCGCCAAGATTCGAGCATTGGGAGCAACGCTCGTACACGTCTACGGCCTCACCGAAACCTACGGTCCGTATTCGGTGTGCGAGGCGAAGCAGGAATGGCTCGAACTGGACGCTGACGAACAGGCCCGTCGCTTGGCTCGACAAGGAGTCGGCATGCTCACCGCAGACCGTCTGCGCGTGGTCCGCGACAAGCCTGGCCCCAGTGGGGTTTTGATCGATGTCGAGCCCGACGGCACCGAAATGGGTGAGATCGTCATGCGCGGCAACAACGTCATGAAGGGGTATTACAACGACACAGCCGGAACGACACAGGCTTTCGCGGGCGGCTGGTTCCATTCCGGTGACCTCGGGGTGATGCATCCCGACGGCTACGTTCAGCTACTCGATCGCGCCAAGGACGTCGTCATTTCCGGCGGCGAGAACATCTCCACCATCGAGGTGGAACAGGCACTGGCGAGCCATCCTGCCGTCGCGGACGTTGCGGTCATCGGGGTGCCCGACGACAAGTGGGGAGAGCGGCCGAAGGCGTTCGTGGTGCTGGTGGCCGGCGTGGACGTCTCGGAAGCCGAGCTCGTGGCGCACGTGAAATCGACCATCGCGTCGTACAAGGCTCCGCGCAACGTCGAGTTCATCGTCGAGCTGCCGAAGACATCGACGGGCAAGATCAGGAAGAAGGAGTTGCGCGACGCCGAGTGGGGCACGTCCGCGTCCAAGATCAACGGATAGCAACTCTGGTCACGCCATCTGCACACCGGCGATTTCGGTGACGCCGCCCTTGCCGTCGAACGACAGCTGCCGAAATGCCACCTTCTCGACGAAGAACCTGTCGTGGCTCACCAGAATCACCGCGCCGGGAAAGGCCGTCAGCGCACGTTCGAGCACCTGGGTGCTCTGTAGGTCGAGGTGGTTGGTGGGCTCGTCGAGCACGATGACGCCTGCGCCGAACAACAGGCACTGCGCCAATGCAACTCGTGCCTTCTGCCCTCCGGACAGCACGCCGATCTTCGATTTGAGATCCATCTCGGAGAACTGCAGCAACGTGAGAAAGCGGTGGACTTCCTTCTTCGTCGCCGTCAGAGCGAGACTGCCCGGCATCGCGTTGACCGAGTGCGACACGGTGTCGTCGAGATCGAGATCGGCGAGCACCTGGTTGTAATAGATGAACGACGGTGCCTTGGTCTTCCATTTGATCTTGCCACTGTCGGGTTGCTCGGCACCGACGAGAATGTCGACTAGCGTGGTCTTTCCGCATCCATTGGGTCCGGTGATGGCGATACGGTCACCGCGGTGCACGGTGAACGAGATGTTCTCGAAGAGTCGTTGCTCGCCATAGCTTTTCGAGATTTCCGTGATCTCCGCCAGGTTGTCGTGCACATGCAAACCGCCGTAGATTGCGGTGACCACCGTGTCGACCGGCCGGGGGCTCTTGCTCTTCTTGATGTTCGCCAGTCGACGTTTGAGCACTCCGCTGGGGTTCTTCACTGCTTCCTTACGATCACTGATCGCTTCTTGCTCGTAGGCCAGCAGCTGCTGTTCGTTGCTGAACTCACGTTCGAGGTTCTTGAGTCGAAACTGCTTCTGCTGCACGTATTCCGAGTAGCTACCGTCATAGGTCTGCAGGTGATGGTTCTCGATTTCGACGATGCTGGTGACGACCTGCTCGAGGAATGCGCGGTCGTGCGAGACAACGAGTAGCGCACCGCGGAAGTCTCGTAGCCAGCGTTCGAGCCACGCGATTCCGGCAACATCGAGGAAGTTCGTCGGCTCGTCGAGGAGCAGGACGTCCGGGGCCTCGATGAGGATCTTGGCCAACGCCGCGCGGTTGCGCCAGCCACCGGACAGTCGATCGACGGGGAGCTCACGCCGTTCGGCGTTGAATCCCAGCATCGACAGCACGGTGTCGATCTGTTGGTGGTAGGTCCAACCGCCACTGTTCTCCATGGCGTCGAGCAGTTCAGCTTGACGGTCGACGAGCGTGTACATCTGCTTCTCGTCCAGGTCACCGCCCAATGCGGCCTCGACCTCGGCCAACTCGGTCTCGATTGCGTGGACAGCACCGAAGAGAGATTCGAGCTCCGCTTGTATGCTGCGATCGCCGTCCAGTTCGGAGAACTGCGAGAAGTAGCCGATGCGAGCACCCTCGGTGACGTCGACGCCCCCCGAATCCGGGGTCTCTCGGCCGAGGAGAAGCTGCAGCAGGGTGGTCTTGCCTGTGCCGTTGCGGCCGATCAGACCGATGCGATCGCCGTCGGCGAGGCGGAAGAACACCTCACGCAACATCACCTTCTGGTCGTATCCCTTGGCAACGTCGTTCAAGCGAATCCAGCTCAAGCGTCCACTCCTGTAAAGCACGGGGTTCGCTGAGTCGTCGAACCGACTCGCTCACTGTAGTCGCGTCTGCGCGAACACTCCGCGTCGCCGATCAGTTGACCAGCCGCGGATCAGCTCCCCGGACTCGACATGCAGGCGCCGATCGGCGTCATACTTCCCAATCTGAGGAGCCGATCTCCCACGGGCACACTTATCGCCCTGTGATTGTCGCAAGTGAATCGTTCGGCGGGGACACGACGACTGGATCGCGTCCGGACCACAGGTCGAGAACTGCTTTGGGGCGTGCCAACAACTCTCGTGCGTAGTTCCGCACGACAGCGAGCGTGTTGCAGTCGATGCAGTCGGCAGTCACACCGTCGATCTCCAAATCCATGTCCTCGCACAGTGCGACGGCACGGGAGACATGAAGGGGTTGACTGATGATGAGTCCACGTTCGACGCCGAACGTCTCTTTCGCGCGGGCGCACGTGTCGTAGGTATCGATGCCGTGGTCGTCACCAACGATGACGTCAGGGTCGACTCCATGCTCGATCAGGTACTCGGTCATAGCCTGAATCTCGTTGCCGGACTTGCCGTCTGCATCACCGGAGACAAGGATTGCCTTGATCTTTCCTGCCTCCATCAACTGAATGGCGGTGTCGAGCCGACCGGCGAGAAAGCGCATCGGTTTGCCGTCTCGCACCTGGGCACCGAGAACGATCCCTACTGGCGCGTCCGGTGCGTCGTCGACGTCGTAGACCTTGCCCGCCGTCGCGTACGCAACCCATCCGGCCGACGCCAGAACGACCGCAACCAACGCTGCGACAACAGCGCACATCGCTTGTACCAGTCGCCGAACCAGTCCTCGAGGCTTCGTCTTGATACTCATGATCTCGTTTCGTCGGCTGCGGAGAACTCAACGTAACTCACGAAATCGGGGAACCGTCGATCGCGCAGCGCACCCTCATCGATTCCACAGTGAACCCTCAGAAGAACCCTGCCCGTCGCGGCGATTGTCGGACGAGTACCGTCTTACCAGTGAATCCGCTGCTGACCTCTCGACGCTACGTCGACTTGCGTCTGCAAGCCAGCGCTACCTGTTGACGGTCCTCTAGACCGCAACCTCTCCGTCGGGCACATCGGCCCGATGAGCATTCTCTCGCCCACCTCTGTCGGCGTCTCTTCTTTTCGAAAGGCATAACCATGTCTGCGCCCAGCGCTACCCGTACGCGCCGTGTCCCTACCTGGGCAACCGCGTTCGGTCCACAAATCGTTGCCGGTCTCGTACTCGGTGTCGTGTTCGGGCTGATCGCTCGATCGATGCCCGACGCGGCCGACGGCAACGAAAACTGGTTGGTCGGTACCCTCTCGACCATCGGTTCGAGCTACGTCAAGCTGCTCACCGTCGCGGTCATTCCGCTGGTCTTCACGGCCATCGTCAGTTCCATCGCCAATCTTCGTGAAGTCACGAACGCTGCGCGTCTGGCTATCCAGACGCTGTGGTGGTTCGCCATCACGGCGTTCATCGCAGTGATCATCGGCATCGTCATCGGTCTGGTCGCCCAGCCCGGATCGCGGACCAGCGCTGGGGCGGACTCGGCGGGAGATCCGTCCAGCGTCGGGTCATGGTGGTCGTTCCTCACCGGCTTGGTGCCGAACAACTTCCTCGCGCTCGGCGCGAAGACCACGGTTGCCGAGAGCGGTACCGCGACCACGTCGTTGAGCTTCAACATCCTGCAGTTGCTGGTGATCGCCGCTGCCATCGGTATCGCTGCACTCAAGGTCGGCAAGAAGGCCGAACCGTTCCTGGCCTTCAACGCATCACTCCTTGCGATCGTGCAGAAGGTGCTGTGGTGGATCATTCGCCTCGCGCCGATCGGTACTGCTGCTCTGATCGGCAATGCTGTGGCCACCTACGGCTGGGACGCCATCGGTTCGCTCGGAGTGTTCACCGTCTCGATCTACGTCGGCCTGGCTGTTGTGTTCTTCGTGGTGTACCCGTTGATCGTTCGCGCTCATGGTCTTTCGGTGCGCGCCTTCTACTCGGGCGTGTGGCCGGCGACCCAGCTCGGTTTCGTCTCGCGGTCGTCGATCGGCACTCTGCCTCTCACCGAGCGTGTCACCGAACGCAACCTCGGCGTTCCGCGTGAGTACGCCTCGTTCGCGGTACCGCTCGGGGCGACGACGAAGATGGACGGTTGCGCGGCAATCTATCCCGCCATCGCAGCACTGTTCGTCGCGCAGTTCTACGGTATCGACCTGACCATCACCGACTACCTGCTGATCATCGTCGTGTCTGTGATCGGTTCAGCGGCAACAGCAGGAACGACAGGCGCGACGGTGATGCTGACTCTTACGCTGTCGACCTTGGGACTGCCTCTCGCCGGCGTCGGCCTGCTGCTTGCAGTGGAACCGATCGTCGACATGGGCCGTACCGCGGTCAATGTCACCGGTCAGGCTCTGGTGCCGACCATCGTCGCCAAGCGGGAAGGCATCTTGAATCTCGAGCGCTACAACGCTCCGCGCAACGGCGATCCCTTCGTCGACGAGGAAGCCGAAGTGGAACTGGCTCGCTAGCAGCACGTTTCGAACGACCGATCCCGACGACCGAGCAACTGGGTCGTCGGGATTTTTCGTCTATCGCGGTGGCGACAGCGCTTCGACTGTTGCCGCGGTGGCACTGTCCACGGCCTCGACACTCGCGAAATAGTGTCGAAAGAACTCGCGCATGGTCTTGATGATCTCGATCTGCTGCTTGATCGCAAAGCGAGCGGAGCCTTCTTCGCCGACAGCAAGGCGATGGAATTTGGCTCCGAGTTGTTGGGCTGACGGCAGATTGCCAAAAGCTTCAGGCCTCGACAGACCCTTGGTCATCTCGAGCATCCTGGACAGGTCGAGCAAATAAATCTCGCATGCCCTGTCACACCGCTGGGCAACGTCCGATTCGACCGAGAGCTCGCCTGCGGAGGCTCGGTCCCGCAGCATCTGCCAATGAATGAGGTTGTCGGTGAGTCCGAACGATCTGTCGGTCATGCGTCTACTTCCTCACTTCGGTAGGTGCAGCTCGAGCTTGATTGCGTGCTCCATAACCTCTTCGCACGGATCACCCAAGGTGTCTTCTGAACCAATCGTGTCCACCACGAAAATGATCAGATTTCCGTTCACGTCAAATGCGATGTCACATCCAGTCGGCGGGTTTCCTTGGTAGTCGGAGTTGTATTGAACTGCGTCACGCGAGCCGACCTGGACTGAGAGTTGCCGCTCGTTCTGTGGGCTACGCAGATACTCGTCGATCGAGTTGATCGACGACATGACGGACAGGTAGTACCAGGCCTCCGGCCCTCGTGCATCCCACGTGCAGTTCTTCCAACCCGGGTATGTGGTGATTCCAGCGAAGTCGGGTCGTTCCGTACTCACGTCCAAGCCGCTTGCTGTCACCGCAGATTTCGGGATAGTGCATGGATCGAATGGCTCTCGTGGACCCGGTGTCACCGCCGACGTGGATGTGTCCTCGCTCGCGACCGGGCTTTCATTCGTCGAGCCGGCGCATCCCGTCAGCAACAGCACCGCGCTGCACGCCACAGCAATTCGACGTCCAGACATCACACGCATTCATTCAACCTCTCGACTCCGACGGCACTGACAGGTTGGACGCACGCAACGCGCGATCGGTTCCCTAGACGGGCCGCGAGGCCTCGATCTCCTGCGACTTCACGGAAGCAGGACTCCTACGTTCGGCTGCCCACACCCACAAGGCCAGCGAGATCAATGCGATCACTTCGGCAACGACGAGCACGCGCTCCACGTAGCCGAGGGTGACCACCCGATACCAGGGTCGCGTGCCGACGGCACCGACAACGAGTGCGTATGCGATCGGGAGCAGCGTGCAGACGGACAGCACGCTCAGCCACAGTGTCGTTCGTGCCCGGACAGTCCATGGACCCTGACGAATCCAGGGCCGCGAGAACGCGAAGACCGCGACGGGGATGCTGACGAACGCCACTGCCGCACCGAGTCGATGGATCGTCCCGCCGAGGCTCAGTGACGCGTCGTTCGACCAATCTTGCTTCGGCACGGCGACAACGGCAACAAGGCCGATAGTCCACAGCATCAGACACAAGGACGCTACCGAGGTATGTCGGGTGAGCCGTTGTCGCACCGCGGCCAGCAGAGTGAAAGCAGAACCCAACGCGAGCAGGACGACCCCGATCGAGAACACCCACTGCTGTGCGCCGAGTCCGTATTCACTGATCGTGCGCCGAAGGTGCGAAGGCGTCTGCCATGCAGTGTGAGCATCGAGAACCAGAACGACCAGCGCTCCCAACACGATCGACACGGTGCCGACCTCGGCCGGACGAATCGACACGAAGACCCCTCTCACGAACGACGTCGGTCGCGTCCGACCTCCATGGTGCCCGAACCGTTGCTCGAACCCCCTTGGATCGTTGTGCGCGGAAACTCGGTCTCTGCTACGAATTTCCGCGCACATGCGGCGAAGCCGCTCTCATATGGAGGTCGGCCTGTCAACGACGGCATGGTGAAGCGGTGGCACGCACCGTCGTGTGTGCCACCGCTTCCT